>NZ_CP188256.1:2230418-2549049 GCF_049994875.1 Cellulomonas sp. McL0617
GGCATGTACATCGCACTGCGCCTGCTGCAGGACGGCGCGACCACGACGATCACCACCCGGTTCCCGCGCGACGCCGCGCGTCGGTTCGCCGCCATGCCGGACAGCGCAGACTGGCTCGACCGGCTGAGCATCGTCGGCATCGACCTGCGCGACCCGGCCCAGGTGGTCGCCCTGGCCGACGAGGTCGCCGCGCAGGGACCGCTCGACATCTTGATCAACAACGCCGCGCAGACGGTCCGCCGCTCCCCGGGTGCGTACTCGCACCTCGCGGACGCCGAGCTCGAGCCGCTGCCGGACCGACCGCTGCCGACGATCACCACCTACGGCCGGACCAGCAGCGCCCACCCGATCGCGCTCGCCGGATCGGTCACCGAGCTGACGAGCGTCGCCGCCGGCGTCGACCGGCTGGCCCTCACCGCCGAGCACGCATCGCTCGAACGGCTCGTGGCCGGCACCGCGATCGACGCCGGCGGGCTCGTGCCCGACACGGCCGAGTCGAACAGCTGGGTGCACACCGTGGACCAGGTGGACCCGATGGAGCTGCTCGAGGTCCAGCTGTGCAACCAGACCGCGCCGTTCATCCTGGTCAGCCGGCTGCGGCACGTGATGCGGCGGCCGGCCGGCCGGTCGTACGTGGTGAACGTGTCGGCGATGGAAGGGGTGTTCTCCCGCGGCTACAAGGGCCCCGGGCACCCGCACACCAACATGGCCAAGGCCGCCCTCAACATGCTCACCCGCACCAGCGCGAACGAGCTGGCCCTGGACGGCATCCTCATGACGAGCGTGGACACCGGCTGGATCACCGACGAGCGGCCGCACCCCACCAAGGTCCGGCTCGCCGAGGAGGGCTTCCACGCTCCGCTCGACCTCGTCGACGGCGCCGCGCGCGTGTACGACCCGATCGTGCGCGGGGAGGCCGGCGAGGACCTGTACGGCTGCTTCCTCAAGGACTACGTGCGATCCGCATGGTGACGCTGGTCACACTCGGCGACCTCTAGGCCGCGTCCGGAGGCGCGCGGCAGCCGGAGGCGCCACGCTCGGCGCATGCATCGTGAGATGAGCGCCCACCTCGTCCTCGACGTGACCGCGCCCGCGACGCTGGCGTTCGAGCTCGCCGTGTCGAGCCAGTACGCGTGCACCGAGGCGCTCACGGTCTCGGTCGACGGCCGGTTCGTCCAGCCGACCGCGCTCCTCGACCACCACGGGACGCGCCTGCACGTGGTCCAGGCCGGCGTCGGCCGCCTGCTGCTCGACTACACCGCGACGATCGACGGGCGCGCCGAGGCCGAACCGACCGACGAGGCGGACGCCCTGCGCTACCTGCGGCCGAGCCGCTACTGCGAGTCCGACTCCCTCGGCCCCACGGCCCACGCCGAGTTCGCCGGGCTGCGCGGGTACGACCTGCTCGCCGCGGTGAGCTCGTGGGTGGGGTCCCGGCTCTCCTATGTGCCCGGTTCGAGCCTGCCGACCGACGGCGCCGTCCGGACCCTGCTCGCTCGCGAGGGCGTCTGCCGCGACTACGCCCACCTCGTCGTCGCCCTGCTGCGCGCCCTCGACGTCCCCGCGCGACTGGCCTCGGTGTACGCGCCGGGCCTGTCACCGATGGACTTCCACGCGGTCGCCGAGGCCTACCTGGACGGCACCTGGTACGTGGTCGACGCGACGACGCTCGCGCCTCGGTCCACGCTGGTGCGGATCGCCACGGGTCGGGACGCCTCCGACACGGCGTTCCTGAACGTCCACCACGGGTTCGCCGACCTGCTGGAGCTCCAGGTCACGGCCGTCGCGGGCACGCTGCCCGACGACGACGTACGGGATCTCGTCGTCGTCGGCTGAGCCGCGTCGCGGCCGGCGGTCCCGCTGCTAACCTCCGGTGCGTGAGCGCAGCCGAACCCGACCCGGACGAGAGCGTCCTGCCTTCGCGCCGCACCTGGTCCGAACGTCGTGCGGAGCCGGACCGGTTCGCGCTGGTCCTCACGCTCCTCGTCACCGCCTACGTGCTCTCCGCGCTGGGCAGCCAGGAGTGGGTGCAGGTCCTGGTCGCATTCCTCTACGTCGGCGCCCTGGTGGTGGCCATCCGCTCGTCGCGCGTCGAGGGTCCCTGGCGGATCGTCGTGCGCGTCGTCCCGATCGTCGCAGCGATAGTCGGCGCCCTCGCCTTCGCCCTGCTCCCCCGCGACGACGCCTACGGGATCCTGAACGCGGCCGTCGCCGCGATCCTCATCACGACCCTCGTCGTGATCCTCGACCGCATCCTGCGGCGGGCCGCCATCACGTTGCAGTCGATCTTCGGCGCGCTCAGCGCCTACCTGATGATCGGGATGATCTTCACAGGGGTCTTCGGGGTCATCGCCTGGCTGGGCTCCGGTCCGTTCTTCGCCGGTGGTCAGGCGACCAGTCAGCAGTCCCTGCAGTACTTCTCGTACACGACGCTGACCACGCTCGGCTACGGCGACTTCACGGCCGCGACGTTCCCGGGGCGGAACATCGCGACCTTCGAGGCCCTCGTCGGCCAGGTGTTCCTGGCCACCTTGGTGGCGCGCCTCGTCGCCTCGTTCACGGTCACGCCGCGTCGCTCGAGGCTCGGCCCAGGCACGGACGAGCCGCAGGGGCCTACGCCGTGATCCCCGAGGTCGAGGCCACCACGTCGGCGATCTTGCGGGACAACGCCTCGTAGAACATGGACAGCGGGAACTCGTCGTCGAGCACCGCATCCGTCAGACCCTTCGGCGGGCCGTCCAGCGGCAGGTCGCGCACGGCCCACGCCGATGCCGGGTGCGGGGTGAGCGTGCCGGACACGAGCTCGTACGCGGCCAGCCAGTGTGCGGTCTTGGGCCGGTCGATCGAGCGCCAGTACAGCTGCTCGATCCGCTCGGCCAGCGCGATGACGGCATCCGGCACCTGCGGCCAGTCGATGGTGAGCCGGGAGTCGGTCCAGTGCAGGACGTGCTGCTGGTGCAGCCAGGCGAAGAGCAGCTGGCCGCCCAGGCCGTCGTAGTTGCGGACGCGGCTGCCGGTCACCGGGAAGCGGAAGATGCGGTCGAACAGGATCGCGTACTGCACGTACCGCGCGTGCGGCACCCCGTCGGCCTCGAGCCGCACGGCCGCACGGAACGCGGTGAGGTCGCAGCGCAGCTCCTCGAGCGAGTAGAGGAAGTAGGGCATCCGCTGCTTGATCATGAACGGGTCGAACGGCAGGTCGCCGCGCATGTGCGTCCGGTCGTGCACGAGGTCCCACAGGACGAAGGTCTCCTCGGCCAGGCGCTGGTCGTCGAGCAACCGGGCAGCGTCCGGCGGCAACGCCAGGCGGGTCGTCTCGGCCGCCGCCCGCACCACGCGACGGAACCGCGCGGCCTCGCGGTCCGCAAAGATGGCACCCCACGTGAACGCCGGAACCTCCCGCACGGCCACCGTCTCCGGGAAGAGGACGGCAGAGTTGGTGTCGTAGCCCGGTGTGAAGTCGAGGAAGGTCACCGGGACGAACAGCGCGTTGCTGAACTGCTTCGCCTCCAGGTCCGCGACCAGGTCGGGCCACCGCACCCGCAGCAGCACAGCCTCGACCCGCCGCTCCGTGCTCCCGTTCTGCGTGTACATCGGGAAGAGAACCAGATGTACCAACCCGTCGGTGCGCTGCGTCTCCGGCCGGAACGCGACCAGGGAGTCGAGGAAGTCGGGCACGACGAACCCGCCGTCGGACCAGCGCTGCAGGTCCTTGCCCACGGCGGTGAGGTACTCCTCGTCGTGCGGGAGAGCCGGGACGAGCTCGGTGACCGCGACGTCGATGGCCGTCACGAGCTCTCGGGCGCGGGCGTGCAGGGACGCGTCCGCGATCGACCCGTCCTTGACCTGGAGCCGTTGGAGCTCGGTGACGTCGGCCTTCAGCCGCTGCCAGGCCGGGTGGTCGACGAGCCCGTCCCGACGCACCGCATCGGTCGTCGCCGTCGGCGCCGCCCAGCACACGGCGTTCAGCAGGGCCTCCGGGCTGCCGGCGAGCGGATCGACGCCGAGGGCGAGCAGCGTGCCGCGGTCGTCGCGCATCCCCGCGGCGACGACCGGACCGCGTTCGCCGAGCCGCAGCAGGGCGACGGCCGGGGTCGGGGCGTCGAACACGGCCCGCACCGGCAGCGTGAGGTCGCTCGTCCATGCCAAGAGGTCCGGGACGCCGACCTCGGCCGCAGCGAGCACGCCGACGGACCCCGTCGGACGCGCCACGATGCCGCGTGCGGCCAGGAGCGCGACCGTTGCGGACGTGTCGTCAACCGTGGCGACGACGACCGTCCCGGCCCGCGTCGGCACGGGGTCCGTCCCCGGCAGGACGAGAACGACGTCCGGGTCGTCGGTCGCGCCGACCAGGGCGATCCCATGGCCCTCGAGGTGGGCCCGGTGCGCGGGCGGCAGGTCCGCGGTGGCATGCAGGGTCGGGAAGAGGCTCATGCGCATCTCACTATCCGGACGGGAGCGTTACCGCACGGTACGGTCTGCGGGCTCCTCGGTCAACGGGCCATCGGACCGGGCAGGAGACCTCCCACGACGTCTGGCGTGGCCGTTCCTCGTCGCGGTCAGGTGCGCTCGGGTCCGGCTACCAGCGCCGGCGCTGCCGAGCGCGACGCAGACGTCTCCCCCAGACTGAGCCGATGCGGAGCGTCGGCGTCGAGGAGGAGTTCCTGCTCGTCACGCCCGACGGTCGGCCGCACGCCGTGGCGGCGGCGGTCCTGCGCCGCGCGGCCGACGAGCCGTCGTCCGGTGACGTCCCCGGCGGCGACCTCGAGAAGGAGTTCAAGCAGGAGCAGATCGAGACCTCGACGCACCCGTGCACCGACCTCGCGGATCTCGTCGAGCAGATCCGGACCGGACGGGAGCGAGCCGACGAGCTCGCTCGCCGCGCCGGTGCCCGCATCGCCGCCCTGGCCACAGCTCCGCAGGTGGTCGAGTCGACCGTCGTGCCCGACCGGCGGGCCATCGCGATCCGCGCGGAGTTCGGACAGACGGCCCGCGACCAGCTGACGTGCGGGTGCCACGTGCACGTCGAGGTCGCCGACGACGACGAGGGCGTGCGGATCCTCGACCACCTGCGCCCGTGGACCCCGATCCTGCTGGCGTTGTCGGGGAACAGTCCCTCGTGGCAGGGCACGCACACCGGCTACGCGAGCTACCGGTCGCAGGTCTGGGGTCGATGGCCCACCGCCGGCCCGACCGCACCGTTCGGCGACGCCGCCGGCTACCGCGCAGTCATCGAGGGACTGCTGCGCTCGGGAGCGATCCTGGACGAAGGGATGGTCTACTTCGACGCCCGGCTCTCGTCGCGCTACCCGACGGTCGAGGTACGGGTGGCCGACGTCTGCCTGGACGCCGGGGACGCCGCGCTGCAGGCGGCGCTGGTGCGCGCGCTGGCGGACACACCGGGCGCCACGACCGACCCGCCGCGGACCGAGCTGCTGAGGGCCGCCGCCTGGCGGGCCGCCCGGTCCGGGCTGACGGGCGACCTGGTCGATCCCCTGACCGGTACGCCGGTGCCGGCGGCGGAGGCGGTCGCGACGCTCGTCGAGCGTGTACGACCCGCGCTCGTCGCGAACGGGGACGTCGACTGGGTCGAGCACCAGATCGCAACCGTCCTGCGCCGAGGCAACGGTGCGATCCAGCAGCTGGGCTGGCGAGCCGAAGGGGCGGACGACGACGAGGTGGTCCGTCGCGCCGTCGACCGGACGCTCGCGTAGTCGGTCCCACATAAGAAGGAAGGAGCTCGCGGCTCCTTCCACTCTCAAGATATAGCGGGCCGGGGGGCTTGCGGCAAGGCCCCCCGGGGCGCGGAGAATCGCCAGCCGTGACACCGACCGACGCACAGCGGACCAGCGCCTTCGACCTGCCCGACCGACTCGCCACCAAGGCGAACCCCGCGCTGATCGCGCATGACGAGCTGCACTTCACGGCGATCGCGGAATGCCTCGAGATCACGATCGCCGACCTGTCCGACCGTCTCGACGCGGAACGTCGAGCACCCGGCCGCACCGGCACGCAGGCGCTGGAGCGCGACCAGGAGGTCCACCGGCTGACCGCTCGCCTTCGCACCCTGCGGCGCTTCGGGCTGGACCTGTGCCTCGGCCGGATCGTCGGCTCCGACGGGCCCGTCTACATCGGGCGGCTGGGGCTGACCGACAGCACGGGCCGCCGCCTGCTCCTCGACTGGCGCTCCCCCGCCGCCGAGCCGTTCTTCGGTGCCACGCACGCGGACCCGATGGGCCTGGTGAGCCGGCGCCGGTACCGCTGGACTCGCGGCCGCGTCGGCGACTACTGGGACGAGGTGTTCACGGCCGAGGGGCTGGCGGGCAACGCCGCGCTCGACGACCAGTCCGCCTTCGTCGCCAGTCTCGGCGCCGACCGCTCGGACCGGATGCGCGACGTGCTCGGCACGATCGCCGCCGATCAGGACGCGATCATCCGCGCCGGGTCGCGCGGCGCCCTCGTGGTCGACGGCGGACCCGGAACTGGCAAGACGGTCGTCGCCCTGCACCGGACGGCGTACCTGCTCTACTCCGACCCACGCCTGGGTCACCGCCGGGGAGGCGTGCTGTTCGTCGGCCCGCACGAGCCGTACCTGGCCTACGTCGCCGACGTCCTGCCGAGCCTCGGCGAGGAGGGAGTCCGGACGTGCACCCTGCGCGACCTCGTGCCGGAGGGACCGACGGCACGGATCGAGCACGATCCGGAGGTGAGCCGCCTCAAGTCGTCGGCGGCGATGGTGGCGGCCGTCGAGCCGGCCGTCCGGTTCTCCGAACGGCCGCCCACCGAGCGCCTCGAGGTCGAGACCGAGTGGGCGGACCTGTGGGTGAGCGCCGCCGACTGGACCCAGGCCTTCGACGCACCCGAGCCGGGCACACCCCACAACGATGCGCGCGAGCAGATCCACGAGGCGCTCGTCGCGATCCTGACGGACAAGGTGGACGACGACCTGCCGCCCGACGCGGTGCGCAGGGCGCTCCTGGGCAACCGGCCGCTCGCCCGGGCGCTGGACCGCGCGTGGCCGATGCTCGAGGCGACGGACCTCGTCGGCGACCTGTGGTCCGTCCCCGCCTACCTGCGGCTCTGCGCCCCGTGGCTGGAGCCCGACGAGGTGCGCGCTCTGCAGCGGGCGGATGCGCAGGCGTGGACCGTCGACGACCTGCCGCTGCTCGACGCTGCGCGCCGGCGGCTCGGCGACGCGCAGGCGTCGCGACGCAGGCAGCAGCAGGAGGCGACTCTCGCCGCCGAGCGCGAGTACATGACACAGATCGTCGACGACCTGATCGCGACGGACGACTCGGAGCTGCAGATCATGTCCATGCTGCGCGGGCAGGACCTGCGCGACGCCCTGGCCGACCCGTCCGCGCTGCAGGCACCGGATCCGGACGAGCTCGCGGGCCCGTTCGCGCACGTCGTCGTGGACGAGGCACAGGAGCTGACCGACGCGCAGTGGCAGATGCTGCTCAGCCGGTGCCCGTCCCGCAGCTTCACGATCGTCGGGGACCGCGCCCAGGCCCGGCACGGGTTCACCGAGACCTGGCACGAGCGGCTGGAACGCATCGGCGTCGACCAGATCGCGCTGGCGTCGTTGAGCATCAACTACCGCACGCCGCAGGAGGTCATGGACGAGGCCGAGCCCGTCATCCGCCACCAGCTGCCCGACGCCAACGTGCCGACGTCGGTCCGCAGCTCCGGCGTCCGCGTCGCGCACGGGTCCGCGACCGAGCTGAGCGGCGTCCTGGAGACCTGGCTCGCGGGCCATCCGGAGGGTGTCGCCTGCGTCATCGGCGACCCGTCGTTCGTCGCCACCCCGCGCGTCCGCTCCCTGAGCCCCGAGCTCGCGAAGGGCCTCGAGTTCGACCTCGTCGTCCTGGTCGACCCCGAGGCGTTCGGCGACGGCATCGAGGGTGCCGTCGACCGTTACGTCGCGATGACCCGCGCGACGCAGCAGCTCGTCATCCTCACGAGCCGGTGACGGCGACCTCGCCGAGCGGCACGTCCGGGTCCGCGAGGCGGGCGACGTCGACCACGTCCCGCGACCGGATGAGGGCCTGGACGTCGTCGACGACGTCCCAGACGTTGACGTTCATCCCGGCGAGCACCCGGCCCTCGCGCAACCAGAACGCGACGCACTCGCGGCCGACGAGGTCGCCGCGGACCACGACGCGGTCGTAACCGTGCGGTCCCACCCACCCGACGTACTCCATGCCGAGGTCGAACTGGTCGGAGAAGAAGTACGGCAGCTTGTCGTACGGCTCGTCCCGGCCGAGGATCGTCGCCGCCGCCGTGTCCGGCTGGTTCAGCGCGGTGGCCCAGTGCTCGACCCGCACGTGCGTGCCCAGGAACGGGTGATGGGCCCGCGCGATGTCTCCGACGGCGAGCACGTGCGGGTGCGACGAGCGCAGGTGCGCGTCGACGACGACGCCGTCCTCGACGTGCAGGCCGGCGCCCCGCGCCAGGCCGACCCGGGGGGCCGCGCCGATCCCGACGACCACCAGGTCGGCGTCCACGAGCGTGCCGTCGGCGAGCTCGACCGCCCCGACGGTGGTGCCGTCGCCGGCCGCCACGATCGCCCCGACCTCGGCCCGGACCCGCAGGTCGACGCCGTTCGACCGGTGCAGGTCGGCGAACGTCTCGGCCAGCTCGGGACCGAGGACGCTCAGCAGCGGCAGCGGGTCGCGGACCAGCACGGTGACCTCGCAGCCTGCGGCACGCGCCGCGGCGGCGACCTCCAACCCGATCCAGCCGCCGCCGACGACCACGACGCGTCGACCGGGCGCGAGCTCGGCGCGCAACCGGTCGGAGTCGTCGAGCGTCCGCAGGGCGACGACGCCCGACAGCTCCGCTCCGCGCACGTCGAGGCGCCGCGGCTCCGACCCCGTCGCCAGGACGAGGTGGTCCCAGCCTGTGCGCGTACCCGAGCCGTCGACGACATCGCGCGCCGCCAGGTCGAGCGCCGTCACCGTGACCCCGAGCCGCAGGTCGACGTCGTGCGCCGCGTACCAGTCGGGCGGGTGCACGAAGGCGCCGTCGCGCTCGTCGGAGCCCTGGAGATAGCCCTTGGACAGCGGCGGGCGCTCGTAGGGGCGTTCCGTCTCGGCCCCGAACAGCACGACGCGCCCGTCGTACCCGTCGGAGCGCAACGCCTCGACCGTCTTCGCCCCGGCGAGACCACCGCCGACCACCACGACCTGACCACTCATCTCGGACCTCCGACGCACAGCGCACCAGGTCGGGGCGATATCCGCAATGGCCGGTGATGTGGTGAAGTCCACCCGTGCCTCGGCTGTGCACCACGCGCCAGAAACCCGACGGCCTGGCACTGTGGAGCGCATGCAGATGTGGCCGGGTCGCCCCTACCCCCTGGGCGCCACCTACGACGGGACCGGGACGAACTTCGCCCTGTTCTCCGAGGTGGCCGAGCGCGTCGAGCTCTGCCTGATCGATGCGGACGGCACCGAACGTCGTGGGGACCTGACCGAGGTCGACGCGTTCGTCTGGCACGGCTACCTGCCGGCCATCTCCCCCGGTCAGCGGTACGGCTTCCGGGTGCACGGCCCGTACGACCCCGACGACGGCGACCGGTGCAACCCGAACAAGCTCCTGCTCGACCCGTACGCCAAGGCGATCGACGGGCAGATCGACGGCGACCCGTCGCTGTACTCCTACCGGTTCGACGCACCCGACGAGCGAAACGACGACGACTCCGCGGAGCACACGATGGCGTCCGTCGTCATCAGCCCCTACTTCGACTGGGGCAACGACCGCCCGCCGCAGCACGAGTACCACGAGTCGGTGATCTACGAGGCGCACGTGCGCGGGCTGACGATGCAGCACCCGGCCGTCCCCGAGGAGCTGCGCGGCACCTACTCGGGCCTGGCGCACCCTGCCGTCATCGAGCACCTGACCTCGCTGGGCGTGACGGCGGTCGAGCTGATGCCGGTGCACCAGTTCGTCAACGACCCGTCGCTCGTCGAGAAGGGGCTGTCCAACTACTGGGGCTACAACACGGTCGGGTTCTTCGCCCCGCACAACGGCTACTCGGCGTTCGCCGCGTCCGGGCAGCAGGTGCAGGAGTTCAAGTCCATGGTCAAGGCCCTGCACCAGGCGGACATCGAGGTGATCCTCGACGTGGTCTACAACCACACCGCCGAGGGCAACCACCTGGGTCCCACGCTGAGCTTTCGCGGCATCGACAACGCGAACTACTACCGGCTCGTCGACGACGACCAGGCGCACTACTTCGACACGACGGGCACCGGCAACTCGCTCCTCATGCGGTCGCCGCACGTGCTCCAGCTCATCATGGACTCGCTGCGCTACTGGGTCAGCGAGATGCACGTCGACGGCTTCCGGTTCGACCTGGCGGCCACCCTCGCGCGCCAGTTCCACGAGGTCGACCGGCTGTCGGCGTTCTTCGACCTGGTCCACCAGGACCCGGTGATCTCGCAGGTCAAGCTCATCGCGGAGCCGTGGGACATCGGCGAGGGCGGCTACCAGGTGGGCGGCTTCCCGCCGCTGTGGTCGGAGTGGAACGGCAAGTATCGCGACACCGTCCGCGACTTCTGGCGCGGCGAGCCGTCGACCCTCGGCGAGTTCGCGAGCCGCCTGTCGGGCTCGTCCGACCTGTACGAGCACACCGGGCGTCGACCCATCGCGAGCGTCAACTTCGTCACCGCGCACGACGGGTTCACGCTGAACGACCTGGTCTCGTACAACGAGAAGCGCAACGAGGCCAACGGCGAGCACAACAACGACGGCGAGAGCCACAACCGCTCGTGGAACTGCGGCGTCGAGGGACCGACGAAGAACAAGGGTGTCCTCGCACTGCGGGCCCGGCAGCGCCGCAACTTCATCGCCACCCTGCTGCTGTCGCAGGGCATCCCGATGCTCGCGCACGGTGACGAGCTCGGTCGGACGCAGCGCGGCAACAACAACGTCTACTGCCAGGACGGCCCGATCTCGTGGATCGACTGGGACCTGGACGAAGCGCAGAACGAGCTCCTGGAGTTCACTCGTCGCGTCGTCCGGCTGCGCCAGGACCACCCGGTGTTCCGGCGTCGACGGTTCTTCGCCGGCTCCGCGGAGCATGGCGGAGAGTCGGACCTGCTCGACATCGCGTGGCTGGCGCCCGACGGGCACCACATGCGTGACGAGGCGTGGGGCGCCGACCAGGCGCGTGCCGTGATGGTGTTCCTCAACGGCGACGCGATCGCCGAGCCCGACGAACGAGGTCAGGACATCGTCGACGACAGCTTCCTCGTGCTCTTCAACGGCCAGCCGGACACCGCGATCTTCACCATCCCGGAGCCCGCGTACGGCCAGACGTGGACCGCCGTGTTCGACACCGACTCCCAGGTCGAGTCCGGCACCACCGTCGAGTCGGGCAAGGACCTGAAGCTGGCGCAGAAGTCGGTGGTCGTGCTCACCCGCGCTCCCCTGCGACCCACCGTCTCGGCCTCCGGGATCGGCGCGGCGGCGGAGGCCGCGCGGGAGGCGGCCAAGCAGGTCAAGGGCCGCAGTGCCTCTGCGGCCGGCACCGACGACAAGCCGAGACGGCGCACGACGCGGCCGCGCAGCACCGCATGACCGATCAGCGGCCGACCCCCAGCCGTCGTCTCCCGACGCCGGGCAGGCCGGTGCCCGTCTCGACGTACAGGGTGCAGCTGGGCACCGACCTCAGGTTCGCGGACGTCGCCGAACGGGTGCCCTACCTCGCCTCGCTCGGCGTGACACACCTGTATCTGTCCCCGATCTTGCAGGCGGCACCCGGCTCGACGCACGGCTACGACGTGGTCGACCATGACGCCGTCGCCCCCGAGCTGGGCGGGCTGCCGGCGCTGCGGCGCCTGGCCGAGGTGGCACACGCGGCGGGGCTCGGGCTGGTGCTGGACATCGTCCCCAACCACATGGCCGTGCCGACGCCCGTGTGGCACAACCGGGCGCTCTGGTCGGTGCTCGCCGAGGGCCCCGACTCCCCGTACGCCGAGTGGTTCGACGTCGACTGGTCCGCGGGCGACGGGGCCGTCCTCATGCCCGTGCTGGGCGACCGCATCGGCGCCGTGCTCGGCCGCGACGAGCTGCGGCTCGACGAGGTGGAGATCCCCGGTGAGGGCGTGCGCACCGTGCTGCGCTACCACGACCACGTCTTTCCCGTCCGGCCGGGCACCGAGAACCTCTCGCTCGCGGAGCTGGTCGAGCGTCAGCACTACCGGCTCGCGTACTGGCGGGTGGCCGACGAGGAGCTCAACTACCGGCGGTTCTTCGACGTGGGCACGCTGCTCGCCGTGCGGGTCGAGGACCCGGACGTCTTCGACGCCACCCACCGCCTGGTACTGGGACTGCTCGCCGACGGCGTCGTCGACGGCCTGCGGATCGACCACCCCGACGGTCTGGCGGACCCCGCGGGGTACCTCGCGCGGCTGCGCGAGAAGAGCGGCGGCGCCTGGGTGGTCGTCGAGAAGATCCTTGAGGGCGACGAGAGGCTGCCGCCCGACTGGGAGACCGCGGGCAGCACCGGCTACGAGGCTCTGTGGCGGATCCAGCAGACGTTCGTCGACCCGGGCGGTGCGGCCGTGCTCGGCGGAGTCATGCACCGGCTGACCGGCGACACGCCCGATGCGTTTCCGGTTATCGCGGAGAACGCCAAGCGGGAGATCGTCGACGGGCCGTTGTACGCCGAGGTGCACCGGCTGACGTCGCTCGCGGCGGGCATCTGCCACGAGGACCTGCGCCTGCGCGACCACACCTGGCGCGCGCTGGAGGACTGCCTGGTCGAGCTGCTCGTGGCGTTCGACCGCTACCGCGCCTATGTCGTGCCCGGCCAGTCCGTGCACCCCGAGTCGCTGGAGGTCCTGCAGGTCGCCGCCGAGCACGCCCGACGGCAGCTGTCGCCCGAGCGCGCCGAGACCATGGACGTCCTGCTCGACCTGCTCCTGGGTCGGGAGGTGGGCAGTGCCGGCCAGACGCGCGGCGCACGGCGCGACGAGCTGATCGTCCGGTTCCAGCAGACCTGCGGCGCGGTGATGGCCAAGGGGGTCGAGGACACCGCTTTCTACCGCTGGACCCACCTCGTCGCCCTCTGCGAGGTGGGCGGGAACCCCGAGCAGTTCGCCCTCACGCCCACCGACCTGTCCGCCTGGGCCGCCGAGATGCAGGTGTCGTCGCCGCTCGGCATGACGACGCTGTCGACGCACGACACGAAGCGCGGCGAGGACACGCGGTCCCGCCTCGGCGTGCTGAGCGAGCTGCCCCGCGAGTGGTCGACCCTCGTCGACGAGCTGCGCGCGGCCTCCGCCCCGTACCGCAGCGCGTTGCTCGACGGCCGGACCGAGTACCTGCTCTGGCAGACCCTGGCGGGCACCTGGACCGACGCCGGGCCGATCTCCCAGGACCGACTGGTCGAGTACCTGACCAAGGCGATCCGCGAGGCCAAGTCGCGCACCACCTGGACCGCGCCCGACGAGGCGTACGAACGGGCCGTCCTCGACGCGGCCCGGCAGGCCCTGGTCGACCCGGCCGTGCAGGCGCTCTTCGGCGACTGGGAGCTGCGCACGCGTGCGGCGGTCCGCGCGGTGACGCTGGGCACCAAGCTCGTCCAGCTGACGCTGCCCGGCGTCGCCGACGTCTACCAGGGCACCGAGGTGCCCGACCCGGTGCTGGTCGACCCCGACAACCGACGCAGCGTCGACGTCGCTCCCCTGGCGGCGCGCCTGGTCCGGCTCGACGACGGCGCGGGCCCCCGCGACCTCGCCGACGAGAAGCTGCTCGTCACGTCGCGCGCCCTGCGCCTGCGACACGACCTGCCCGAGGCGTTCGTCGGGGCGACCGCGGGGTTCCTGCCGTTGGCGCACTCGTCGGGCCACTCGCTGACCTATGCCCGGACGGTGGACGGTGTTCCGCAGGTCGCCGTGGTCGCGACCCGTCTCGCCGCGGCCGTCGACAGGCTGGGCGGCTGGGCCGACCACACGGTCGCCCTGCCCGACGGCGACTGGTTCGAGGTGCTGACCGAACGCCCGGTGAGCCGGGGCGGCGTGGTCGAGGTCGCCGACCTCCTGGACCGCCTCCCCGTCGCGCTCCTCGTGCGGGCGCAGGGCTGAGGATGCTGCCTCGCGTCTGGGCGCCGAACGCGTCCCGGGTGGACCTCGTGCTCGGCGCCGAGCGCGTGCCGATGCAGCGCGCGGACGCCTGGTGGGAGACCGACCGGGACCTGCCCGGCGGGACGGACTACGCGTTCTCCCTCGACGGCGGCCCGCCTCGTCCCGACCCGCGCAGCGCGTGGCAGCCGGCCGGCGTGCACGGCCCGAGCCGCGTCTTCGACACCGCGGAGCACGAGTGGTCCGACGACTCCTGGGTGGGCGTCGACGTCCGCGGCGCCGTCCTGTACGAGCTGCACGTCGGCGCGTTCACCCCGGGTGGAACCCTCGAGTCCGCCGCGGCCGAGCTACCGGCCCTGGTCGCCCTGGGCGTCGACCTGGTCGAGCTCATGCCGGTCGCGCCGTTCGACGGCGACCGCGGCTGGGGGTACGACGGCGTCGGCCTCTACGCGGTGCACGAGGCGTACGGCGGCCCGGCCGCCCTGCAACGCTTCGTCGACACCGCGCACGGCTTGGGCCTGGGCGTCTGCCTCGACGTCGTCTACAACCACCTCGGACCGGCCGGTGCCTACGTCGGCGAGTTCGGACCGTACTGGACCGACGCGCACGTGACGCCGTGGGGCGCGGCCATCAACCTCGACCAGCCGGGTTCCGACGAGGTCCGCCGCTGGATCATCGCGAGCGCGCTGCGCTGGTTCGCCGACTTCCACGTCGACGCGCTGCGCCTGGACGCCGTGCACGCCCTCGCCGACGACCGTCCCGTGCACCTGCTCACCCAGCTGTCCAACCGCGTCGCCGCCCTCTCCTCGACCGTCGGCAGGCCGCTCTCCTTGGTGGCCGAGACCGATCTGAACGACACCGTCTCGGTCACGCCGACCGCCGACGGCGGCTGGGGCATGACGGCCCAGTGGGCCGACGACGTGCACCATGCGATCCACGCCCTGCTCACGGGCGAACGGCACGGCTACTACGTCGATTTCGGCACCCCGGCCACCCTGCGCAAGGCCCTGACCGGCGTGTTCGTGCACGACGGCTCGTGGTCCACGTTCCGCGGCGCGACCTGGGGGCGACCGGTCCCCCCCGACACGGACGGCCACCGGTTCGTCGTCAGCGTGCAGACGCACGACCAGGTGGGCAACCGCGCGACCGGCGACCGCCCGTCGGCCCAGCACCCTCCCGTGGTGCTCGCCGCGTCCGCGGCCCTGCTGATCCTGTCGCCGTTCACGCCGATGCTCTTCATGGGTGAGGAGTGGGGTACCCGCACGCCCTTCCAGTTCTTCACGTCCTACACCGACCCGGCGTTGGCGGCCGCGGTGCGCGAGGGCCGCAGACGCGAGTTCGGCGGCCACGGATGGGCGGAGCTCTACGGCGGCGACGTCGAGGTGCCCGACCCGCAGGCCCTGGCCACCTTCCGAGCCAGCACCCTGGACCGCGCCGAGCTCGCCGACCCGGGGCACGCCCGGATGCTCGCGTGGTACCGGACGCTGATCGGGCTGCGCCGGACGGTCCCCGACCTCGGCTCGGGCGACCTGCGCGCGACCGACCTGACCTGGGGTGGCGGCCCCCTGGACGGTTGGTTGGTCCTGCACCGCGGCTCGGCCCGGGTGGTCATCAACCTGTCCGACGAGGAGCTCGCGATCCCCGCGGACGAACCTCTGGTGCCGGTGGCGGCCTGGAGCTCGGCCTCGATCGAGACCGGCTCCGCCGGCACGCTCGTCCAGGTGCCACCGCGGTCGGTCGTCGTGCTCGCCAGAGCTTCCTGAGAGCTGACGTCAGCCCGCCAGCGCGGACCTGACCAGGGCGGAGAGCTTCTTGCCGTCGGCGGCGGTGCCCACGCGGGCCGTCGCCTCCTTCATGACGCCGCCCATGTCGCGGATGCTGGTGGCGCCCACCGACGCGATCACGTCCCGGACCAGGGCCGCCAGCTCGTCGTCAGAGAGCTGGGTCGGCAGGTACGTCTCGATGTCGTCGGCCTCGCGCGTCTCCACCGACGCCCGCTCCGGCGCGCCCGCGTCGGCGTAGATCTGCGCGCTCTCGCGACGCTTCTTGACCTCGCGGGCGAGCACCTTGAGCACCTCGTCGTCCGTGAGCTCCCGAGCCACGGGCCCGGCCTTCTCCTCGGCCCGCACCGCGCCGATGACCTGCCGCAGGATGCTCGTGCGGTCGGTGTCGCGCGCCTTCATCGCGGTGGTGAGGTCAGCGGTCAGCCGGGCGAGGGTGTCGGTGCTCATGCGCCCATCGTCCCGCGTCCGGCAGCGGTCGCGCAGCGAGAATCCTCAGCCGCCGCGCGCACGGTCCTCCCACTCCTCGCGGATGTCGCACAGGGCGACGAGCCCGGCGCGCAGGCCCCGCAGCTCGTCGGCGGACAGCCGGTCCGCGAGCCGGCCGTCGACCTCCGCCACGCCGGCACGCACCGCGGACGCCGCCGACCGGCCGCGTGACGTGGGCTGCACGCTCATGCGCCGGCCGTCCTGCGGGTCTGGCACGCGCTCCAGGTAGCCGCGGACCACGAGCGTGTCGACCAGCTGGCTGGCCGCCTGCTTGGTCACGCCCAGCTCGCGCGTGAGCCCGGTGACGCTGCCACCGTGGTTGACCAGCCCGCCGAGCACGAAAGGGCCGTTGCGCGGGATGTCGTCGAACCCGCCGGCGACGAGCCGGTCGTGGATCAGGTGGCTGTAGGCGCCGCGGGCGGCACGCAGCAGCGCGGGCAGGACGACCTCGTCCGGATCCGTCATGTCGTCAACCTACTTGACGAGCGTCGCGCCGTCAGCCGCCAACGACCCCAGGCGCGACAGAGCCCGGTAGTACTTCTTGCGGTACCCGCCGGCGAGCATGTCGGCGGAGAACAGGTCGTGCTCCCCCGATCCGCCCAGCAGCACGGGCACGTCGCGGTCGTACAGGCGGTCGACGAGCACGACGAGCCGCAGCGCGACGTCCTGGGTGGGCACGGGTCCGACGCCGGTCAGCGCCACGAGCGTGACGCCGTCGAGCAGGGCTCCGTACCGGGACGGATGGACCGTCGCCAGGTGCGCGAGCAGGGCGTCGAAGTCGTCGAGGGTGGCACCCGGTCGACCGGCCGCCGCGCGGACGTCCGCGTCGCGCAGACCCGAGGCGTCGGTGACCAGCGAGCGGTGGCGATAGTCGTCGCCGTCCACGCGCAGGACCTCGAACCGGGCGGCCAGGGCCTGGATCTCGCGCAGGAAGTCGTCGGCGGCGAACCGGCCCTCGCCCAGCGCGTCGGGAAGCGTGTTCGACGTGGCGGCGAGGGCGACGCCGCGGTCCGCCAGCTCGCGCAGCAGCCGGGACATGAGGACGGTGTCGCCCGGGTCGTCCAGCTCGAACTCGTCGATGCAGACCAGCCGGCGGGTAGCGAGCGCCTCGACCGTCGGCAGGAACCCGAGCGCGCCGACGAGGTTCGTGTACTCGACGAACGTGCCGTAGGCCGCGTCCCCGACCGCCCGCGCCAGCGACGTGAGCAGGTGCGTCTTGCCGACCCCGAACCCGCCGTCCAGGTAGACGGCCGGCGCGGCCGCCTTCCTGCGCCAGCGCCGTCCGGACCCGTCGCGAATCTGCGTCGCGACCTCCATGAGGCGAGCGACGGCCTCCTGCTGGGAGGGGTGCGCAGGGTCGGGGCGGTACGTGGCGAAGGACTCGTCGGCGAAGTGTCGCGGCGGGACCAGCTCGGCCAGCAGCCGGTCGGTCGGCACGTGCGGCCGTCGGTCGGCGAGGGCCGCCGGGGGTGCGTCGACGGCGCGGGACTGAGGGACGGGCACGACGCGAGCCTACGTCGCGCCGACCGGTCCACTAATCCCGACCAAACGAGACTGCATTTAGCGCCAAGTCGGGCGGGTGTCCATATTTCGATAGAAGCATCTCAGATATCGGAACGGCTCTCCCGGAGACGCCGCTCGTCCGTCATCCTCTTGGGGTGATCATGTCCGGGACGTCCGCCTGTCGGTGCAGCTGCACCGCCGCGGCCCTGCGCATGCGCTGCTGCTGTCCGCGGAGCAACTGACCCCGCCCACGTCCCCCCTCGGGCGCGCGGTCTGTGTCCGATCGCCGCTCCCCCGAGCGCTGGGTGCAGACGCACGTCCATGTTCATCCGGAGGTAGCGCCCTATGGCGCAGACCAGGATCGCCCCGCCCGCGGCTCGCCCCGAGGGCCAGTGGGCGTTCGACCAGAAAGAGCCCCTGAACGGCAACGAGCTGTTCAAGCAGCAGGACGACGCCCTGAACGTCCGCGCGCGGATCGAGGACGTCTACTCCCGCGAGGGCTTCGCGAGCATCGCGCCCGAGGACCTGCGTGGACGCATGCGCTGGTGGGGCCTCTACACGCAGCGCAAGCCCGGCATCGACGGCGGCAAGACCGCCACGCTCGAGCCGCACGAGCTGGACGACGAGTTCTTCATGCTCCGCGTCCGCTGCGACGGCGGCGCGCTGAGCCTCCAGCAGCTGCGCACGATCGCCGACATCTCGGTCGAGTTCGGCCGCGGCACGGCGGACGTCACCGACCGGCAGAACATCCAGCTGCACTGGATCCGCATCGAGGACGTCCCGGAGATCTGGCGCCGGCTCGAGGCCGTCGGGCTGAGCACCCAGGAGGCGTGCGGCGACTGCCCGCGCGTCGTCCTCGGGTCCCCCGTGGCCGGAGTCGCCGCCGACGAGATCATCGACGGCACGCCCGCGGTCCGCGCGATCGTCGACAACTACATCGGCGACCCGCGGTTCTCCAACCTGCCGCGCAAGTTCAAGACGGCCATCAGCGGCTCCCCGCACCACGACGTCGCGCACGAGATCAACGACGTCGCCTTCGTCGGCGTCGTGCACCCCGAGCTCGGCCCGGGCTTCGACCTCTGGGTCGGCGGCGGCCTGTCCACCAACCCGAAGCTCGGCGTGCGCCTCGGGGCGTTCGTCACGCTCGAGCAGATCCCCGACGTCTGGGTCGGCGTCGTGAGCATCTTCCGCGACTACGGCTACCGGCGGCTGCGCACGCGCGCCCGCCTGAAGTTCCTCGTCGCCGACTGGGGACCCGAGGTCTTCCGTCAGGTGCTGGAGGGTGAGTACCTCGGCTACGCGCTCGAGGACGGTCCGGAGCCTCCGCCGCCGCCCACGGGCAACCGCGACCACGTGGGTGTGCACCCGCAGAAGGACGGCAACTTCTACGTGGGCGTCGCACCGACCGTGGGTCGGATCTCCGGTGACCTGCTGCACCGGCTCGGCGACCTCGTCGAGACCGCCGGGTCCGACCGCATCCGGCTGACCGTCGAGCAGAAGATCGTCGTGCTCGACGTCGCACCCGCCAAGGTCGACGCCCTCGTCGACGCGCTCGACGAGCTCGGCCTCGCGGTCCGCAAGGCCTCCCAGTTCCGCCGCGGCACCATGGCGTGCACCGGCATCGAGTTCTGCAAGCTCGCGATCGTCGAGACCAAGGCGCGCGCGACGCACCTGATCGGCGAGCTGGAGAACCGGCTGCCCACGTTCGACCAGCCGATCACGATCAACCTCAACGGCTGCCCCAACTCGTGCGCGCGCATCCAGACGGCCGACATCGGCCTCAAGGGCGCGCTGGCGAACGGCGAGGACGGCTACCAGGTCCACCTGGGTGGCGGCCTGGGGCTGACGAGCGGTCTCGGGAAGACCCTGCGCGGCCTGCGCGTTCCCGCTGAGGACCTGCCGGACTACGTCGAGCGCGTCGCGACGAAGTTCGACGAGCAGCGCACCGAGGGCGAGCTGTTCGCCCAGTGGGTGCAGCGAGCGGACGAGGAGGATCTGCGATGAGCGGGACATCGGGCGAGCGGGCGGTGCCGTACTACTGCCCCTTCTGCGCCAGCGAGGACCTCTGGCCCGCCGGCGAGACCCACGGTCAGTGGGAGTGCCGCTCGTGCACGCGCGCGTTCGCGCTCAAGTTCGTCGGGCTGGTGAGCCGCGCATGAACCAGCCCGTGAACGCCGCTCTGGACACTGCATCGTTGAAGGAGCTGGCCGAGCAGGCCGGCCGTGACCTCGAGGGCGCGCACCCCGAGGAGATCATCGCGTGGGCCGCCCGGACGTTCGGCGACGACCTCGTTGTCGCGTCGTCGATGGGCGACGAGATCCTCGTGCACATGGCCGCCAAGGCCGCGCCGGGCGTCAACGTGATCTTCCTCGACACCGGCTACCACTTCGCGGAGACGATCGGCACGCGGGACTACTACGCCGACTTCACCGACATCAAGCTGCTCACGATCCTGCCGCTGCGCACGGTCGCGGAGCAGGACGCGGAGTACGGAGAGAAGCTGCACGACCGCGACCCGAACCAGTGCTGCGCGATGCGCAAGGTCGAGCCGCTCGAGCGGGGGCTCGCGCCGTACGCCGCGTGGGTCACCGGGATGCGCCGCGAGGACGCCCCGACCCGGACCGACATCACGGTGGTCGGCTGGGACGCCAAGCGCGACAAGGTCAAGCTCAACCCCCTGGCCGCCTGGACGCAGGCACAGGTCGACGCCTACGTGGAGGAGAACCACGTGGTGCTCAACCCGCTGCGCCAGTCCGGCTACACGTCGATCGGCTGCGCCCCGTGCACGCGCGCGGTGGCGCCCGGTGAGGACGCACGTGCGGGCCGGTGGTCCGGCACGGGCAAGATCGAGTGCGGGTTGCACGAATGAGCACACAGACGTTGACCCAGCTGGACGCCCTGGAGTCCGAGGGCATCCACATCATGCGTGAGGTGGCGGGCGAGTTCGAGCGACCGGTGCTGCTGTTCAGCGGCGGCAAGGACTCGATCGTCATGCTGCACCTGGCGCGCAAGGCGTTCTGGCCGTCGGCCGTGCCGTTCACGCTCATGCACGTCGACACCGGGCACAACTTCCCCGAGGTCATCGAGTACCGCGACCGCGTGGTCGAGCAGCACGGGCTCCGGCTCGTGGTGGCCAGCGTCCAGGACGCGATCGACGACGGCCGCGTGGCCGAGCGTGCCGACGGCTCGCGCAACGCGCTCCAGACCGTCCCGCTGCTCGACGGCATCATCGCGAACAAGTTCGACGCGGTGTTCGGCGGCGGCCGTCGCGACGAGGAGAAGGCCCGCGCCAAGGAGCGCGTGTTCTCCCTGCGCGACGAGTTCGGCCAGTGGGACCCGCGCCGGCAGCGTCCGGAGCTGTGGGACCTGTACAACGGCCGGCACAAGCTGGGCGAGCACGTGCGCGTCTTCCCGCTGTCCAACTGGACCGAGCTCGACGTCTGGCGCTACATCGAGCGCGAGAACATCGAGCTGCCGTCCATCTACTACACGCACGACCGCGAGGTCTTCCTGCGCGACGGCATGTGGATCGCGCCCGGCGAGTGGGGCGGCCCCAAGCCGTCCGAGACGCTCGAGGTCCGCACGGTGCGCTACCGCACGGTCGGGGACATGAGCTGCACCGGCGCCGTCGAGTCGTACGCGTCGACGGTCCCCGAGGTCATCGCCGAGGTCGCCGCCAGCCGGCTGACCGAGCGCGGCGCCACTCGCGCCGACGACCGCGCGTCCGAGGCAGCGATGGAAGACCGCAAGCGCGAGGGGTACTTCTGATGGGGGCGGTTGATGTGGAGGCAGCGGCGTCTGTGAACGTGCAACCGACCGAGCACGCGACGCGGGACCTCCTGCGCCTGGCCACGGCCGGATCCGTCGACGACGGCAAGAGCACGCTGATCGGCCGTCTGCTGTACGACACGAAGTCGGTGCTCGCCGACCAGCTCAGCGCCGTCGAGGCCGCGACCGCCGCGCGCGGTGGCGGTCAGGTCGACCTGGCACTGCTCACCGACGGTCTGCGGGCCGAGCGCGAGCAGGGCATCACGATCGACGTGGCGTACCGCTACTTCTCGACCGCGACGCGCGCGTTCGTGCTGGCCGACACCCCCGGGCACGTCCAGTACACGCGCAACATGGTCACCGGCGCCTCGACCGCCGAGCTCGCGATCGTGCTCGTCGACGCCCGCAAGGGTGTGCTCGAGCAGACGCGTCGGCACGCGACGATCACCGCACTGCTGCGCGTCCCGCACGTCGTGCTCGCCGTGAACAAGATGGACCTCGTCGACTTCGACGAGCCCACCTTCCGCGCCATCGCCGACGAGTTCACGGCGTACGCCGCAGGGCTCGGCATCGGCGACGTCGTCGCGGTTCCGCTGTCGGCGCTGGCCGGGGACAACGTCGTGGACCGCTCCACCCGCACGCCCTGGTACGACGGGCCGACGCTGCTCGAGCACCTCGAGGGCGTCGAGGTCGGCCGGGACGCGCAGTCCGAGGCGTTCCGGTTCCCCGTGCAGGTGGTCATCCGGCCACGCACGCCGGAGCACCCCGACTACCGCGGGTACGCGGGCCGGGTCGCCTCCGGGGTCGTGACGGTCGGCGACGAGGTCACGGTGCTGCCGTCGGGCAAGACGAGCGTCGTCGTCGGCATCGACACCTTCGACGGGCCGCTGCCGGAGGCCCACGCGCCGCAGTCGGTGACGCTTCGGCTCGCTGACGACGTCGACGTGGCCCGCGGTGACGTCCTCGTGCCCACGGGCTCGACGGTCGCCGTCGGGTCCGACCTGGAGGGCACGGTCTGCTGGCTGGCGGAGAAGCGCAGCGTCCTGGGCGCGCGCCTGCTCGTCCGGATCGGGACCCGCACCGTGCGTGGGCTGCTGCGCGAGGTCAACGCCCGTCTGGACGTGGACACGCTCACGGTCGACCGCTGGGACGGCATCGACACCCTGCACGCGGTCGACGCCACCGACACGTCCTCCGACATCCCGCCCCGTGCCCTGTCGCTCAACGCGATCGGCCGCGTCAAGATCCGGCTCGCCGACCCGGTCGTGCTCGACGACTACGCCACGCACCGGCGGACGGGCGGGTTCCTGCTCGTCGACCCGGCCGACGGCACCACCCTGGCGGCCGGCATGATCGGCGCGACCCTGCTCGACCGGCTGACACCGACCGAGAGCACCGACGCCGGCACGGACGCGGACTGGCTGGCGGGCGCCGGGATATGACCGGTCGCCACCCGCTGCTCCTCGACCTCGCGGGTCGCCGCGTCGTCGTGGTCGGCGGCGGCCCGGTCGCCGCACGCCGGACCTCGCGGCTCGTGGAGGACGGAGCCGACGTCCTGGTCGTCGCACCCGCGATCTGCGAGGACCTGGTCGAGCTGCTCGACCGGGTGACCTGGCGCCAGCGCGACTACCTGGCCACGGATCTCGACGGGGCGTGGCTCGTGCACACGGCGACCGGCGACCGATCGGTCGACGACGCCGTCGCCGCCGACGCCGAGGCGGCGCACCTGTGGTGCGTCCGGGCCGACGACGCAGCCGCGTCGACCGCATGGACCCCCGCGGTCGCCCGCTCCGGCGACGTCACCGTGGCGATCGGTGCGGGCGGCGACCCCCGTCGGGCGACCGCGCTGCGCGACGCGATCGCGCTCCTGCTCGACACCGGCGGCCTCCCCCTGCGTCGGCACCGTCCCGGGACGGGCAGCGTCGTCCTGGTCGGTGGCGGACCCGGTGACCCGGGCCTCATCACCACCCGCGGCAGGCGGGCGCTCGCCGAGGCCGACGTCGTGGTCGTCGACCGGCTCGCTCCTCGCGCGCTGCTGGCGGAGCTCGACCCGTCGGTCGAGGTCATCGAGGCCGGCAAGTCGCCGCACGCGCACACGCTGACACAGGCCGAGATCAACGCCGTGCTCGTCGAGCGGGCGCAGGCCGGCCACCGCGTCGTGCGTCTCAAGGGCGGCGACCCGTTCGTCCTGGGTCGCGGCGGCGAGGAGGTCCTGGCCTGCATCGCGGCCGGCGTGCCCGTCGAGGTGGTCCCGGGGGTGACCAGCGCGCTCGCCGTTCCGGCCGCTGCGGGCATCCCCGTCACGCACCGCGGCCTGGCCCGCCAGCTGACCATCCTGTCCGCGCACGACACCGCCCCCGACTGGGCCACGCTGGCCCGCCTGGAGGGCACGCTCGTCCTGCTGATGGGCGTCGCCCAGCTCGGCTCGCACACCCGAGAGCTGCTCGCGCACGGCAAGGATCCGGGCACGCCCGTGGCGATCATCGAGCGCGGCACCCTGCCGACGCAGCGGACGACCGTCGGCACGCTCGCGGACATCGACGCGCTGGCCCGTGAACGCGGCGTCGGCAACCCGGCGGTCGTCGTCGTCGGCGACGTCGCCGCGCTCGCGGACGTGCTCGGCCCTACGGTCTGAGCATGTCCGACCTGCCTGCCCTGGACGTCCTGCTGCCGATCGGTCGCGCGCGCCTGGAACCGCTGCCGGGAGAACCCGAGCTGATCGCCCTCTTCGGCGCCGGACCCGTGGTGCGGGCCAACATGGTGAGCACCGTCGACGGTTCCGCGACGGGCGCGAACGGCGTGTCGGGATCGATCAACAACGCAGCCGACTTCCGCGTGTTCCGGGTGCTGCGTGCGCTCGCGGAGGTCGTCCTCGTCGGCGCCGGCACGGTGCGCGCCGAGGGCTACACGGCACTCGACGTCCCCTCCGACCTGCGCGACGCGCGGTCCGCCCTCGGCCTTCCCGCCGACCTCGAGCTGGCGGTGGTCTCGACCTCCGGCGACCTGCCTGACGCGCTGCTGGACGGCGCGCGCCCGCCGCTGGTGGTGACGGTCGCGGACAATCCCGCGCTCGGTGGCCTGCGTGACCGCATCGGCCCGGACCGCGTGCTGGTGACGGGCGACGCGCACCGGGTCGACCCCCGGGCCGCGGTCGCGGCGCTCGCCGAACGAGGCCTGCGCCGGGTGCTCGCCGAGGGTGGGCCGTCCCTTCTGGCGCGGCTTGTCGACGCCGACGTCCTCGACGAGGTGTGTCTCACGTGGACCCCGCAGCTCGTCGGCGGGCCCGCGGGCCGCATCCTCAACCAGGCGTCGTGGCTCTCCCCCGCCCGCTCGGTCGAGCCCTTGCACCTGCTCCACGCGGACGGTGTGCTGCTCGGCCGCTGGCGGGTGACTAGGCTCGGCGCGTGACCGACACGATCATCGTCCTCACGGAGGACACGCTCTCCAGCTCCGACGTCGACAAGCTCATCGCGCTGCACGCCGACGAGACGTACGCGTACCGCGTCCTCGTCCCGGCGGACACCGACCGCCCGCTCGTCTCGACGATCATCGACAACCTCAGCCTCGGCGAGCTGCGTGAGGCGTGGGACCGCGCCCGGGGCAAGGAACCGTCGCAGCCGGAGGCCAAGGCGACCGCCGACGAGCAGCTCGCCCGCTCGATCGCCGCCTTCGAGGCCGCGGGCCGCACGGTCACGGGTGCGGTCGTCGACGACGACCCGCTGCCCGCGCTGAAGAGCGCCGTCGCCGACGGGGACGTCATCGAGATCGCCGTCGTCACCTATCCGCACGCGGTCGAGGACACGTTCCACCGCGACTGGGCCTCCCGCGCGCGCGAGGAGCTCCAGGTCCCGGTCCTGCACCTCTACTCGGGCACCAGCGAGCTCGGCTGACAATCCGGACGGCAATCGTCCGGAACCGTCCCTAGGGTCGTCGCATGACGAAAACCGTCCCCTGGGAACCACCGCTCGCGAGCAACGAGCTCGACCACCTCGTCGGCGCCCTCGACCGGCTCCGGACGACGTTCCGCTGGAAGGCCGACGGCCTCGACAGCACCGGCCTCGACCAGCACGTCGGGGTGTCCGCGCTCACGCTGGGCGGGCTGCTCAAGCACCTGGCCGCCGTCGAGGACACGACGTTCTCGTGGAAGCTCGCCGGGCAGCACCCGGGTGAGGGGATCTGGCACCCCGAGACGTGGGGCGAGAACGACACGGAGATCCTGTCCGCCGTCGACGACACCCCGGAGCAGCTGTACGCGGCGTGGGACGAGGCGGTCGGCCGGTCGCGCGACCGGCTCGACCGCGCGCTCGCCGCCGGCGGCCTCGACCAGGAGGTGCGCGACGGCGACGACGCGGGCAACCATGCCAACCTGCGCCGGCTGCTGTTCGACCTCGTCGAGGAGTACGGCCGGCACACGGGACACGCGGACCTGTTGCGCGAGGTGGTCGACGGGCGCGTCGGCGAGGACCCGCCGCCCGACTGGCGCCCGCAGTCCGGCGCCCCGCTCGGCTGGATCCGCGAGTGGTGAGGCTCAGAAGCCCGTCGACGTGACCTCGGGGTAGTAGCGCCGGAACTTGCGCACCTGGTTGACCAGCGCCATCGCGACGTACAGGCGACGACGCGGCGACAGGTCGCGCGCGTACCGCAGCGGGTGGGCGACGGCCTTGGCGCGGACCAGGCGCCGCACCCGGGCGTTGAGCGCCGGGTCCTTGACGTACCGGAGCAGGAGGCGGTGCGGCAGGATCGAGTAGAGGATCTCCCGGTCGACGACGACGGGCTCCACGGCGACGCCGTCGACGTGGTCCTCCACGACGAACCGCATCGGGTTCGCCCCGGCCGCGGTGACGTAGTAGTTGTTCCGCCCGATGCGCGGGTTGACCTCGAAGAACCGGAACGCACCCGTGCGGGGGTCCACCTTGACGTCGAAGTTGGCGAACCCCCGGTAGCCGGTCGACGCCAGGAACATGCGCGCCTGGTCGAGCATCGCGTCGTCGCGCGTGGTGATCATCGCGGCCGGGTTGCCGAGGCCGGAGGGCGTGTGCTCCTCGAGGAGCACGTGCGCCGAGCACAGGAGCGTGATCTCGCCGCGCGTGTCCACGTAGGCGGTGATCGACCGCATCTGCGTGTCGTCGCCGGGCACCAGCTCCTGCACCACGAACCGCCCCCGGAACCCGGCCGCCCGCAGCGCCTGCCAGAGCCACGACAGCTCGTCCGGCGTCGCGATCTCGAAGACCTTCTTCTTGCCCTCGAACTCGACGTCCTGGTAGTCGGCGCTGCTGGCCGCCTTGGCGATCAGCGGGTAGTCGAGGTCGACCGGTTCCGCGGTCCACTCCGGGCCGCCGAAGTCCTGCACGATCGTCCGCGGCACCGAGATGCCGAGGTCCGTGCAGATCTCCGCGAACGTGGCCTTGTCCGAGATCCGGTCGAGCAGGTCCTCGGACAGGAACGGCACGACGTAGTGCTCCTCCAGCTCGACCCGGTGCTGCACGACCACGCGGACCAGCCAGTCCGAGTTGGCCATGAGGAGCAGCCGCTTGCCGGGCATCCCGAGCGCGACCTCCAACAACCGGTCGACCAGCTGCCGGGGGTCGTGCCCGTCGGCGACGATCTCGTGCCGGACGATCCGCGAGTGGGCCACCGGCCCGAGCGCGGCCCCGGCCACCACCACCGACGTGACGCCGTAGGCCTCGTGGAACGAGCGGGCCATGGCGTACACGCCGATGTCGGCGCCGAGGATGACGGGCTGCAGCGGGAGCGACTCGCTCACGCGGGCTGCTCGCTGCGGTCGCCGGTCCACTGCGTGTGGAAGGTGCCGTCCTTGTCCGTGCGCCGGTAGGTGTGCGCACCGAAGAAGTCGCGCTGCGCCTGGATCAGCGCGGCGGGCAGACGCTCCGCCCGCACCCCGTCGTAGTAGGCGAGCGACGACGAGAACGCGGGCGTCGGCACGCCGTGCAGCGCGGCACCCGAGACGACCCGGCGCCAGGCCGACAGGCCGTTGCCGACCGCGCCGGTGAAGTACTCGTCGGCGAGCAGCAGCGGCAGGTGCGCGTCGCGCTCGTACGCCTCGGTGATGCGGTTGAGGAAGCGGGCGCGGATGATGCAGCCGCCCCGCCAGATGCGGGCCATCGCGCCGCGGTCGACGTCCCAGCCGAACTCGGCGGACGCGGCGGCGATCTGGTCGAAGCCCTGCGAGTAGGCGACCACCTTCGACGCGTACAGGGCGAGCCGGACGTCCTCGATGAACGCGTCGCGGTCCGTGATCTCCCAGGGCGTGGCGTCCGCGGGCAGGGCGGCCGCGCCGGCAGTCCGCTGCGGGACCGATCCCGACAGGGCGCGCGCGAACGTCGCCTCGGCGATCCCGGTGATCGGCACCCCGAGGTCGAGCGCGTTCTGCACGGTCCAGCGGCCCGTGCCCTTCTGCTCGGCCTGGTCCAGCACGATGTCGACGAACGCGCTGCCCGTCTCGGCGTCCACGTGAGCGAGGACGTCGGCCGTGATCTCGATGAGGAACGACTCCAGGTCGCCGGTGTTCCACTCGGCGAAGATCTGGCCGATCTCGGCCGCGGAGGCACCCAGCCCCTGGCGCAGAAGGTCGTACGCCTCCGCGATCAGCTGCATGTCGGCGTACTCGATGCCGTTGTGCACCATCTTGACGAAGTGGCCGGCACCGTCAGGGCCGATGTACGTGCAGCACGGCACGCCGTCGACCTTCGCCGAGATCTTCTCCAGGATCGGGCCGAGCGACTCGTAGGACTCCTTGGTGCCGCCGGGCATGATCGACGGGCCGAGGAGCGCGCCCTCCTCACCGCCGGACACGCCGGAGCCGACGAAGTGCAGACCCTTCTCCCGCAGCGCGGCCTCGCGACGGATCGTGTCGGGGAAGTGCGCGTTGCCGGCGTCGACGACGATGTCGCCCTCCTCGAGGTAGGGCACGAGCTCGTCGATCACCGCGTCGGTGGGCCCGCCCGCCTTGACCATGATGATGATCTTGCGGGGCTTGGCCAGGGAGGCGACGAAGTCCTCGACCGACTCCGACGGGACGAAGTCGCCGTCGTCACCGTGGTCCGCGACCAGCGACTCCGTCTTCGCGTAGGACCGGTTGTGGATGGCGACGGTGTACCCGTTGCGGGCGAAGTTGCGTGCCAGGTTGCGGCCCATCACCGCCAACCCCGTGACGCCGATCTGCGCGGTTCCGGTGGCGGTTCCTGAGGCAACCATTCGGGGAGAGCTCCTTCGAGACGTCGGGGCGTCGGTCCTGCGGGCGGGCGCGAGGGCGACGGGTCCGGGGTGCTTGGGTGCGCGCGCAAGCCTAGTCCGCAGCGGCGGGCCACACAGCGGCGTGCCGGACCGCAAGACGGCACCGCCGTGCGTACGCTCCACCCCGTGACACCCGCTGGTCCAGACGACGTCCCCGTCGAGTTCGTCAGCGCCCTGCGATCGCTGCGCGGGGTGACCGTCCGACCCGAGGTCATCCTCGACGAGGTGCCCGGGCCGGCACGCATCGCTCCCTTCTCCGCCGCGCTCACGGCCGAGGTCCGCACGGCACGGCGGTCGGTCGCCGCTGCCGAGCTGGCGTCCGGTCGCTTCGTCGTGCTGTTCGACCCTGCCGGCCAGGAGGCCTGGGAGGGCCACTTCCGGCTGGTCACGCTGGTCCGCGCGACGCT
The DNA here is from genome assembly GCF_049994875.1 of Cellulomonas sp. McL0617. Lineage (GTDB taxonomy): Bacteria > Actinomycetota > Actinomycetes > Actinomycetales > Cellulomonadaceae > Cellulomonas. The sequence continues at coordinate 2,259,714 of NZ_CP188256.1, forward strand.
CGAGGCCGAGGTGGGCGCCGACCCGCTGCTCGCGGAGGTCGCCTGGAGCTGGTTCACCGACTCGCTGCGGGACTCCGGGCTCGACCCGCACGCCGCCGGCGGAACGGTGACCCGGGTGCTGTCGCAGAGCTTCGGGGCCCTCGACAGGCGCTCCGAGCAGACCGAGCTCGAGATCAGGGCGTCGTGGACGGCTGTCGACGAGAACCTCGCTCCGCACCTGTCGGCGTGGGCGACGCTCCTGTGCACCGCGGCCGGTCTGGAACCGCTGCCTGACGGCGTCGTCGCCCTCGGACCGCGTCGCTGAGCCTCAAGTAGCCCCGTCGGGCTGCCGATGACAGCCACGTGAGCATCGAGCCGCTGCGACGAGACCTGGCCCAGACACGTGGGCCCGAGCTTCGCCGCACCGTGCCCATCTCCCGTCCGGGAGCCGTGGCAGCACCGCCCGCGGCGACCGCGCCGTCGACGCAGCAGATGTGCGTCGTGGTGACGGAGGTGGCCGACGGCGACGGTGGCGCCCTGGTGCGCAACTTGCGGCGCCGCGGCGCACCGCGCGTCGTCGTACTGACGCGTCGGGCCGCCCGCCCGGAGCTGAGCATCCTGCTGGCCGGTGGCCTGCGCGGTGCGATCGCGAGCAGCACCGCACCCACCCTGGCCCGCGCGGCCGCACCCGCCGCGGCCCCGCCGCCGCTGCCCGAGCTGACCGCACGCGAGGTCAGCGTGCTGAAGCTCGTCGCGGACGGCCGCACCAACCGGCTCATCGGCGAGGAGCTCGGACTGTCCGCGCTCACCGTGAAGAGCCACCTCGCGCGGATCTCGCGCAAGCTGGGCACCGGAGACCGCGCCGAGCTCGTGGCCATCTCGATCCGCGGCGGCGTCCTGTCCTGACCCGGCCGGCTGGACGCACTCCCGCGCGGCCTGCGCGGATGCGTCCGTCCCTTCGCTTACGGTTGCTCTCATGCGACCTGAGGCGACCCCCGACCTCCCCGCCGGGGAGACCGAGCCGCCTGCCGTCGTCCCGGCGGAGGTCGCCGAACCCGTCGCGCCGGACCTCGTCACCCAGGACGCGACCCCCGACGTGGTCATGCTCACCGAGCCGGCCGACGGCATCCCGCCGGTGGTCGAGACGCCCGAGGCCCTGGCCGTCGTCGTCGCCGCGTTCGGCGCGGGCACAGGTCCGGTCGCCGTCGACGCCGAGCGGGCGTCCGGCTACCGCTACGGCCAGCGCACCTATCTCGTGCAGCTCCGCCGCGAGGGCGCCGGGACCGCGCTGATCGACCCGATCGCCGTGCCGGACCTCTCGTCCCTGTCGCGGGCCCTGGTCGGCGTCGAGTGGGTGCTGCACGCGGCTTCTCAGGACCTGCCCGGGCTCGCCGAGCAGGGCCTGCTGCCCAGTCGCGTGTTCGACACCGAGCTCGGCGCCCGGCTGCTCGGCATGGAACGCGTGGGCCTCGCGGCCGTGGTCGCCGACGCGCTCGGGCTCGGTCTGGCCAAGGAGCACTCCGCCGTCGACTGGTCGACGCGCCCGCTGCCCACGGAGTGGCTGCGGTACGCGGCGCTCGACGTCGAGGTGCTGGTGGAGCTGCGCGAGATCCTGGCCGAGCGGCTGGCGGTCGCCGGCAAGGCCGAGTGGGCCGCCCAGGAGTTCGAGGCCGTCCGGACCGCGCCCCCGCCGCCCCCGCGCATCGAGCCCTGGCGTCGCGTGTCCGGTCTGCACGCGATCCGCGACTCGCGCCGGCTCGGCGTGGTCCGCGAGCTGTGGCTCACGCGCGACCAGAACGCGCGGCAGCGCGACATCTCCCCCGGCCGCGTCCTGCCCGACCACGCGATCGTGGCGGCCGCCCAGGCCCTGCCGCGGACGGTCGCCGAGCTGACGACGCTGCCCGCGTTCGCCGGCAAGGGCACGCGGCGACGGGCGGCGCTCTGGCAGCAGGCGATCGACCGCGCGATGGCGGAGCCGGACGCCGACCTGCCCTCGGTGCGGGGCCCGAAGAGCGACGCTCCGCCACCGCCCCGGGCGTGGGCCGACAAGGACCCCGCGGCCGCTGCTCGGCTGGCCGTGGCTCGCGAGGGCGTCGCCGAGCTGTCCGCGCAGTGGTCGGTGCCGGCCGAGAACCTGCTGCAGCCCGACCTCCTGCGCCGCCTGTGCTGGACCCCGCCGGCCACGCTCGACGTCGACGGGATCGGCGCGTTCCTGCGTGCGGGCGGTGCCCGTCCGTGGCAGGTCGAGCTCGTCGGGCCGCGCCTCGCGAACGCGTTCGCCACCCTCTAGCCAGGCAAGTTACTCACGGGTAACTTGCGCGTCGCACGAATCCCGGTACCCGGGGTATCGTCTAGTCGTCGCGGGCGCGCACCTGCCTGCCCGCCGGACATCGTCGTCCCGCCTTGGAGGCTCTGGATGCCCACCCCCGCACCACGTGTCCGTCGCGTCGTGTTCGTCGACGGGGTACGCACCCCGTTCGGCCGCGCGCGCAAGGACGGCCTGTACGCGAACACCCGCGCCGACGACCTGTCGGTCAAGACCATCCGCGAGCTGCTGCGTCGCCACCCGTCGCTGCCGCCCGAGCGCGTCGACGAGGTCGCCATCGCCGCCACGACCCAGCAGGGCGACCAGGGGTTGACCCTCGGACGCACGGTCGGCGTCCTGGCCGGTCTGCCCCGGTCGGTCCCCGGGTATGCCATCGACCGGATGTGCGCGGGCGCCATGACCGCGGTGACCAACACCGCCGCCGCGATCGGCGTCGGGGCGCAGGACATCGCCCTGGCCGGCGGCGTCGAGCACATGGGCCACCACCCGATGGGCTTCGACGCCGACCCGAACCCGCGGTTCCTGTCGGAGCGGCTGGTCGAGAACGACGCGCTCAACATGGGCGTCACGGCCGAGAACCTGCACGACACGTTCCCCGCGCTGACGCGCGAGCGGGCCGACGCGTACGGTGCCGCCAGCCAGGCCAAGTACGCCGCGGCGCTCGCCGCCGGGAAGATCGACCCTGACCTCGTCCCGGTCGCCCTGCGCGACCCGGAGAACGGCTGGGGCCTGGCCACGGCCGACGAACCGCCGCGCCCGGGCACCACCGTCGAGGCGATCCAGAAGCTGCCCACCCCGTTCCGCGCGGGCGGTCGCGTCACCGCCGGCACCGCCGCACCGCTCACCGACGGTGCCGCATCCTGCCTGCTCGCAGCGGCGGACACCGCCGCCGAGCTCGGCCTGCCCACCCGCATGCGCATGGTGAGCTTCGCGTATGCGGGCGTCGAGCCGTCGATCATGGGCATCGGGCCCGTTCCGGCCACCACCAAGGCGCTGGCGCGCGCGGGCCTGTCCATCGAGGACATCGGGCTGTTCGAGATCAACGAGGCGTTCGCGGTCCAGGTCCTCTCGTTCCTCGACGCCTTCGGCATCGCCGACGACGACCCCCGCGTCAACCAGTACGGCGGCGCGATCGCGGTCGGCCACCCGCTGGCCTCCTCGGGCGTCCGGTTGATGCTGCAGCTGGCCCGGCAGTTCGCCGACCACCCCGAGGTGCGCTACGGCCTGACGACGATGTGCGTCGGCCTCGGGCAGGGCGGCACGGTCATCTGGGAGAACCCGAACCACCCGGACTACGAGACCACCAGCGAGCTCGACGAGGAGATTGCCCTGTGAGGGACGAGCGAGTCACCCATGCCCACGCCCGCGACATCCGTCTGCCTGGAGGCGCCGGCACGCTGGCCCTGGTCACGCTGGACAACGGCCTCGACCACACGAAGCCGACGACGCTGGGCCCGGCGGGCATCGCGGAGCTGACCGCCACCCTGCGGGCGCAGCAGACGCGGGCCGCCGCGGGCGAGATCGTCGCCGTCGCGGTCACCGGCAAGCCGTACTTCCTCGCGGCAGGCGCCGACCTCATGCAGGCGGGCACCATCACGAACCGCGGCGAGGCGCTGGAGTTCGCCCGCGCGGGCCACGCGGCCTACGAGCTGCTGCACACCATGGGCGTCCCGACGTTCGCGTTCGTCAACGGCGTCGCCCTCGGCGGTGGCCTCGAGCTCGCGCTCAACTGCGACTACCGCACGGCCGCGTCCGACGTCCGCGCCCTCGCCCTCCCGGAGACCGGGCTCGGGCTCGTCCCGGGATGGGGCGGCGCCTACCTCGTGCCGCGTCTGGTCGGCATCGACAAGGCGATCGATGTCATCTTCACGCGACCGGCGGCGAACAAGCCGTACTCGGCGACCGAGGCGGGCTCGTTCGGGCTCGTCGACGTCGTGCTCGACCCGTCCGACTTCCTCGAGGAGTCGATCCGCTGGGCCGCCCGCGTGCTGTCCGGCGAGGTCGTCGTCGAGCGTCGGCCCCTGGACCCTGCGCCGCTCTGGGACGGTGCGTCCGCGGCCACCCGGCAGCGGCTCGACGCCGTCGTCGCCGGCTCGCGCCCCGCACCGGGTCGCGCGCTCGACCTCGTCGCCGGCTCGCGCGGTCTCGACCGCGCCGAGGCGTTCGCGGCCGAGGACGAGGCGCTCGCGGACCTGATCATGAGCGACGAGATGCGTGCCAGCGTGTACGCCTTCGGGCTCGTCTCCGGTGGCAAGAAGCCCGTCGGCGCCCCCGACCGGTCGCTCGCGCAGCCGGTCACGCGCGTCGGCATCGTCGGCGCCGGGCTGATGGCCGCGCAGATCGCCACGCTCTTCGCGCAGCGCCTCGGCGTGCCCGTGGTCATGCGAGACCTCGACCAGGAGCGCGTGGAGAAGGGCCTCGCCGCGGTCAAGGCCACGGTCGACCGGCTGACCTCGACCGGCCGCATCGGGCAGGCGGCCGGCGCCCGGTTGCTCGGTTCGATCCACGGCACCACCGACCTGGCCGAGTTCGCGTCGTGCGACCTGGTCATCGAGGCGGTCACCGAGATCCTCGACCTGAAGAAGCGCGTGTTCGCCGAGCTGGAGACGGTGATCGCGCCGACCGCCATCCTGGCGACCAACACGTCCGCACTGTCGGTCAGCGCGATGGCGGCCGACCTGCAGCACCCCGAGCGCGTCGTCGGGCTGCACTTCTTCAACCCCGTGGCCGCGATGCCGCTGGTCGAGGTCGTGCAGGCCGAGCACACGTCGCTCGAGGCGCTCGCCACGGGATTCGCCGTGGCCGCCAAGCTGCGCAAGACCGCGGTGCTCGTCGCCGACCGGCCGGGGTTCGTCGTCAACCGTCTGCTCGTCCTGCTGCTCGGCGTGATCGTCGACGCGGTCGAGCACGGGACCCCCGTCGAGGTGGCGGACCGGGCCCTGCGACCGCTCGGGCTGCCGATGCCGCCGTTCGAGCTGTTCGACCTCGTCGGGCCCGCCGTGGGCCTGCACGTGCTGACGTCGCTGCGCGAGGACCTGGGCGACCGGTTCCCGCGCTCGCCGGGCCTGGAGAAGCTCGTCGCGGACGGCACCCGGGTCGTCCTGCCGGCCGCCGCCAAGGGACTGCCCAAGCCCGTGGACCCGGCGATCCAGACGGTCTTCGACGCGTCGGTCGAGCGGACGGAGGCGCCGCTCGACGAGGCCGGCGTGCTCGACAGCGTCCTCACCGCGCTGACCGTCGAGGTGGGGCACATGCTCGACGAGGGCGTCGTTGCGACCCCGCAGCAGATCGATCTCTGCATGATCCTGGGATCCGGCTGGGGCTTCCACCTCGGCGGCCTGACACCGTACCTGGACCGCACCGGCTACGCCGAGCGCGTCCTGGGCCACCGGCTCCTTCCGGACGGCGTCGCGAACGTCCCGGTCGGGTGATCGTGGGGCGGCGGCCGGACCCGGCCGCCGCCCCGTCCTCAGACCAGGGGGATCCAGACGCGCATGGTGGACGGGCCCCGGTTGGCCCAGTCGTGATACTCGACGAGCGGCACCTCGGCGGTCCTGCCCGCGGCCGTCCGCTCGTCGGCGGCGTACGGCCAGGCATCGACGGCCGACCGCTCGAGCCCGACCGTGGCGACCACCCGTCCGTCGACGAACCGCAACGGACCGGTCGGGTCCAGCCGCAGGTCGGCGACGTCGGCGGCCACGTCCGACTCGACCAGGTCGACCGACTCGACGCAGAGCACCAACGGCCCCTGCTCGACGGCGGCGCATCCCCGCACGGCGTCGATGCGCGGGTCGGCCACCGAGAGCCGCGGACCGACGGGCAGCGTCAGCTCGACGACGTCGCCGGCCGCGAACCGTCGACCGACCGACACGGTGCCCACCGCCGCCGGCAGCACGCCGTCCGGCGTGCGCACCGTGGCACCGTCGGCCCAGGCCGGGACCCGGAGCGACAGCGTCCAGGGCTCGTCGGGCGACTCGACCACGGTCACGCGGATCGCACCGTCGTGCGGGTAGCCCGTCTCGACGTCCACCCCGACCGGCCGCCCGTCGGGCAGCGCGGTACGGATGCGCGAGGGCGCGTACTGGTGGATCTGGAGACCGCCGTCGTCGGTCGTCGCGACGTACGCCGCCAGGCTGGCGAGCGTGCGGGCGACGTTGGGCGGGCAGCAGGAGACCGCGAACCACGGTGCCCGCAGGGACGAGGACGCGCGGGGGACGGCGACGTCGGTGGCCGGCACGGTCCCCGGGCGCCGCTGGTGCAACGTGTTCGTGTAGTAGAACGACGTCCCGTCGTGGGACGGGGACGTCGCGACGACGTTGAAGAGCGTGCGCTCGATGAGGTCGGCGTAGCGCGGGAGCCCCTGGGCGAGCAGCAGGCGCCAGGAGAACATGATCGAGCCGACACCGGCGCACGTCTCGGAGTAGGCGCGGTCCGGCGGGAGCACGAAGTCGTCGCCGAACGACTCGTCCATGTGGTGCGACCCCTGGCCACCGGTGATGTACGTGCGGCGGGCGACCGTGTTCTCCCACTGGGTGGTCAGTGCCGCGAGCAGGTCGGCGTCGTCGGTCTCGACCGCGACGTCGGCTGCGCCCGCGGCCAGGTAGTTGGCCCGCACCGCGTGCCCGCGTAGGACCGTGGCCTGCCGCACCGGGACGTCGTCCTGGTAGTACGCCCGGCCGAACTCGATGTCGCCCAGCGTCCCGGTGCCGCGTCGCTCGACGAACAGCGCCGCCTGCTCGACGTACCGGGCGTCGCCCGTCGCCCGGCCCAGCTCGACGAGCGCGGGCTCGATCTCCGCATGACCGCAGACCGCGACCCGTCCGTCCGGACCGAACGTCGCAACGACGTGGTCGGCCGCTCGGCGCGCGACGGCGACGAGGCCGTCGTCCTCGGTCGGACGCGTGCGCAGGCGAGCGACCGCGGCCTGGAACAGGTGTCCGTAGCAGTAGAGCTCGTGCCCCCACTCGAGGTCGGTGTACCGCGCGGCCTGGCCCGGACGGCCGAACGCCGTGTTGAGGTAACCGTCGGGTTCCTGCGCGGCGGCGACCCGGGCGACCAGGGACGTGAAGCGCGCGTCGAGATCGCCGTCGTCGGTGCGGCCGATCTCCCAGGCCATCGCCTCGAGCAGCTTGTAGACCTCGGAGTCCGAGAACTCGCGGCCCGTGCGGCTGCCCAGCGTGCCAGCCGCCGCGGCGTCGAAGTTGCCGATCCAGCCCTCGCGCTCCAGCCAGTACTCGATGTGCGTGAGCGTCGCCGTGTGGTTGACCGCCTGCCGCTGCGCCCAGAAGCCGCCTGTGATCTCGACGTCGCCGAGGCCCAGCGGACGCAGGGCGCCGCGGGAGGGGGCGACCGGCGTTGCCGCGGTCGTCGTTGTGGTGGTCATCGTCATCCCTTGAGCGCACCCGACATGAAGCCGCGCACGTAGTGTCGTTGGAGCAGGAGGAAGAGCACGATGCACGGCACGGCGAGCACGACGACGCCGGCCTCGGTGGCGCCGTAGTCGACGACGCCCTGCACCTGCACGCGCAGGTTGGAGACGGCCAGCGGAAGGGTCATCTTGTTCGTGTCGTTGATGAGGATCAGCGGGGCGAAGAAGTCGTTCCACGCCGCGAGGAACGCGAACAGCCCGACGGTGATGAGGCCTGGGCGGACGGCCGGCAGCAGGACCCGCCACAGGGCGGAGAACGACGAGCACCCGTCGACCATGGCGGCCTCGTCCAGCTCACGAGGCACGGACTCGAACGAGATCCGCATCATGAACGTGGAGAACGGCAGCTGGAACATGGTGAGCACGAGCGCCACCCCGACCAGCGAGTTCGACAGGCCGATCTTGTTGAGCAGGACGTACAGCGGGATCAGCAGCGACGCGTACGGGACCATGAGGATCGACAGCACCAGCAGGAAGAGCAGGTTGCGCCCGGGGAACCTGAACCTCGCGAACGCGTAGCCGCCGAGCGTCGAGATCAGCAGGGTGAGGATCACGCACAGCCCGGAGACGATCACCGAGTTGGCCAGGTACCGGCCGATCCCGGCCTGGTAGTGCGCGAGGGTCGCGTAGTTGCCGAGTCCCCAGCCGTTCACCTGGCCAGTGCCGGGGAGCGGGGACACCGAGGAGATCGCCGTCCAGATCAGCGGGTAGAGGAAGATCACCGCGATCGCTCCGGAGAACACCCAGAACGGGGTGCGCGCGGCGAGGCCGGCGATGCGGGTGGGGGGCGCCTTGCGGGGCACGGTGCGGGTGGTGGGGCGCAGGGTCGTCGTCGTCATGGTCGCCGCCTCAGCTCTCGTCCGAGTTGCGGAACGCACGCAGCTGCACGGCGTTGATGACCACCAGGGCGATGAGCACCATCACCGAGAGCGCGGCTGCCACCCCCAGGTCGTTCTGGCCCTGGAACGCGACCGAGTAGATGAGCTGCACGATGGTGATCGTGCTGTTGTCGGGACCGCCCTTGGTCAGGATGTAGAACTGCTCGAACGCGAGCAGCGACCCCGTCACGCACAAGATGGTGGTGAGCGCGATCGTCGGCTTGAGCAGCGGGATGGTGATCCGCCGGAAGGTGTTCCACGCGCTGGCGCCGTCCATGCGAGCGGCCTCGTAGATCTCGTGCGGGATGGCCTGCAGCCCCACCAGCATGAGCAGCATGTAGAAGCCCGCGAAGCGCCACACGATGAGGAAGAGCGTCGAGAAGAGCGCGGCGTTCGGTGATCCCAGGAACGCCCAGCCGAAGTGGTTCATCAGCGGAGCGAACGGGCCGGCCAGCGGCGAGTACAGGACGTAGAACAGGAGGGACGCCGACGCGAGACCGAGTGCGCTGGGCACCAGGAACGCGGTCCGCAGGAATCCCTTCCAGCGGGTGGACTCCTGCACCATGAGCGCCAGCCCGAGACCGAGGGCGATGAGCAGGACGGTGGCCAGCACCGTGTACTTCAGGGTGAAGAGGATCGAGGCCGTGAAGAACCGGTTGTCCACGGCCTTCGTGAAGTTGTCCGGGAAGTTGATCCCCTGGTCGCCCGCGAGCAGCGGCCACTGCGACGCGCTCATGCGGAAGACGAGGATCAGCGGGATCACGAACAGGACGAGCACGAACAGGGCGGTCGGCGAGGCGTAGGCCCAGCCCCGCAGTCGGGAGCCGCTGGTGCGACGCTTGTTGGTCGGGGCCTCGGCGAGCCGGGCGGTCTGGAGTGTCATGAGGCACCTCTCGTGCGACGAGCCGGGGGTCCGTCCCGCCGGTGGGGCCGCGTGCCTGCGGCACCCACCGGCGGAACGATCGGGGCAGGACTACTGACCGAGCACCGAGGTGATCTCGCTGTTGTCCTTGTCCACCGTGGCGCCGTCACCGAGAACGGCGTTGCGCACCATCGTCAGCCACGGGCTGTCCGGAGCGTTGAACGCCTGCTGGAAGTTCAGTGCGACAGGGGTGTCACCCTGGCCGGCCACCGTGTTGATGGTGACGAGGCGAGGGTCCGCCGAGGCGTACTTGTTGTTGGCGAGGTCGCTGCGCGAGACGACGTCGTTGTCCTTGGCCAGGACGCCGACCTGGGCGTCCTCGGACATCATCCAGGACAGGAAGTTCCACGCCTGCGAGGCGTTCTTCGAGTCCTTCGAGACGCCGATGCCGTCGCCGCCGACGAACGTCGACGCGCCACCCTTCACCCCGGGGATGCCGGCGACGCCGACGTCGAATCCGGTGGTCGAGGACAGCAGGGTGGCCGGATAGAACATCTCGCCGACCTTGCCGGCGGTGAAGCCGGCGGTCCACGTGGGGCCGGCCTCGTCCTTGGACGACGGGAGCACGGCGCCCGAGTCCCACATGTCCTTCCAGTCCGAGTAGATGGTCTTCGCGGTGTCGCTGTTCAGCAGCGACTCGGTGCCCGTGTCGTTCATGACCTGCTGACCGTCGGCCCAGACGCCCGGGAACCAGGTGAACACCAGGCAGCCGCCGCAGTTCAGGCCGGTCGCCGTCCCGTAGGTGTCCGGCTTGTTCAGGGCCTGGACCGCCTTGGCGTTGGCCACGTACTCGGCCATGGTCGTCGGACCCTTGTCGGGGTCGAGGCCGGCTGCCTTGTACAGGTCCTTGTTCCAGAAGAGCATCGACAGGTCGAGCACGAACGGGAGCACGTGCTCCTTGCCGTCCTGCGTACCGGCGGCGATGTGACCCTTGTTGATCGAGTCCTTGTACGGCAGCGCGTCGATCTGGCTGGTCAGGTCCTGGAACAGACCCTGCTTGACCCAGTTCGGCACGTACACGATGTCCGCCGCGAACAGGTCGGGCAGGCCGTTCGAACCGGCAGCGGCGCCGACCTTGGCGACGTAGTCGTCGTTCGGGACGACCGTCAGCTGGACCTGGTTCTTGTGGGACGAGTTGTAGGCCGCGACGAGCAGCTTGGCCTGCTTCTCCAGCGGGGCCCGGGTCCAGAGGGTGAGCTTTGTCCCGTCGTCGGTCCCGTCGGTGCCCGCGGTCACCGCCGCGCTCGCACCGCCCGTGCTGCTCGTGTCGTCCTTGGCGCTCGTGCACGCCGCCAGTCCGACCAGTAGGCCGGTCGTGACGAGCGCCGCGGTCAGGCCACGGCCCGTCGACCGGGTGCGGGTGATCCTCATGCTGTCTCCTCGTGCTCTTCGTCGAGCGGGTGCCGTCTAGGGCGGCACTCCGGGGTCCATGGGGCGAAACACCTTATCGGTGGCGATACTCGGTTGACACCGGACGACTCGCCGCTGCGCATTCCTGCGGCGCCGGACGTGCACACCTGTCAGGATGACGAGCAAGCCCGTCGTTCCGAAACTCACCGAAAAGGTTTTCTGAAGATAGTTCGGCCCGGGGGTGCACGTCAACCACTCCGGGCGGTTACAGTTCGATCACGACGCGACGGGCAGGCACCCGTCCGACACAGACGAGGGGGTCCCGTGGCACGCACCCATCCCGCGCGCGCGGTCACCCTGTCCGACGTGGCCCGGTTGGCCGGCGTCTCGGTCGCGACGGCATCGAAGGCCCTGAACGGCCGCGACCAGGTCAAGGACACCACCCGCCAGCGCGTCGTCGACGCCGCCGAGCAGCTGGCGTTCAGCCCCAACCCGTTGGCGCGGAGCCTGCTGGCGGGTCGGACCGGCACCGTCGGCCTGCTGACGAGCGACCTGGAGGGCCGCTTCGTCATCCCGATCCTCATGGGCGCCGAGGACGCGTTCGGGGCGGGACAGGTCAACGTCTTCCTGTGCGACGCGCGCGGGGACACGATCCGGGAGCAGTACCACCTCAAGGCGTTGCTGACCCGACGCGTGGACGGTCTGATCGTCGTCGGCCGGCAGACCGACCCGCGCCCGTCGCTCGGGCACGACATCCCCGTCCCGGTCGTGTACGCCTACGCACCGTCGGACGACCCGTCGGACCTGTCGATCACGCCCGACAACGTGCAGGCCGGCCGGATGGCCGTCGAGCACCTCGTCGCGACCGGTCGCACCCGCATCGCGCACATCACCGGCGAGCACGCGTACGCGGCCGCCCGCGACCGTGCCCAGGGGGTGCGGGCCGCGCTGCACGAGGCCGGTCTGGACCTCGTCGGGGACGTCATGTACAGCGAGTGGTCCGAGGGCTGGGGTCGGGACGCCGCGGCCATGCTGCTCGCCCAGCACCCCGAGGTCGACGCGATCTTGTGCGGCTCCGACCAGATCGCCCGCGGTGTCCTGGACACGGCACGCGACCTGCGGCGCACGGTGCCCGAGGACCTCGCGGTCATGGGGTTCGACAACTGGGAGGTGCTGACCACGAATGCCCGCCCGGAGCTGACCAGCATCGACGCCAACCTGCAGCACCTCGGGCGCACGGCCGCCCAGCGCGTGTTCGCCGCGCTGGACGCCGTGGACATCGGCGCCGGGACCGAGTACATCGCCGGTCGGCTGGTCATCCGAGGGTCGACGGTCCCCCGCCGCTGACCCTTACAGCCCCTGGGCGACGCGGTAGAACACCTGGTTCCAGCGGACCTGGTCCCGGAAGCCGCGGCGCGTCGTCGACTCGTCGATCACCAGGAGCTCGGTGCGGGCGATCTCGGCGAAGTCCTCGAACACCTCGATGCCGACCGCGGTGGTCAGGACCGTGTGGTGCGCCCCGCCGGCGGTCAGCCACGCCTCGGCCGACGTCCGGAAGTCGGGCCGCGGCTCCCACACCGCCCGGGCGACGGGCAGGTGGGGCAGCGGGGCCGACGGCGCGACGACGTCGACCACGTTGGCGGTCAGCCGGAACCGCTCGCGCATGTCGGCCAGCGAGACGACGACGCCGACACCCGGGTCGGTGGAGAAGACGAGCCGCACGGGGTCGTCCTTGCCGCCGATGCCCAGCGGGTGCACCTCGAGGCTGGGCCGGCTCGTCGTCAGCGACGGACAGACCTCGAGCATGTGCGCACCGAGGATCCGCTCGGCTCCGGGGGTCAGGTCGTACGTGTAGTCCTCCATGAGCGACGCGCCGCCGGGCAACCCAGCGCCCATCACCTTGGCGGCACGCACGAGGATCGCGGTCTTCCAGTCGCCCTCGGCGCCGAACCCGTACCCGTCGGCCATGAGCCGTTGGACGGCGAGACCGGGCAGCTGGCGCAGCGCACCGAGGTCCTCGAAGCTCGTCGTGAAGGCCATGGCACCGAGCGACTCGAGCAGAGCGCGCAGCCCGACCTCCTGCCGCGCGCCGTCGCGCAGCGACTCGTGCCGCTCTCCCCCGAGGCGCAGCTCCGGTGCGACGTCGTAGAGGTCCTCGTACTCGGTGACGAGCGCGTCGACGTCGGCGTCCGGCACGCGGTCCACCGCCGCGACCAGGTCGTTCACACCCCACGTGTTGACCGAGACGCCGAACCGCAGCTCCGCCTCGGTCTTGTCCCCCTCCGTCACGGCGACGTCCCGCATGTTGTCGCCGAACCGGGCGAGCCGCAGCTCGTGGGTCGCGGCCCAGCCGGCGCACGCTCGCACCCAGGTGGCGACCGAGGCGGTGACCGCGGGGTTGCTCACGTGCCCGGCGACGGTCTTGCGCGGCGCGGCCAGCCGCGTGGCGACGTAGCCGAACTCGCGGTCGCCGTGCGCGGCCTGGTTGAGGTTCATGAAGTCGAAGTCGATGGTGTCCCACGGGAGCTCGACGTTCGCCTGCGTGTGCAGGTGCAGCAACGGGGTGCGCAACGCGTCGAGCCCGGCGATCCACATCTTGGCGGGCGAGAACGTGTGCATCCAGACGACCACGCCGATGACCGCGTCGTCGGCGTTGGCCTCGAGCGCCACGCGACGGATCGCGTCGGAGCTCGTCAGCACGGGCTTCCAGACGAGGTTCGCGGGCAGCTGCTCACCGAGCACCCGGGCGATCTCCTGGGACTGCTCGGCCACCTGCCGGAGCGTGTCCTCGCCGTAGAGGCCCTGGCTCCCGGTGAGGAACCAGATCTCGCGGTCGGCGTACGGCTTGGTCATGAACGGTCCTCCGGGTCGTGGGCGGCGGGGCTCTGCCCGTAGACGTGCTGGTAGCGGGCGTAGAGGGAGTCGATGTCGTGCTGGTCGATGGGGACGGTCGGGCCGAGCTGGCGGGCGATGTGCACCGTCCGTGCGACCTCCTCGACCATCACCGCGGCCTTGACGGCGGCCCGCGCGTCGCGTCCCACCGTGAACGGTCCGTGGTTGCGCATGAGGACGGCCGGGCTGCGGGAGTCGCGCAGGGTCTCGACGATGCCGCGGCCGATCGAGTCGTCGCCGATCAGGGCGAACGGGCCCACGGGGACGTCGCCGCCGAACTCGTCGGCCATCATCGTGAGCACGCACGGAATCGGTTCCGCTCGGGCCGCCCAGGCGGTCGCGTACGTCGAGTGGGTGTGCACCACACCGCCCACGTCGGGCAGGTTGCGGTAGACGTAGGCGTGCGCGGCAGTGTCCGAAGAAGGCGCACGATCCCCGTCGACGAGGTGCCCGTCGAGGTCGCAGACGACCATCGACTCCGGGGTCAGCTCGTCGTACGTCACGCCCGACGGCTTGATGACGAACAGGTCGTCGAGGCCGGGTCCGGACGCCGGGTCGACCAGCACGCGCTGGGAGACGTTGCCCGCGGTCCAGACGACCAGCCCCCAGCGCGGGAGCTCCGCGTGCAGCCGGGCGACGACCTCGCGGGCCCGTGCGACCTCGTCGAGAACGGGCCGCGTGTACGTCGTCGTCATGTCGATCTCCCGTGCCATCGGCTAGACCGCCTCGACCGCGGCGCGCTCGATGGCGAGGCCGGCGACGTAGCGCTCCAGGAACGCGTCGAACCCGCGCACGTCGTCCGCATCCGGCGCGACCGTCTCCGTGACGGCATCGCCGAACACCCGCGTGGCCAGGTACGTGCTGAGATCCAGCTCGGGTGCCGCGTCCAGGTACGCCGCGAGCACCGCGATCCCCCAGGCACCGCCCTCGCCCGCGGTCTCGCCCACCGTGACGGGCGCGCCGACGGCGGCCGCGAGCAGCCGCTGAGCGACCCCCGCGGTTCGGAACAGGCCGCCGTGGGCGTACATCGCGTCGAGCTCGACGCCCTCGGCCGTCAGGACGCGCATGCCGAGGCTCAGGGTGGCGAACGCGCCGTACAGCTGGGTGCGCACGAAGTTGGCGAGCGTGAAGCTGCTGTCGGGGGTCCGGACCACCAGCGGGCGACCCTGCGGCAGCCCCGTGATCGGCTCGCCCGACAGGTAGTTGTAGGCCAGCAGTCCCCCGCCGTCGGCGTCACCCGCAAGGGCCTCGCGCAGCAGGACACCGAACACGTCGTCGGCGGACGTCCGGTGCCCGAGCGCCCCGGCGAACTGCCCGAACACGTCGGCCCACGCGCCCAGCTCGCTCGCGCCGTTGTTGCAGTGCACCATCGCCACCAGGTCGCCGGCCGGCGTGGTGACCAGGTCGAGCTCGTGGTGGACCTGCGTCAAGGGCTTCTCGAGCACGACCATCGCGAAGATGCTCGTGCCGACGCTGACGTTGCCGGTGCGTGGTGCGACCGCGTCGGTGGCGACCATGCCCGTCCCGGCGTCGCCCTCGGGCGGGCACAGCGGGATGCCGGGCTGCAGCGTGCCGGTCGGGTCGAGGAACGCGGCGCCGGCCCCCGTCAGCCGTCCGGCGTCCTGACCCGCGACCAGGACCTCGGGCAGGAGCTCCTCGAGCGGTCCGGGATAGGCGGCGAGCATCCGGGCGTCATAGGTCCGGGTCTCCGGGTCGACGGGGAACATGCCCGAGGCGTCGCCGATGCCGAGCACCTTGCGGCCCGTGAGCCGCCAGTGCACGTAGCCGGCGAGCGTGGTCAGGAAGTGCACGTCCGGCACGTGCGGCTCAGCGTCCAGCGTCGCCTGGCGCAGGTGGGCGACCGACCAGCGCAGCGGGATGTTGTGACCGAAGAGCTCGGTGAGCTCCGCGGCGGCCTGCCCGGTGCTGGTGTTGCGCCACGTGCGGAACGGGGTGAGCAGCTCGCCGGCCCGGTCGAACGGCAGGTAGCCGTGCATCATCGCCGAGACGCCGATCGCGCCGAACGTGGTGGGACGCACGCCGTAACGCTCCTCCGCGTCCGCGAGCAGCGCGGCGACGCACTGCTGCAGGCCCGTGCGCACGTCGTCGAGCGAGTAGGTCCAGACCCCGTCGACGAGCTGGTTCTCCCAGTCGTGGCCACCGCTCGCCAGCGGCGCGTGGTCGGGGCCGACCAGGATCGCCTTGATGCGCGTGGAGCCCAGCTCGATGCCGAGCGTCGTCCGACCGCCCGCGATGGCCTCGCCCGGCTCGACCGTCATCACACCGCTGCCTCTCTGTACGAGGACCGCGACGGACGCCGGCGGCCTGGAACGATGTTAACGCTAACATCGACCGCCACGCACCCTCGACCGGATCTCGGTCCGGACGCGCTCGCCCGGGCGTCCGACCGGGTCGCCGATCGCGCCGGCCGCACCGCCCGGCATGGTGGCGGGGCGAGGCGGTCAGGCCGTACGGACGGAGCTGGCGCGGACGACGAGCTCGGCCGGGATCCGTTGGTGCCGGGTCGACTCCCCCGCGAACGCCGCCTCGAGCGAGGA
Organism: Cellulomonas sp. McL0617; assembly: GCF_049994875.1. Lineage (GTDB taxonomy): Bacteria > Actinomycetota > Actinomycetes > Actinomycetales > Cellulomonadaceae > Cellulomonas. The sequence goes on from NZ_CP188256.1 coordinate 2,276,047, forward strand.
GACCGCCAGCCGCCCGAGCGCTGCGAAGTCCTGCCGGACGGTGGTCAGCGGCGGCGTGTAGTGCGCGGCGCCCACCTCGTCGTCGAACCCGACGAGAGCGACGTCCGACGGCACCCGCACACCGGCCTCCCAGAACGCGTGCAGCAGGCCGAGCGCCAGCTGGTCGTTCGCGGCGAAGATCGCCGACGGCAGCCCTTCGCGCACCAGCCGGCGGCCGAGCGCGTACCCGTCTTCGGCACCCCAGTCCGCCTCGATGTGCTCCGGGGCACCGGGCCCGCAGACCTCCCGCCAGCCCGCGAGCCGGTCCTGGGCGTCGAACCAGTCCTGCGGCCCGGCCACGTGCAGGACCGAGGTGTGACCCTGGTCGAGGAGATGCTGGGTGGCGAGGCGCGCACCGTGCCGCTGGTCCACCCCGACGGCGCGCAGCTCGGTCCCGGGTGGCAGGTCGGAGGCCGACGAGATCAGCACCACCGGCACCGGCAGGTCGATCGCGGCGATCGCGTGCGCGACCTCCGTGGTGGGCGCGATGATCGCGATGCCGTCCACGCCGTGCGCGAGGAAGTGCTCGACCGCGGCGTGCATCGTCTCGCCGTCGAACGTACGGATGGTCGCCACCGAGACGTACCACCCGACGTCGCGCGCGGCCTCCTCGAGCCCGACCAGCGTGCTCGTCGGGCCGTACAGGGCGGTCGCGGGGGTGACCACGCCCAGGACCCCCGACCGGCGGGTGACCAGCGCGCGGGCCGCGCTGTTGCGGCGGTAGCCGAGCTGCGCGATCGCGTCGTTGACCCGGTCGCGCGTGGCCGGCCGGACGCTCGCGTGGTGGTTGAGCACGCGGGAGACCGTCTGGTGCGAGACCCCGGCGAGCGCGGCGACGTCGCTCATCGCGGGCGGGCGGGCGGGGGTGGTGCCGGTCATGTGCCCCATCTTCGGACGCCGGGGTCGCGACGATCCGACGGTGACCGGTCGATCTCGTCTGCGGGTGTGTGCCGGGCCCACGCTAGTGCCCGCAGGTCAGTAGACCGTCAACCCCCGCGCACGGAACGTCGCCCGGACCTCCTCGACGGACTCCGCCGTGGGCGGCACCGTGTGCTCCAGCTCGTACTCCAGGCCCAGCTCGGCCCACTTGTCGCGGCCCATCTGGTGGAACGGCAGGACCTCGACACGCTCGGCGCCGCCGAAGGCCACCACCTGGTCCGCCACCGCGGCCACGTTCGCCGGGTCGTCGGTGAGTCCGGGAACGAGCACGAAGCGGACCCAGATCGGGATGCCGCGGGCGTTGAGGCGACGCCCGAACTCGAGCGTCGGGGCGAGCTCGCGACCTGTCGTGCGGCGGTAGGTGTCCGGCAGCCCGGACTTCACGTCGAGCAGGACGAGGTCGACGTCGTCGAGCATCTCGTCGGTGCAGTGGGCACCCAGGTAGCCCGAGGTGTCCAGGGCCGTGTGCAGCCCGAGCGCGTGGGCGCCGCGCAGCAGCGCCGCGGTGAACGCCGGCTGCATGAGGGGCTCGCCGCCGGAGACGGTCAGGCCGCCCCCGGTGGCGGTCAGCACGGTCCGGTACCGGGCCAACCGCCCGAGGATCTCCTCGGTGGCGACGTCGGTCCCCCGGCGCATCTCCATGGTGTCGGGGTTGTGGCAGTACAGGCAGCGCAGCGGGCACCCGGACAGGAACACCGTCATCCGGGTCCCCGGTCCGTCCACGGCGGTCACGAGCTCCCAGGAGTGCACGGACCCGAGCGCGCCCGACCGGACCGACGACAACCGCGTGCTGCGGTCGACGTCGATCTCGGACAGGCCCGCCGTCCCGGCGCGGGCGCGCGGGATCCCCAGTCTCACGACCGGGTCCCTGAGGGGGAGGGACGTGGTCATACCGAGCCGTGGAACGTGCGCGAGAGCACGTCCAGCTGCTGCTCGCGGGTCAGCCGCACGAAGTTCACGGCGTAGCCCGAGACGCGGATGGTCAGCTGCGGGTAGTTCTCCGGGTGGACCATCGCGTCCTCGAGAGTCTCGCGGTTGAGGACGTTCACGTTCATGTGGAAGCCGTCGGAGAGCACGTACGCGTCGAGCAGGCCGACCAGGTTGCCCACCCGCTCGTCCGCCGTGCGGCCGAGGCCGGAGGGCAGGACGGTCGAGGTCAGCGAGATGCCGTCCATCGACTGCTCGTACGGGATCTTGGCCACGGAGAGCGCCGAGGCCAGCATGCCGTGCGAGTCGCGTCCGTTCATCGGGTTGGCGCCGGGTGCGAAGGGAGCGCCCGCCGGCCGGCCGTCGGGCGTGGCGCCCGTGGCCTTCCCGTAGACGACGTTCGAGGTGATGGTGAGCACCGACTGGGTCGGGATGGCGCCGCGGTACGCGGAGAGCCGACGCAGCTTGCCCATGAACGTCTCGACCAGTGCGACCGCGATGTTGTCCGCGCGGTCGTCGTCGTTGCCGTAGGTGGGGAACTCGCCGTCCACGACGTAGCCGGTGATCAGCCCGTCCTCGCCACGGACAGGGTGCACCGCGGCGTACTTGATCGCCGCGAGCGAGTCGGCGACGACCGACAGGCCGGCGATGCCGCAGGCCATCGTGCGCAGGACCTCCGCGTCGTGCAGAGCCATCTCGAGCCGCTCGTACGCGTACTTGTCGTGCATGTAGTGCACGCAGTTGAGGGCGTCCATGTACGTCTGGGCCAGCCAGTCCATCATCACGTCGAACTTGGCCATCACGTCGTCGTAGGCCAGGACGCTGCCCTGCACCGGCGCGGTGACCGGCGCGACCTGCTTCCCGCTGACCTCGTCGCGACCGCCGTTGATCGCGTACAGCAGCGCCTTGGCCAGGTTCACCCGGGCGCCGAAGAACTGCATCTGCTTGCCCACGCGCATCGGTGAGACGCAGCAGGCGATCGCGGCGTCGTCACCCCACGCCGACCGGATCAGCTCGTCCGACTCGTACTGCACGGCAGAGGTGTCGATCGAGACCTGTGCACAGAAGCGCTTGAAACCCTCGGGCAGACGGTCGCTCCAGAACACGGTGAGGTTCGGCTCGGGGGCCGGGCCCAGGTTGTAGAGGGTCTGCAGGTACCGGAACGAGGTCCGGGTCACCAGGGGCCGGCCGTCCTGGCCCAGACCGCCGATGGTCTCGGTCACCCACGTCGGGTCGCCCGAGAACAGCTCGTCGTACTCCGGCGTGCGCAGGAACCGCACGATCCGCAGCTTGATGACGAAGTCGTCGACGAGCTCCTGGACCTGCTCCTCCGTCAGGACCCCGGCGGCGACGTCCCGCTGCAGGTAGATGTCGAGGAACGTCGAGGTGCGACCCAGCGACATCGCCGCGCCGTTCTGCTCCTTCACCGCGCCGAGGTAGGCGAAGTAGAGCCACTGGACCGCCTCGCGGCCGGTCTTCGCCGGCTCGGAGATGTCGTAGCCGTACGACGCGGCCATCGTCTTCAGCTCGCGCAGCGCGCGGATCTGCTCGGCGTTCTCCTCGCGGGCCCGGATGACGCCCTCGGTCGACCGGTCGTGGTCGAGGAGGGCACGGTCGGCCTGCTTGGCGACGATGAGCGCGTTCACGCCGTACAGCGCCACCCGGCGGTAGTCGCCGATGATGCGCCCGCGGCCGTACGCGTCGGGCAGGCCGGTGATCAGGTGCGACGACCGCGCAGCACGGACGTCGGGCGGGTAGACGTCGAAGACACCGTCGTTGTGCGTCTTGCGGTACGTCCCGAAGATCGAGCCGACCACCGGGTCCGGGTCGTAGCCGTACGTCTCGAGCGACTTCTCGACCATCCGGTAGCCGCCGTTCGGCATGATCGCGCGCTTCAGCGGCGCGTCGGTCTGCAGGCCGACGACGAGCTCGTTCTCCTCGTCGATGTAGCCGGGTGCGTGCGACGTGATCGTCGACGGTGTGTGCACGTCGATGTCGTAGACCCCGCGCTCGCGCTCGGCGGGGAACATCTCGCTCAGCCGGGCCCACAGCGCGCTCGTACGAGCGGTCGGTCCCGCCAGGAATCCCGCGTCGCCCTCGTACGGCGTGTAGTTGCGCTGGATGAAGTCCCGGACGTCGATGCGGTCCGTCCACGGACCGGTCTCGAATCCCGCCCAGCCCGACTGTGCGTGGTCGGTCGTGGGGACGGTGCTGGTGGACATGCGGTGCTCCCTCGTGAGGTCGATACCTCGACGCTAGGAGCAGGGCGAATGGGCGTCCCGGGCCGAAAGGCCCTAGCCGCACGGGACGTACGTCACACCCGGCGACCGAGGGCCACCAGGACGTCGCGAGCGATGTCCTGCGGGCGCAGCCGGAGCGTGTCCACCAGCTGGTCACGGGTCGCGTGCCCGAGGAACGCACGCGGGATACCGAAGGCCTGCACGGGCGTGGTCAGCCCGGCCTCCGCGGCCCGCTGACCGATCAGCGCCCCGATGCCGCCGTCGACCACGCCGTCCTCGATCGTCACCACGTGGTGGTGCTCGCCGACGAGCTTCGTCAGCGCCTCGGGGACCGGCAGGACCCAGCGGGGGTCGACGACGTCCACGCGCAGACCGTGCGTCGCGAGGATCTCCGCGACGCTCAGCGCGGTGCCGACCATCGCTCCGACCCCGACCACCAGGACCGATGGCGCGTCGGCGGGTCCGTCGTGCCGCGCGAGCAGGTCGACACCGTCGAGGTCCTCGATCGCGGGGACGGGATCGGTCAGCGCGCCCTTGGGGTAACGCACCACCGTCGGCGCGTCGTCGACCTCGACCGCGGCCCGGAGCGCGGCACGGAGCGTGAGCTCGTCGCGCGGGGCGGCGAGCCGCAGCCCCGGGACGACGCCCAGCATCGCCATGTCCCACATGCCGTTGTGGCTGGCGCCGTCGTCGCCGGTCAGCCCGGCACGGTCGAGCACGAACGTGACGCCCGCCTTGTGCAGCGCCACGTCCATGAGCACCTGGTCGAAGGCGCGGTTGAGGAACGTCGCGTAGACCGCGACCACCGGGTGCAGGCCGCCGAACGCCATGCCCGCCGCCGATGTCGCGGCGTGCTGCTCGGCGATGCCGACGTCGAACACGCGCTCGGGGAACTCCTGCGCGAACGGCGCCAGACCGACCGGCTGGAGCATCGCTGCGGTGATCGCGACGACGTCGGCGCGCTGACGGCCGATCCGCACGATCTCGTCGGCGAACACGCCCGTCCAGCCGAACCGCGACGGCGCGAGCGGCAGCCCGGTCTCCGGGTGGATCCGGCCGACCGCGTGGAACCGGTCGGCGACGTCCTCCTCGGCCGGGGTGTAGCCCCGGCCCTTCTCCGTGATGACGTGCACGATGACCGGTCCGCCGAAGGCCTTGGCGGCCACCAGCGACCGCTCGACCGCACGGATGTCGTGCCCGTCGACCGGGCCGATGTACTTGATGCCGAGGTCCTCGAACATGCCCTGGGGCGCCAGGACGTCCTTGATGCCCTTCTTCATGCCGTGCAGCGCGTCGTACGTGGCCCGACCGGGCGGTCCCGCGCGCCGCAGCGTCCGCTTGCCCCAGGTCAGCACGTTCTCGTAGCCCTTGGTCGTGCGCAGGGTGTCGAGGTGGTGCGCCATGCCGCCGATGGTCGGGGCGTAGGAGCGTCCGTTGTCGTTGACGACGATGACCAGCCGACGGTCCTGCCCGTCGGCGATGTTGTTCAGGGCCTCCCAGGCCATGCCGCCCGTGAGCGCGCCGTCGCCGATCACCGCGACCACGTGCCGGTCGCCGCGGCCCTGCAGCTCGTTCGCCTTCGCGATGCCGTCGGCCCAGCTCAGCGCCGTCGAGGCGTGCGAGTTTTCCACGACGTCGTGCTCGGACTCGGCGCGGCTGGGGTAGCCGGACAGACCGTCCCGGCTGCGCAGCCGGGAGAAGTCGGTGCGGCCCGTCAGGAGCTTGTGCACGTAGGCCTGGTGGCCGGTGTCGAACACCATGGTGTCCAGCGGCGACTCGAACACGCGGTGCATCGCGATCGTCAGCTCGACGACCCCGAGGTTCGGGCCCAGGTGACCGCCCGTCCGCGAGACCGACTCGACCAGGAACGTGCGGATCTCTCCGGCGAGCTCGTCGGCCTGCTTGCCGCTGAGGCGACGCACGTCCACGGGCGAGCTGATGCGGTCGAGCTGACCCACGTCGAACACCTCCTTCACGGTCTGCGGTTGGTCACACTCTAGAACGTCACGCTTTCGAGCACGTCCGGAGGCTTTCGGCCCGGCGCACTACCATTGACCGGAAAGGGGACCCTCCCATGCGCTTCCTGCCCGGCCACGCGGCCACCTCCGACCTCACGTACGGCGACGTCTTCCTCGTCCCGTCGCGTTCCGAGGTCACCTCCCGCTTCGACGTCGACCTGACGTCCGCCGACGGCACCGGCACCACCGTGCCGATCGTCGTCGCCAACATGACGGCCGTCGCCGGCCGCCGGATGGCCGAGACCGTCGCGCGTCGCGGTGGCATCACGGTGCTCCCCCAGGACGTCCCCACCGACGTCGTCGCCGAGGTCGTCGCCTCCGTCAAGGCGAAGGACACCGTCGTCGAGACCGCCGTCGTCGTCGGGCCGCACGACACGGTGCACACGGCCCTCACGCTCATCGGCAAGCGGTCGCACGGCGCCGCCGTCGTCGTCGAGGACGGCCGTCCGGTCGGCGTCGTGACCGAGGCCGACTGCGGCGGGGTGGACCGGTTCACGCAGGTCGGCGCCGTCATGAGCACCCACCCGACGACGCTGGACCTCGCGGTCCTCGAGCAGGGCGGTCACCGCGGGCTGGAGACTGCGTTCGAGCAGCTGCACGCCGCCCGGCGCCGGTTCTCCCCCGTGGTCCGGGACGGCGAGCTGGTCGGCGTGCTCACGCGGATCGGTGCGCTGCGCTCCTCCATCTACCAGCCGGCGCTCGACGCTCAGGGCCGCCTGCGCGTCGCCGCGGCCGTCGGGATCAACGGCGACGTCAAGCAGAAGGCGTCCGAGCTGCTCGAGGCCGGTGTCGACGTGCTCGTCGTCGACACCGCTCACGGCCACCAGCGCAAGATGCTCGACGCGCTCGGTGCGGTGCGCTCGCTCGACCCGCAGGTCCCGGTCGTGGCGGGCAACGTCGTCACGGCCGCCGGCACACGCGACCTGATCGAGGCGGGCGCCGACATCGTCAAGGTCGGCGTCGGACCCGGCGCGATGTGCACCACGCGCATGATGACCGCCGTCGGCCGCCCGCAGTTCTCCGCCGTGCTCGAGTGTGCCGCCGAGGCGCGCCGGCTCGGCCGACACGTGTGGGCCGACGGCGGGGTCCGTCACCCGCGCGACGTCGCGCTCGCCCTGGCGGCCGGCGCCTCGCAGGTGATGGTCGGCTCGTGGTTCGCCGGTACGCACGAGAGCCCTGGCGACCTGCACGCGGACGGCAGCGGACGGCTGTACAAGGAGAGCTTCGGCATGGCCTCCGCCCGGGCGGTCGCCGCCCGCACGCTCGGGGGCACCGCGTTCGACCGCGCGCGCAAGGCGCTGTACGAGGAGGGCATCTCCTCCTCGCGGATGTACCTGGACCCGAAGCGCCCGGGCGTCGAGGACCTGATCGACCACATCACGGCCGGCGTGCGCTCGGCCGCGACGTACGTCGGGGCGACCTCCCTCGACGAGCTGCACGAGCGTGCGGTGGTGGGCATCCAGTCGGCCGCGGGCTACGAGGAAGGACGTCCGCTGCCGGACGGCTGGTGACCAGGATGCGACCCGTCCTGATCGTCACGCACGCCCCGCACGAGGGCCCCGGCCTGATCGCGCAGGGTCTGGACGCCCCGGTGCGCGTACGCACCGTGCTCGACCTGGCCGAGCCGCGACTCCCCTCGCTCGACGAGGTGTCCGGCGTCGTCGTCATGGGCGGCAGCATGGACGCCGACGACCTGACCGAGCACCCCGGGCTGGCGGCGGAGCGCGCGCTGCTGGCGTCGGCGGTCGAGGCGGACGTCCCGGTGCTCGGGATCTGCCTGGGCATGCAGCTGCTCGCGCTGGCGCTGGGTGGTCGGCTGCGGCTGCGCACCGGCACGGAGATCGGGTTCGCCCCGGTCGACGTCGTGGCGGACGACCCCGTCCTGGGCGCCCTGGGCTCGCGGCCGACCGTGCTGCACTGGCACGCCGACTCGGTCGACCTGCCGCCCGGCGCCACCCTGCTGGCGTCGACCGAGCTGACCCCGGTGCAGGCGTTCCGCGCCGGCAGCGCGCTCGGCCTGCAGTTCCACCCCGAGCTCGACGCCGGGATGCTCGACCTCTGGCTGTCGAGGCCCGACATGGTCGCCGACCTCGCCGACGACGAGATCGAGGCCATCCGCACAGCCGGGGCCGACCAGCTGCCGATCCTCGTGCCCGCGGCGGAGAAGGCGTTCGCCGTCTTCGGGGAGCGCGTGCGGGCACGCGGATGACCGCGACGACCCCGAACGTGCGCGGTGCCCGCGACGAGCTGGTGGACCTCTGCCGCCGCGGCGTCGACTGGCGCGTCGACCCTGCACGCGTGCTCAGCGACCCCTCCGACGCACGCCCCGCGGCGGTGCTCGTCCTGTTCGGTGAGCTCGAGGGCACGCGGAGCCTCGCCACGGCGCACGACCTCGACGTCCTGCTCCAGCGCCGCGCCGGTGGGCTGGGCAGCCATGCCGGTCAGATCGCGTTCCCGGGCGGCAGGCTCGAGCCGTCCGATCGTGGGCCGCGCGAGGCGGCGCTGCGCGAGGCGGTCGAGGAGACCGGGCTGGACCCGGCGGGCGTCGACATCCTGGGGACGCTGCCGCCGTTGCCCGTGCCGGTCAGCAACCACCTGGTCACCCCGGTCCCGGCCTGGTGGACCCGTCCGTCGCAGGTCGCGGCCGTGGACCACGCCGAGACCGTCGACGTGTTCCGGGTGTCCGTGACCGACCTGGTCGACCCGAAGAACCGGGCGAGCGTCGAGCACACCCGCTGGGGCCGGACCATCCGCACGCCTGCGTTCGTCGTCGGCGACGTGCTCGTCTGGGGCTTCACGGGCATCGTGCTGGCGCGGATGTTCGACGCGCTCGGCTGGGCGGTCCCCTACGACGAGCGCCGCACGGTCCCCGCTCGCTGACGTGCACCCCGTCCCCGAGATCGACGTCACGGCGTCCCTGGTGCGCACGCTCCTCGACGAGCAGCACCCCGATCTGGCCGACCTGCCGCTGACCTGGGCCGGCACCGGCTGGGACAACGCGATCTGGCGGCTCGGCGGCGACCTCGCCGCCCGGTTCCCGGTGCGGGCGGTCGCCGCGCCGCTGGTCGAGCACGAGCAGGCGTGGCTCCCGGTCCTGGCGCCCCTCCTGCCGGTCGACGTCCCTGTCCCGGTCCGGGTCGGGGTCCCGTCCTCGACCTACCCGTGGCCCTGGAGCGTCGTCCGCTGGTTCGACGCCGTCCCGGCGCACCACACACCGGTCGTCGACCGTTCCGCCTGGGCGGCCGACCTGGCCGAGGTGTTCCTCGCGCTGCACCGCCCCGCACCGGCGGATGCGCCCGTCAACCCGTTCCGCGGCTCGCCGGTCCCCCGCGACCCGATCGTCGAGCGTCTCGGCACCCTGGACCTGCCCGACGCCGATCGCGTCCTCCAGCGCTTCCGCGAGCTCGCGGACGCGCCGGCGTGGGTCGGTCCGCCGCTCTGGCTCCACGGTGACCCGCACCCGGCCAACCTGCTGGTGCACGACCGCGCGCTGCGCGCCGTGATCGACTTCGGCGACGTGACGTCGGGCGATCCCGCGTCCGACCTGTCGACGGCGTGGCTCACGTTCGACGCCGACGGCCGCGCGGCGTTCCGCGACCGGCTGGGGCCCGACGAGGCCACGTGGCGACGGGCGCAGGCGTGGGCCCTGCACATGGCGGTCGTCCTGATGATGCATCCCGTCGACCACCCGATGCTGGCGCAGATCGGCCGGCACGGTCTGGCCCAGGCGCTCGCGGAGTAGGCCGCACCCGGCGAGCCGTCGAACAAGGCCCTTTGGCACTTCCGGACCCGCACCCCGGGCTGCACGGTGGAGTTCTCGCAACGTCGCGAGGACCCCTTCGGGGACGTACATCGCTAGGAGCACACGCCATGGACACCATGCGGGCCGGCGTAGTCCGGTCGTTCACCACGGATCTCGAGATCACCGAGGTTCCCATCCCGACGATCGGGCCGAACGAGGCGCTCGTCCGGGTCGACTACTCCGGGGTCTGCCACACCGATGTGCACGCGGCCCACGGCGACTGGCCCGTCAGGCCGACCCTGCCGTTCATCCCCGGGCACGAGGGTGTCGGGCGGGTGGTGGAGATCGGCGACGCGGTCACGCGCGTGGCGGTGGGCGACCTCGTCGGCAACGCCTGGCTGTGGTCCGCCTGCGGCGAGTGCGAGTACTGCGAGACCGGCTGGGAGACCCTGTGCCCGAACCAGCGCAACAGCGGGTACTCGGTCGACGGGTCGTTCGGCCAGTACATGGTCGTGGACTCGCGCTACTGCCCGGTGATCCCCGACGGCGTCGACGAGGCGGGCGTCGCGCCCGTGCTGTGCGCCGGCGTCACGGTCTACAAGGGCCTGAAGATGACCGACACGCAGCCCGGCGAGTGGGTGCTCGTCTCGGGCATCGGCGGCCTCGGGCACCTGGCCGTCCAGTACGCCGTCGCGATGGGTCGACGGGTCGCCGCCATCGACGTCGACGACACCAAGCTCGCCCTGGCCACGAAGCTCGGCGCCGAGGTCGTGGTCAACGCGGCGCTCGAGGCTGATCCCGCCGCCCGGCTCCAGGAGCTCACCGGTGGCGTGCACGGCGCCCTCGTGACCGCCGTGAACGCGCACGCCTTCCCCCAGGCCGTCGGAGCGCTGCGCCGAGGGGGCACGGTGGCGCTCGTCGGGCTCCCGCCCGACCAGTTCCCGCTGGACATCTTCACCACCGTCCTCTTCGGGCTCACCGTGCGCGGATCCATCGTCGGGACCCGCAAGGACATGACCGAGGCGCTGGACTTCTTCGCACGCGGACTGGTCACGCCCACGTTCACGGTCCGTCCCCTCGACGACGTCAACGCGATCGTCGCCGAGATGCTCCGCGGCGAGATCGAGGGCCGGGTCGTCATGGACCTGCGGGACTGACCGAGGGCGACCGACGTCCAGGAGCCCGCCACGAGAGCGCCGTCCCTAGAGCTGGGGGCGGCGCTCTGGCCCGGCACCTTCACTCCCGGCCGCCCGTCTGCTAGAGATACGACGTGGTCGGACCCAGGGAGTAGCGCATGCCCGAGCCCGCTTCGACGCCGAAGGCCCAGCTGACGGTGCGGGGTGCCATCGTGATCGGCGTCGGCGCGATGGTCGGGGCGGGGATCTTTGCCCTGCTGGGACAAGCAGGTGCCGTCGCCGGCTCCGCGGTGTGGATCTCGTTCCTGCTGGCGGGCATCATGACGGCGGCGCTCGGGTACGCGCTCGTGAAGTTCGCGATGCGCTGGCCGTCGTCCGGCGGGATCATCGTCTACCTGCAGCACGGGTACCGCAGCCGCCGACTGGTCGGTGTCGCCGCCTGGCTCGGGTACCTGACGACGATCGTCGTGGTGTGCGCGATGGTGGCGTCGTCGTTCGGCGACTACGCCGCGGCCGTGATCGCCGACGCGCCCTCCGGCGGCTGGCTGTCCAAGCTGTGCGCGGCGGCTCTGGTCGTCTTCGCCGCCTGGCTGACCGTGGCCGGCCCGCGCGTGGTCGACCGGTTCCAGACGGTGATCGTCGGGCTGCTCCTGGTCGTGTTCGCCGTGTTCGTCGTCGGTACGCTCTCGCAGATCGACGTCTCGCGCCTGGCGCCCAGCACGTACCCGCCCGCGTCCGACATCCTGGCCAGCATCGCGCTGACCTTCTTCGCGTTCCTCGGCTTCGCGGTCATCTCGTTCGCCGGCGGCGACCTGACCAGGCCCCGACGCGACCTGCCCGTCGCGATGTACACCTCACTGGCGATCACGACGCTGCTGTACGTCGCCGTCTCGCTGGGCGTCTTCGGCACGCTCTCGGTCGACCAGGTGGTGGAGGCCGGGCCCCGCGCGCTGGCAGTGGCGGCCGAGCCGGCGCTGGGCCAGGCGGGGTACGTGATGATGACCGTCGCGGCCCTGCTGGCGACCGGTTCGAGCGTGACCGCGACGCTGTACGGAGCACGCGGGCTCACCGAGACGCTGGCAACCACGGGGATGTTCCCGGCGGTCTTCGGTCCGGGCACTCGCCTGGGCCGGAACGGCGGACTGCTGATCACCGCCGCCCTCACGGTCGCGTTCGTCACGGTGCTGGACGTCGGCGCGCTCGCCTCCGTCGGCAGCGGGGTGTCCCTCGCGGTGTTCCTTCTGGTCGCCGTCGCAGCCTTTCGCCTGCGAGCCGAGCTCCGGGCCTCTGCCGCGCTCACCGCGGTCTCGGTCGCGATCGCCGGAGTCGTCCTGGTCGGGTTCGTCGTCAACCTGTTCACCACGCAGCGGCGCTCGTTCTGGGTCATGATGGCGCTCGTCGTCCTCGCCGTGGTGGTCGACGAGCTGTGGACGCGGCGACGCCGGGCCACGGTCGTCGCCCCGGTGCCACACTGAACGCGTGAGTCAGGACGCAACCGCCGCGACCCCCAGCGTCGGCCGCACCGTCCAGTCGCGCATCTTCCGGGCCGGCGTCTTCGGGCGTCGGCCCGTCGTCCCGGTCGACCCTGCGGCGCTCGAGACCGCGGCGCGCCGGAGGTTGCCCGACCCGGCCTGGCGGTACCTCGCGGGGGGTGCCGGTCAGCAGCGCACCGCCCGGGCGAACCTCGAGGCGTTCGAGCGTCACCGGATCGTGCCGCGCATGCTCGTCGACGTCGAACGACGCGACACCGGCGTCGAGCTCTTCGGCCGACGACTGCCCGCGCCGCTGCTGTTCGCCCCGGTCGGCGCTCTGGAGCTCGCGCACCGCGATGCGGAGATCGCCGTCGCGCGTGCGGCGCGCGCGCTCGGACTGCCGATGGTGCTTTCGTCGCAGGCGTCGGTGCCGATGGAGGACGTCGCTCGGGAGCTGCAGGACAGCCCGCGCTGGTTCCAGCTCTACTGGAGCAACGACGACGACATCGTCGACTCCTTCGTCGCCCGCGCCGAGGCCGTGAGAGCCGAGGCCGTCGTCGTCACGGTCGACACGCACGTGCTCGGCTGGCGCCCGCGGGACCTCGACATCGGGTACCTGCCGTTCGCGCACGGGGCGGGGATCGCGCAGTACACGACCGACCCGGCGTTCCGCCGGCTCGTCGAGGAGCGTGCTGCGGAACCGCGCCGCGAGCCGACCCCGCGCCCCACTCCCGCCGCCGTCCGCGCGTTGCTGTCGATGGCACGGAAGTATCCCGGGCCGCTGACCCGGAACCTGCGCTCACCGCTACCGCGGGCCGCCGTCGAGACCTTCCTCGATGTCTTCTCCAGGCCGTCGCTGACCTGGGCTGACCTGGCCCGGTTGCGCGAGCGGACGTCGCTGCCGATCGTCCTCAAGGGGATCCAGCACCCGGCCGACGCCACGCTCGCACTCGAGCACGGCATCGACGGGATCGTCGTCTCCAACCACGGCGGCCGACAGCTCGACGGCGCGATCGCGTCGCTCGACGCGCTCCCGGGGGTGGTGCAGGCGGTCGACGGACGGGTACCCGTGCTGTTCGACAGCGGGATCCGCAGCGGCGCAGACGTGCTGACGGCACTCGCGCTCGGAGCGCGGGCGGTGCTGGTCGGGCGCCCGTGGGTCTACGGCCTCGCGCTGGCCGGCGCCGACGGCGCACGAGCCGTCATGGAGCACCTGTGGGCGGAGCTCGACCTGAGCATGGCGCTGTCCGGCGTGCGGTCGGTCGAGGAGATCGGGCCGCACCTGCTCGCCTGACCGGCGCACTCGTCGGGCCCGGGGGAAGGCGCTCGTCCCACGCGAACGAGAGCAGCCCGTTGAACGCGAAGATCACGGACGGACGCGGTCAGCCAGAACGTCGGTGACGCGGTCATGTCGCGCACGAGCCTGCGTAGGTCCAGTCGGCGAACAGGTACCCGAACGTGGCACCCAGGTCCTCGAGGTTCGAACCTGCCGGCTCCGCCAGGTAGAGGACGTCGCACGCCGCATCCCAGGTGGCTTGGCAGTCCGCGACGAGGATGCCCTCCAGCGCGCCGCACGAGTCGACGTCCCCGAGCTGGCAGGCGTAGGCGGTGACCTGGCTGTCGAGGGCGGTGCCTGCGTACCAGACGCCGAACGGGTCGGTGCCGTTGGCGCTCGTCTCCGACGTGCCGTCGTGCAGCACCGCGATGGCGCTGATGACATCGGTGCTCGTCGTGTCAGGAGGCGGCGCGGGGTCGGTGGCGGTCGGGTCGTCGGGAGCCGGTGCGCTGGTGGTCGCGACGACCGGTGGCGGCTCCGCGACGGCACCTGCGCTTCCGCGCCAGCCCGGGGCAACCCCGGCTCGAACCTGGGGCACGACGACGTGAGCACTGTCGCCGCCGGTCTCGCCCAGCTGTTGGCCACGCTCGAGGGCGACCCCGCCTGACGGTGCGACTAGTCCGGCACCCGACCCAGTGCGATGCCGAACCCGGGCAGCAGGTCGTACCAGGTGACGTCGACGAACCCGGCGCCCTCCAGGAGCGTGCGGAACTGGTCGGGCGTGTGGAACCCGATCCAGCCCGGGTCGCCGGCCAGGGAGAGGGCGGAGGCCAGCTGCACGAACCACTGCGGGCCGGGGTCGATGATCGCGTAGTGCCCGCCCGGGCGCAGGCAGCGGCGGATGCCCGCGGCGGCGGCGGCCGGGTCCGGGTAGTGGTGGTGCGCCAGGCAGTTGTAGACGAGGTCGAAGGCGCCGTCGAGGTCGCGTGGCAGGTCGCCGACGTCCGACTGCACGAAGGCGGTGTTGTCTAGTCCGGCGGCCCAGGCGGCCCGGTGCGCCCCGACGACCATCCCCGCGGCGAGGTCCACACCCACCACCTCACCGTCGGGCACCAGCCGCGCCACGGCGCGTAGCTCCCGCCCCGGCCCGCACCCCGCGTCGAGCACGCGGGCGTCGGGGGTCAGCAGGGGCGCCAGCATGTCGAGCGCCTCGGAGAACAGCGGCACCGAGAACGGCCTGACGTAGAAGTCGTACGCCTCGGCCAGCCGGTCGAACTCCTCGACCAGGCCGTCGTGCTCGGTCGGGGCGTCCAGCAGCCGCGGGGCCCGCTGGGTCAGGCTGAGGAACGGCCCACCGCCCGGCGACGGCGGGCGCGCGTCGACCACGGGCCCGTCGCCGCGCGCACGCGACGCCTGACGGGCGGCCCGCGCCGGGTCGGCGACCAGGGCCGCCCACGACCACATCGACGCGGCGAGGAACCCGCTGGCGGTCTCAGTCATCGGTGCGTCGTAGCACCACGGCGATGGTGCCGGCGGGGATCCCCTCGACGCGGACGGTGCTGCGATGGTCCACGCCCGACACGGCGGTCGCGGGCACGGTCGCCCGGACGGACACGATCACGGACTCCCCCGCCGCCAGGTCGAGGGCTGTCGGGGTGATGGCGACCTCGACGTCGACCGGCTGACCGGCCAGATCTCGAAAAGGGTCGACCACGACCACGCCCGACGCCTCCGCGTCCAGCACGTTCTCCACCTCGAACGCACCGGCCACCTGAGCACCGGCGGGCCCCTCGAGCACCAGGACGGCCGCCCCCGCGGGCTCGGCGGGCGACGGTGCGTGCGTGTGCGTCGGGGTCGTCGCGGGCGTCTGCACGGACACGACGCCCGGCGCGGCCGTGGCCACGGCGCTCACCTCGCTCAGCCAGTCCGTGACCAGGGACCCCCAGGCCTTCATGTACGTGACGTTGGCGTCGACGATGCGGCGGACCAGGTCCTGCGCACCGGGCGTCGGGTCAGCCATGGTCGGTCGGCACCCGGACGCGCGGCTGGGGTCGGCAGCACGGCTCCTTGTAGAAGTGGTCGTACCAGTGGTGCACGGTGTCGGGCTTGTCCAGCACGGCAACCTCGTGCACGCAGGCGCACCCGCCGTCGGACGACGACACCTCCCAGCGGACGACGTGGTCGCGGCAGCCGCGCACCCACAGGAGCACCGAGACGCCGTCCGCCCCCTCGTCGGCCAGGTGCACGGTCGCGGTGAAGGTCCCGGCCTCGTACGGGCCGACGGCCTGCTGGACCGGGTCGATCGTCACGGCCTTGGCGTCGGCGCCCGTCGCGCGGATGGCCACGACCCGGCTGGCGGGCCACTCGTTGGTCACCAGGATCCGCAGCTTCATGGTCGCGCCCGGGCAGCCGTGCGCGGTGACCGTCGGCAGCTTCTCGGGCAGGAAGCACGCGTCCGGGATGGCGCACCCGCACGACGGCGCGCCCATCGACACCTGCGGCAACGAGATCGAGCCGAGCTTCAGGCCGGCCGTCGCCTTGCCGGCGGCGTCCGTGGCGGCGCCCACGGCGTCGCTCACCGGTGTCGACGAGGTCAGCGCGTCGATCATCGACCGTCCGAAACGCACCCCCGCCCCCACCAGCTGGTCGAGCACGGCGGTGGTCTGGTCGCCGAGGTTCTGCTGCGTGCTCACGGGCCCTCCTTGGTCGACGGACGCCGCGACCGCGGCTTCGGGTCGCTGGCCTGCACCTGGAGCTCGACCCGTACCCGCGCACCCGCGAGCTCCCAGGTCCCGGCATGGTCCGCGCCCCCGAGTCCCTCGGGGACGTGGACGTCGGCGGCCACCCACGCGTCGGCGCCGGGGAGCAGGGGTCCCGCGCCGTCGGTCACGACGATGCGGGCCGGGCCTGCCTGGCGCGCGGCGACGGTGTCCGCGACGACGCCCCAACGCTCCAGACCCTTGGCCTTGCCCGACAGGCCGGCGACGATCGCGGCCTCGAGCGTCTCGCTCTCCTCGAACGCCAGCACGGCGACCTTGGCCACCTCGACCGCCACGTTCCCGCAGTTGACCACGTGCACGGCCACGGGGACCACGGCGCCGGCCGCGGCCGCGACCTGCACGGTGCGGGGCCGGACCTGCACGGCGGTCCGACCCAGCACGACCACGCGGACGTCGACCGTCCCGCCGTCCCAGAGCAGCTCGGCGTCCGTCTCTCCGGGCTCCGCGTCCTGCGGGAGCAGCAGCCGGACCTCGGTGCGGCCGGCGCCGACGGGGGCCGTCAGCACCCGCGCGTCGGCCAGCGCGCCGTCCTTGGGCCCGACGAGCACGATCGACAGGCGCTGCGCCGACGGCACGTCGACCACGCCGACGACGGAGCTGGGCGGTCCCACCAGGCGCACGAGCCTGACGACCGTCGCCCGGCTCACCCGTGCCACGCTCAGCCGTCCTGGGCGTCGAGGAACGCGTCGCGCTCGGTGTACCCGCACTGCTCGCAGGGACCGGGTCTGTACGCCTCGGAGATCATCTGCGCCTCGCCGCACAGCCGGATCGACATCAGGTCCATGCCGAGCAGGCTCAGCCCGACCGTGAAGTCGGCGGGGATGTGCGCCCGCGTCTCGGGCAGCTCGGTGACGGCCAGGTTGAGGTTGACGGGGTTGAGCGTCACCGGGTTGAGCGTCAGTGTCGCGTTCACCGGGTTCAGGGTCACCGGGTCGACGCCCAGCTGGATCTTGGGCATCGGCGACCCGACGGTGATGGTGAAGGCGTTCGGGATCCCGTCGACTGTGACGGGGTTGATGCTCACCGGACCGATCGAGTCGAGATGGCCGTCGAGATGGACGTCCGAGCCCATGGCTCCCCCAGAGGTTGCCGCGCAGGATCCCGCTCTTTCCAGGATCGACCCCGGACAAGTCGGGCGTCAACCAGCCGGGCCGTCGGACATCAGGTCGAGCTCGCTCAGCAACGCCACCTCGGCCGCGGTGATCTCGTCGGGGTACCAGGCGACGGCCGGGCCCCGCACAGGACCGGGCGGTCCGGCGAGCTCGCCGGCCAGGACCTGCAGCGCCGGGAGCCGCACCGACGCCGCGAGCAGCACCTCGACGATCGCGAAGATCGCCGCGACGTCCTCGACGGGGCCGACCACCTCGATCCACCCCGACAGGACCGCGTCGCGCACCTCGAGCCGGGCGCCCAGCAGATCGAGCACGGTCCGCCGGTCGGTCCGTCCCCGGCAGGCGACCTCGGCGGGCGACGACGACGACGCGCGCAAGGAGCCGTCGGGCCCGAACGACACGTCGACGGACTCGTCGTCGAGCCCGATGCGGGCCGACCGGGAGCCGGCCAGCCGCCGCACGCGGGCCGCCGACGAGGCGTCCAGCCCGGCCACGAGGCCGACGACGAACGCGAGCAGACCTCGGTCAGCCTGGACGTCAGCCGGCACGCTCGAGCACCCCCAGACCGGTGGAGTCGACCGGGCAGCCGGCCACCAGCCCCGTGCACCGGAACGCGCCCACGAGCTCGTGCAGGAAGGCGAAGCCCGGCTGGGCCGGCTCGGCCATGACGAGCTGCGCGACGTCCCGCACGTCGAACTCCAGGTCCAGCCCGTCGAACCCGTTCGCGGCGTGGACCACGATCCGGGCGGGCAGCCGTTCGGCGGCGTGGTCGGCGAACAGGGCGGCGAGCGCGCCGGGGAACCGGCGCGACGGCGTCGCGACCCCGTGGGCCTCCACGAGGATCTGGTCGCCGACGAACCGCACCACGCGCCCCGCGACCTCGACGGTCAGGAGCACGAGGCCCGTGCGGGTGTGCGCGCGGTTCGTCATGCGCGAGAGCACCACCAGGAGCCCGTCCGCACCGTGCCAGCACGCCCAGTCCCAGCCGGCGTCGTCACCCCACCACCAGCGGCCCCAGTTGTGGTCGGCGTACCCGCCGGCGCCCGACAGCGGGACGTCCAGGGTCCCGACGACCAGGTGCCCGTCGACGCGGAGCCGCGGGTAGACGTACCACCCGAGGTGTCCCGACCCGAACTCCATGACCGAGACGGCCCCGAGCTCGGCGCCGACGGCCACACCCTGCAGCGACAGGTCGAGCCGGTCGGCGGGCAGCCGACCCACGGCGGCGACGTGGCCGACGGGGTCCACGGCCACCGCGACCGCCGGCGTCGACATGCTCAGCACCCCGACCGGCACGGCCGGCGCCGCGACGACCTCCGCGTTCCCGGCCCAGCCGGTCCCGGGCAGGTGCACGAGCGCGGCGCCGACCCCGCGCGACGCCTGCACCCGCGGGTCGCCGTGCACGGAGACGTTCACGAGGCCGATCGCCCCGCTGGCGTGGTCGAACACGTTGACGTGCAGCCACTCCTTGTACCGGTCGCGGGTCGGGTCGTCCGTCACCGGGCGCCGCAGGTGGTCCCGCACGTCAGCGCAGCACGCCGCCGTCGACCCGCACGGGCGCGGGACGCCCGGGCGTGACGGCGTCGTCGGGCAGCCCGGAGCTGTCCGCGAGCGCCTGCACCAGGTCGACGGTGTCTTTGGCCAGGACCCACAGTCCGACGACGAGGTCGATGGGGTCGATGCGCTCGGGCGCCGCCGGCCGGTCGGCGCCGGTGGGCTCGGCGACGAGGGGCGGGAGGTCGAAGGTCTCCGCGAGGTCGTCGACGAGCAGGAGCGCCACGTCGTTGCGCAGCTGGTCGAGCACGCGGCTGGCGGGCATGGTGGCCAGCCAGCGGTCGATGCCGAGCTGCTGCCAGATCAGTGCGGCGTTGGTCGCCGGGCGTCCGTGCGCCAGCCCCTTACGCAGCCGTACGCCCTCCGCGGTCTGGCCCGCCTGCCGCCCGAGCGCCGCGACCCCAGCCGCGAGCGCACCGACGACGTCGGCCCCCGACACGAGCGAGAGGGCGGTGAGCCGACCCGTGAGCGAGGCGACGAGGGCGGCCGTCGTGCGACCGGCCCGGTCGGGCTCGTCGACCAGCCGGACGTCGGCGCGGCGGTTCACGGCGCTGCCGTCACGGTGACCTCGAGCGGCACGCCGGCGGGCTGCAGCCCGCGGAACGTCACCAGGCCGCGGTACACCCCCGGCGGGACGTCCGCCGGGACCCGGAGCCGCACGGTGACCCGGGCCTGCTCGGCGGGTGCGAGGAGCGAGAACGCGGGCCGCGCGTCGGCGTCGACGAACCATGTGGTGCCGTCGTCGCCGACGAGCGGGGTGAGGACCGCGGCCAGCGCGGTGTGCACCCGCTGGCGGTTCTCGACGTCGAGCTGCACGGAGGTGCGACCGCCGACCGGCGCGGAGACGGTCAACGCGATCGGCGCGTCCGGGCGCAGGACCGTGCCGGGGCTGTGGGGCTCGAACATGCCCTGCACGCGGCGCAGGTAGCGGAGCGTCTCGTCGACCATCCGCCCCTGGAACTCGGTCTGCAGCCGCAGGATCTCGCTCAGTGCCTCGCCGGCGCCCTGCGGTGGTTCGGTCATCGACTGCTCCGCTCGGTAGACAGCTCCGTCGAACTACAGCGTCCTGTCGATGACGTAGTGCAGCATCTCGCGCAGAAAATGACGATAGTCCGCCGACTCGTCGTCGCGGGAGGGCCCGAGCACCTTCGCATCCAGCTCGAGCGCCTTGCGCGAGTACCGCTGTGCCAGCGCGCGGCCGTGGTCCACCGACCCGGCGCGCTCCATCGCGGCGGCGAGCCAGGTCACCTCGACGGCGTCCTTGTCGGCGCGCGGCACGCTCAGCAGGCGCAGGGCCCGCTCGCGGTCCGTCGCGGGCGCGTTCCGCAGGAAGTGCAGGAGCATCACGGTCCGTTTGCCCTCCCACAGGTCGCCGGCGGTCTCCTTGCCGTAGGCGCCCTCGTCGGCGACGAGGTTCAGCACGTCGTCGGTGATCTGGAACGCGACCCCGGCGTGGAAGCCGAGGGCGACGAGCGAGAGGAGCTCCTCGGGCGTGGGACGACCCTCGCCGGGTGGCGACCCGCAGATGACGCCGATCCGCAAGGGCGCGATCACGGTGTACCAGCAGGTCTTCTTGTAGACCATCCGCACGTAGTCGCGATCCTCCAGGTCGAACGTGCCGGCGGCGATCCAGTCGAGCTCGATGGCCTGACCCTCCACCGACTCCCGGGCCATCCGCTCGAACTCGCGGAGCACCAGCAGGGCCTTGCGGACGCCGATCGTCGAGACGTTCTCCAGCAGCACGCCCACCGACAAGATGTTGGTGGCGTCACCGACGTTGATGGCGACGGGCACACCCCGGTCGGCGAACAGGGTCGCGCGACCGCGGCGGAACGTGGAGGCGTCCTCGATGTCGTCGTGCACCAGGAAGCCGTTGTGCAGCAGCTCGAGCGCCGTGGCGGACCCCAGCGCCTGGTCCCGCCCGCCGCCCGCAGCGATCGCGGCGCTCAGGCAGATCGCGGGGCGCAGTCCCTTGCCCTCGCGGAGCGGGTAGTCGGCGACGAGGTCGTAGAGCGGCCCGTAGCCCGTAGCCCGACGACGCGCGACCAGCTCGGCGATCTCGCCGCGCACGAGGTCGCGCGCGTCGGCGAGGACGCGCGCGACCAGTCGTTCGTCGTGGGCCACGGGTGCCCCTCGTCTGGGTCAGGCCTTGACGAGCGAACGGAGCACGTACTGCAGGATCCCGCCGTTGCGGTAGTAGTCCGCCTCGCCGGGGGTGTCGATGCGCAGGACCGCGTCGAAGGAGACCGTCGAGCCGTCCTTCTTGGTGGCCGTGACCGCGAGCGTGCGCGGCGTCGTGCCGTCGTTCAGCGCCGTGACGCCGACGATGTCGAACGTCTCCGTGCCGTCCAGGCCGAGCGAGTCGGCCGACTCGCCCTCCGGGAACTGCAGCGGCAGCACGCCCATCCCGATGAGGTTGGAGCGGTGGATGCGCTCGAAGCTCTCGGTGATGACGGCCTTGACGCCCAGGAGGCTGGTGCCCTTGGCGGCCCAGTCGCGCGACGAGCCCGACCCGTACTCCTTGCCGCCGAGCACGACGAGCGGGATGCCTTCGGCCTGGTAGGCCTGCGAGGCGTCGTAGATCGAGGTCTGCTCGCCGGTGAGGAGGTTCTGCGTGAAGCCGCCCTCGACGCCAGGGACCAGCTGGTTGCGCAGCCGGATGTTGGCGAACGTGCCGCGGATCATGACCTCGTGGTTGCCGCGGCGCGAGCCGTAGCTGTTGAAGTCGCGACGCTCGACGCCGTGCTCGGCCAGGTAGAGGCCCGCGGGGCTGTCGGCCTTGATCGAGCCGGCCGGGCTGATGTGGTCGGTGGTCACCGAGTCGCCCAGCTTGGCCAGGACGCGGGCGCCGTGGAAGTCGACCACCGGCGACGGCGTCGCCTGCATGCCGTCGAAGTAGGGGGGCTTGCGCACGTAGGTCGACTGCGGGTCCCACTCGAACGTGTCGCCCTCGGGCGTCGGCAGCGAGCGCCATCGGTCGTCGCCCGTGAACACGTCGGCGTAGTCCTTGGTGAACATCGCGCGGTCGATCGAGGCGTCGATCGTGGTCTGGACCTCCTCCGGGGACGGCCAGATGTCGCGCAGGAAGATGGGCTGACCGGCCTCGTCGCGACCCAGCGGGTCGGACTCGAAGTCGAAGTCCATGGTCCCGGCCAGCGAGTACGCGATGACCAGCGGCGGGGAGGCCAGGTAGTTCATCTTGATGTCGGGGTTGATGCGCCCCTCGAAGTTGCGGTTGCCGGACAGCACCGCGGCGACGGCCAGGTCGTGCTCCTGCACGACCTCGGAGATCTTCTCGTCGAGCGGGCCCGAGTTGCCGATGCAGGTGGCGCAGCCGTAGCCCACCAGGTGGAAGCCCAGCTTCTCCAGGTACGGCCACAGGCCGGCCTTCTCGTAGTAGTTCGTGACCACCTGCGAGCCGGGTGCCATCGACGTCTTGACCCACGGCTTGGCGGTGAGGCCCTTCTCCACCGCCTTCTTCGCGACGAGCGCCGCGGCGATCATCACCGACGGGTTGGACGTGTTGGTGCAGCTCGTGATGGACGCGATCGCGACCGCGCCGTGGAACAGGTCGAACGACCGGCCCTGGGAGTCGACCGTCGGGAACGTCCGCGTGGCCGAGGAGGTGATCGCCGGGGAGTCGGAGGCGGGGAACGACTCCTCCTCGGCCTCGTCGACACCGTTGGCCGCCTCGGGCGCGTAGGTGGGCAGGTCGCGCTGGAACTGCTCCTTGGCCCGCGACAGCTCGATGCGGTCCTGCGGGCGCTTCGGGCCGGCGATCGACGGGACGACCGTCGACAGGTCGAGCTCGAGGTACTCCGAGAACACGGGCTCGACGTAGGAGTCCAGGCTCGGGTCGAGCCACATGCCCTGCTCCTTGGCGTACGCCTCCACGAGCGCCAGCTGCTCCTCGGAGCGGCCGGTCAGGCGCAGGTAGTCCAGGGTCACGCCGTCGATCGGGAACATCGCCGCGGTGGAGCCGAACTCCGGGCTCATGTTGCCGATGGTCGCGCGGTTGGCCAGCGGCACCGACGCGACGCCCTCGCCGTAGAACTCGACGAACTTGCCGACGACGCCGTGCTGGCGCAGCTTCTGCGTGATCGTCAGGACGATGTCGGTGGCCGTCACGCCGGACGGGATCGTGCCCGTGAGCTTGAAGCCGACGACGCGCGGGATGAGCATCGAGACGGGCTGGCCGAGCATGGCCGCCTCGGCCTCGATGCCGCCGACGCCCCAGCCCAGCACGCCCAGGCCGTTGACCATCGTGGTGTGCGAGTCGGTGCCGACGCAGGTGTCGGGGTAGGCCTTGCCGTCGCGGACCATGACGCCGCGCGCCAGGTACTCGATGTTGACCTGGTGCACGATGCCGGTGCCCGGCGGGACGACCTTGAAGTCGTCGAACGCGGTCTGGCCCCAGCGCAGGAACTGGTAGCGCTCCTTGTTGCGCTCGTACTCCAGGGCGACGTTGCGCTCGAACGCGTCGGCGCGACCGGCCACGTCGATCTGCACGGAGTGGTCGATGACCAGCTCGGCGGGTGCCAGCGGGTTGATGCGGGTGGCGTCGCCGCCCAGGTCCACGACGGCCTCGCGCATGGTGGCCAGGTCGACCACGCAGGGCACGCCCGTGAAGTCCTGCATGATCACGCGCGCCGGCGTGAACTGGATCTCGGTGTCGGGCTGCGCGTCCGGGTCCCACGTCGCCAGGGCGTTGACGTGGTCGGCGGTGATGTTCGCGCCGTCCTCGGTGCGCAGGAGGTTCTCCGCGAGGACCTTCAGGCTGAACGGGAGCTTCTCGACTCCCGGGACGGCGGAAAGACGATAGATCTCGTAGGAGGCGTCACCGACCTCGAGTGTTCCTTTGGATCCGAAGCTGTTGACGTCGCTCACGGGGGCTCCTTCGCTGGCGAGAACGTGCCGGGGATGGGGGTCACCCGGACGGCTGGCGAGTGCGTCCTGTCACCCTACGGGGCGCGGGTCGCAATTTATCTCGACATCAAGATACATGCTCCGGCGGCCGGTTGCACGCAGATCGACCCTCGTCTCACGACGAGGGTCGATGTCGGATCAATCCGCGTCGGGATGCTCCGCAGCTCTTTCCGAATCCAGAGCCACCTGGGCCTTGTGCTGCGCCTCGACCGCCCTCTGGTGCGCCCGCGGGTCGTAGTCGGGTGTGCCCTGCTTGAACAGCTCCTGCGTGGCCACCCTCCTCGCCTCGGCCAGCCGGCTGTGCGCGTCCTTGTCACTCATCGGCCTGCTCCTCCCGCCGGACCGCAGAGGACCGGCTTCCGTTCCACGCTAGTCCCGCGTCCGGACCCGCGCAGCGCTGGCGTGCACGCCGGTGCGCGGGTACGCGCCCGGCTCAGCGGGTGAAGACCGCGACCGACTCCAGGTGGTGCGTCATCGGGAACAGGTCGTAGGCCTGCAGGTCGGTCAACCCGTACCCGTCGGCGGCGAACAGGGCGATGTCGCGGGCCAGGGCTGCCGGGTCGCACGCGACATAGACCACGCGCTCCGGACGCAGGGCGGTGATGCCCGCGACGACCGCGCGACCCGCCCCCGTGCGCGGCGGGTCCAGCACGACCGCGTCCGCGTGCACGACGTCCGAGTCCGCATCCTCGCGACCCGTGAGCACCTTCGCCACGTCGCCGGCGTGCATCTCGACGTTGGCGCGGTCGAACAGGTTCCGGCGGGCGTCCTTGACCGCCCGGGCGTCGCCTTCGACCGAGACGACCTCACCGGTCTCGCCGACGGCGTCGGACAACGGGGCGGTGAACAGGCCGGACCCCGAGTACAGGTCGAGCACCGCGGCACCGTCGACGTCGCCGAGGCCCGCGAGCACCGCCTTGACCAGAAGCTCGGGCGCCTCCCGGTGGACCTGCCAGAACCCGGCGCCGGCCACGCGGAAGCTGTACCCGCGCTCCCCCACCTGCACGTGCTCGCGCACGGCGGTGCGGGCGTTGGTCCTGCCGTCCATGCGGCCGCGGCCCAGGTCGTAGGGCGCGTCGTCGACGAGCACCATCGGGGCGTCGCCGCTCGACGGCGCGATCGCCTCGACGCGCGCGCCCGCGGTCCAGCGCCGCCCGAACAGGTCCAGCGCCGCGATCGCGTCACTGGCGAGCGGCATCGAGTCGAGGATCTTGATCGTGTGCGAGCGGAAGCCGTGCATCCCCGCGCGCCCCTCGGCGTCGGCCACGAGGTCGATGCGGGTGCGCCAGCCGAGGCCGCCGCGCTCGTCGTCGCCCGGTGCCGCCTGCACGGGGACGTCGAGGTCGAGCCTGGCCAGGCGCTGCAGCTGCTCGGCCAGGACCGCCTTCTTCCAGGCGCGCTGCCCGGTCAGCGACACATGAGCCAGCTCACCTCCGCCGACGCCACCGGGACCGGCGGCCGGCCAAGCCGACTCGACGCGGTCGGGCGACGCGTCCAGGACCTCGACGGCGTCGGCCCGCCAGAACTTCGCCGCGTCGCCGTGGTCCGTCAGCCGTGCGCGGACCCGCTCGCCCGGCAACGTGTGCCGGACGAAGACGACCCGACCCTCGTGCCGGGCGACACAGTGGCCGCCGTGCGCGACGGGCCCGATCTCGAGCTCGATCAGGTCGTTGCGCAGGGACGCTTCAGGGTCAGTAGCCACGCGGAACGGTACCCCGGACCGGGTCCTCGAGCCCCGTCTGCCCCTCGGTGGACGCCAGCTGCCAGGGCACGGAGGCGACGACGACGCCCGGCGTGAACAGCAGCCGGCCCTTCAGGCGCAGGGCGCTCTGGTTGTGCAGCAGCTGCTCCCACCAGTGCCCGACGACGTACTCCGGGATGTAGACCACGACGAGGTCGCGGGGGCTGTCGCGACGGATGGAGCGGACGTACGTCAGCACCGGGCGCGTGATCTCGCGGAACGGCGAGTCGAGCACGCGCAGCGGCACGGGGATCGCCAGCTCCTCCCACTGGGCGCGCAGCGCCTCGACGTCCTCGGGGTCGACGCCGACCGTGAGGGCCTCCAGGATCTGCGGCCGCGACGCCCGGGCGTAGGAGAGGGCGCGCATCGTGGGCCGGTGCAGGTGACTGACCAGGACGATGGCGTGCACGCGGCTGGGGAGCGCGCGGGCGGAGGCGGCGTCGGCACCCAGCGCCAGCTCGGCGCGGACCTGCGCGTAGTGCCGGTGGATCGACTGCATGAGCGCGAACACGATCGCCATGGCCAGGATCGCGATCCAGGCGCCGTGCGTGAACTTGGTGATGAGGACGACCACGAGCACGGTCGCCGTCATGATGAAGCCGATGGTGTTGATCACCCGCGACCGCATCATCCGGGCGCGCTCGGCCGGGTCGGCCTCGGTGCGCAGGTGCCGACCCCAGTGCTTGATCATGCCGAACTGGCTGACCGTGAACGACACGAAGACGCCCACGATGTACAGCTGGATCAGTCGGGTGACCTCGGCGTCGAACGCGATGATGAGCGCGATCGCGGCGAGCGCCAAGGTCACGATGCCGTTGGAGAACGCGAGCCGGTCGCCGCGGGTGTGCAGCTGGCGGGGCAGGAAGCCGTCGCGCGCCAGGATCGAGCCGAGCACGGGGAAGCCGTTGAACGCGGTGTTGGCGGCCAGGATGAGGATGAGGCCGGTGACGATCGAGACGATGACCGCCATCCACGGGACGTCGTGGAACACGGCGGTCGAGATCTGGCTGATGACGGGGTGCTGGATGTAGGTGGCCTCGACCGGCTGCCCGTTGCGGGTCAGCTGGGTCATCGGGTCGTCGGCGAACGTCACGTGGGTGGCCCGCGCGAGCAGCAGGATCGACAAGATCATGGTGACCGAGATCCCGCCGAGCAGGGCCAGCGTCGTCGCCGCGTTCTTCGACTTCGGCTTCTTGAACGCCGGGACGCCGTTGCTGATGGCCTCGACGCCGGTCAGGGCGGCACAGCCGGACGCAAAGGCGCGCAGGATGAGGAAGAACCCGGCGAGCCCGGAGACACCCTCGTTGAGGCCCGACCCGGGCAACAGCTGCAGCTGTGCGCTCTCCGCCATCGCGAGGTTGCCCGTGAGGAACTGGATCGCGCCCACGATCGCGACCGCGCCGATCGCGAACATGAACATGTAGACCGGGATGGCGAACAGCGTCCCCGACTCCTTGACCCCGCGCAGGTTGGCGACGGTCAGGAGGATGACGAGCCCGACGGCGAACGCCGCCTCGTGGCCGCGCAGTGGCGGAAAGGCTGTGGCCGCGTACTGCGCCCCCGACGAGATCGACACCGCGACGGTGAGCACGTAGTCGACGAGCAGCGCGCTGGCCACGGTGACGCCGGCGGTGGGGCCGAGGTTGGTGGTCGCGACCTCGTAGTCACCGCCGCCCGACGGGTAGGCGTGCACGTTCTGCCGGTAGGACGCGACCACGACGAGCATCACGAACGCGACGGCGAGCCCGACCCACGGCGAGATCACCAGGGCCGACGCGCCGGCCAGCGACAGGGTCAGCAGGATCTCGTCGGGCGCGTACGCCACCGACGAGAGCGCGTCCGAGGCGAACACGGGCAGCGCGATGCGCTTGGGGATGAGGGTGTGGCCGAGCCGGTCGCTGCGGACGGGGCGTCCGAGCAGCAGGCGTTTGGCGGCATCCGAGAGGTCCGACACGATGGCTCATGCTAGGCGGCTCCGGGGCCACTGACACCACCGACGCACGACCCATCTGGATCCGGGTCTCACGGACCCCGCCCGGACGTATAGCGTGCGCACTGTGCACTTCGTGATCATGGGCTGCGGCCGGGTCGGCGCCTCGCTGGCGCAGAACCTCGAGGAACACGGGCACTCGGTGTCCGTCATCGACCAGAACCCGGAAGCGTTCCGACGCCTCGACCCGAGCTTCGAGGGCAACAAGGTCACCGGGCTGGGGTTCGACCGCGACACGCTCACGCAGGCCGGCATCGAGGACGCGTTCGCCTTCGCGGCGGTCTCCGACGGCGACAACTCGAACATCCTGGCCGCGCGCGTGGTCCGCGAGACGTTCGGCATCGAGAACGTGGTCGCCCGCATCTACGACCCGCACCGCGCCGAGATCTACCAGCGCCTCGGCATCCCCACGGTCGCGACCGTGCGGTGGACCGCCTTCCAGGTGCTGCGCCGCCTGCTGCCCATGGGTGCCACCGACGAGTACCGCGACTACTCGGGCAAGATCCAGCTCTCCCAGATCGACATCCACGAGGGCTGGGTGGGCAAGCCGCTGCGCGCCCTCGAGGAGGCCAGCGGGGCCCGGGTCGCCTACGTCACGCGCTACGGCGAAGGCATCCTGCCCACGTCGACCACCGTCCTGCAGGAGAACGACACCGTGCACGTGCTGCTCCTCGCCGCGGAGACCGCCCTGGTCGAACGCATCCTCACGAGTCCCCCGGCGGTGTCCCAGTGAGGGTCGTCATCGCGGGAGCCGGGTCCGTCGGCCGGTCCATCGCGCGTGAGCTGCTCGGCCACGGGCACGAGGTCACCCTGATCGACCGGCAGCCGTCGGCCATGCGCGTGTCGCAGGTCGCCGACGCCGACTGGCTGCTCGCCGACGCGTGCGAGCTGCCGACGCTGCGCCAGGTCAAGGCCGACGAGGCCGACGTGGTCGTCGCCGCCACCGGCGACGACAAGGCCAACCTGGTCATCTCGCTGCTGGCCAAGACCGAGTTCGGGGTGCCGCGCACGGTCGCCCGCGTGAACAACCCGAAGAACGAGTGGATGTTCGACGAGGCGTGGGGCGTGGACGTCGCCGTCTCGACGCCGCGCATCATGACGGCGATGGTCGAGGAGGCCGTGACCGTGGGCGACCTGGTGCGGATCTTCACGTTCCACCAGTCGCGCGCCGACATCCTCGAGCTGACTCTTCCCGAGGGGTCGCCGCTGGCCGGCGTCCGCGTCGGTCAGATCCAGTGGCCGGCCGACACCGTTCTCGCCGCGATCGTGCGCGACACCCGGCCGATCGCCCCCAGCGCCGACGACACCCTCGAGGGTCGCGACGAGTTGCTGTTCGTCACGGGGCGGGATGCGGACGAGTCTGAGCTGGAAGCTTTGTTGACCCGCGGACCAGCAGCCAGCTGATCCAGAGCGCGAGCGCCGTGCCGGGGATCCCCATCACGAGCTTGGCGGTGCCGAGCCAGCCCGTCTCGGACGCGAAGTACAGGGGCACCTGGACCGCCAGGCGGACCCCGAACAGGGCCACCAACGGCCACGTGGCGAGCGCGTAGCGGCGTCGCAGCGCCCGGTCCTGCCGCCAGGCGACCGCCGCGCTCCAGCTCCCGTCGCTCGACAACGGGCCCTCCGGCCGGAACAGCCCCATCACGAGCCCGACGACGGGCCAGCCGATGACGATCGAGAGCAGCGTCGCCAGGAAGTAGGCGACGTTGACCCACAGCCCGTACGCGAAGTAGTCGTTGGCGTCGCCGGTCTTCCACGCCCAGAACACGCCGATGCCGACGCCGAGCAGTCCCGAGAACGCCTGCGTGACTGGCGTGCGCTGCACCAGCCGCACGACCACCGCGATCACCGCGGCCGCCCCGGCGGCGATCAGGGCCGGCTTGAGGGTCTGTCCGGTGGCGAGGTACACGACGACGAACAACAGGCCGGGTGCGACCGACTCGACGACCCCACGCGTCCCGCCGACCACGTCCTTGGCGGAGAACTCGTCGGCCGTGAGCGCGCGGACGCCGCGCAGACCGCCCTCCTCGGGCTGGACGAGGTCGTCGATCGCGTCGAGCGCTCCGTCGACCGGGTCTGCGTCCGCGTGCTGCTCACTCACCGGGGCGCGGCCGGAGCTCGTAGCGCGGGTTGAACACGGTCCGCCGGCCGTCGACGAGACAGACGAGACCCTCGATCTTGAGCCGGCGACCGGGGGCGATGCCGGCGATCTCCCGCCGACCGAGCCAGACGAGGTCCAGCGACCCGCTGCCGTCGTACAGCTCGGCCTCGAGGGCCGGCACGCCCTCGCGCGGGCGCAACGTGACCGAGCGGATCACGCCGGACACGCTGGCGCGCGACCGGTTGCTCAGCTGGTCGACGGGCGTGCAACCGACCGACCGGTGCGCGTCCTGGCGCTCCTCGTCGGCCTCGATCTGCTCCTGCGACGCGACCGCCATCTTCAGGCGTTCCTTGATGCTCATCGGATCTCCGTGATCTCGGGTCCGCGGGTCAGCGGGTCGAAGCTGGGCGTCTCGGGCTCCGACGGCGTGAGCTCCGGGTTGGCCGGTCCGGGCAGCGTGAGCGTCAGCAGGTCGCGGGGGGCGCGGGCGTCGGTGCCGCGCACGACGACGATGCCCGCGAACACCTTCTCCAGCGGCGCGGCCGCGGCCGGGTCGACGGCGGCGCGTCCCGTGAGGACACCGCGGACGAACCAGCGGGGACCGTCGGCGCCGATGAACCGGGCCGGCCGGTGGCCTGTGCGCCCCTCGGGGGTACGGATGGGGAGCCGCGCGAGCAGCTCGCGGCCGAACGGGCCGGGCAGGTCGTCGACAGAGCCGCCCTGCTGCGTCACCGACTCGGCGATCTCGCCGCGGATCTCGTCCCAGATCCCGTCGGTCCTCGGCGCCGCGAACGCCTGCACCTGCAGGGAGGAACCGTCGAGCATGACCGACGCGGCCGAGACGGTGTCCGTCGCCTTGTCGATCTCCATCCGCAGCTCCATGCCCTGGACGCCGGGAAGCTTGATCGCGCCGAGGTCCACCAGCGCGATGTCGTCGGTCACCTCGGCGGAGTCCCACGGACCCCCGGTGCGCTCGAACGGCTCGGCGACGACGTCGACCACCTCGTCGAGCTCGTCGATCTCCTCGGTCTCGCCGTCGACCGCCTCGTCGACCGCTGCGTCGACGGCGCTCGCCTCATCGGTGGTGGAATCCTTCCCACCACGTCGGAACAGACCCACGTTCGCTCACTCCTCCTGGACGCGCGTACTGCGACGCGCGTTCGTGCCTGCGGTGCGCAGACCCTTCGACTGTGCCTACTCCACGACAGTAGTCCCGCTCCTAGCCCGCCGGAGCCGCCTTCCACCCTCCGCTGGACCCGAAGCCGCCCGCGCCGCGGTGCGATCCGGGCAGGTGCTCGACCGCCACGAACCGCACGCGCTCGACGCGCTGGATCACCAGCTGCGCGATCCGGTCGCCGCGATGCAGCTCGAGAGCGTGCTCGACGTCCGTGTTGAGCAGCGTCACCGCGATCTCGCCCCGGTAGCCCGCGTCGACCGTGCCCGGCGCGTTGACGATGGTCAGCCCGTGCCGCATGGCAAGCCCGGACCGGGGGTGGACGAACGCCGCGTACCCGTCGGGCAGGGCGATCGCGACACCGGTCGGCACCGTCACCCGGCCCTGCGGCGGGATCACGACGTCGATGCGCGTGACCAGGTCCGCGCCTGCGTCGCCGGGATGCGCGTACGAGGGTTCGGGCAGGTCCGGCTCCAGGAGCTGGAGCAGGACCTCGGGGCTGTGGTCGGCCGTCACGGGGCCAGACCCTACCGGCCCGGGTGGGATGCTGTGGGCATGCCCGATGTTCCTGGCGGCTCCGCGCTGCCCGCACCCGTCCCTCCGACGAGCACCGTCTACTCCGAGCGGCTCACCCTCGGTCCGCTCGGTTGGGTCCTCCTGGTCGTGTTCGCGCTGATGATGGTGATCGCGTTCTACCCGGTCGACGTCCGGCTGGCGGTCGGGCTCGGCGTGGTCGTGGTCGTCGCCGGTGCGCTCGCGCTCGTCGCCACGGCGCCGCCCGTGCGCGTCGACGGCACCTCGCTGCAGGCCGGTCCTGCACAGATCCCCCTCCGCCTCGTCGGCGGCGCGGTGGCACTCGACGCGGCGGCGACCCGGACCGAGCTGGGCCCGCGCCTCGACGCCCGCGCGTACCTGTGCCAGCGCGGTTGGATCCACACCGCCGTCCGGGTCGACCTGGTGGACCCGCTGGACCCGACGCCGTACTGGATCGTCTCGACGCGTCATCCCGTCGCGCTGGCGGCTGCCCTGACGGGATCGTGAACCAGGACGGCCGGCCGCCCCGTGGGGGCGACCGGCCGTCGTCAGGTCAGGTGGGTGAACGCGTCAGGCGGCGCACTCGGAGCAGACGGGGTGCCCGTCACGCTCGTAGGCGAGCTGGCTGCGGTGGTGCACGAGGAAGCAGCTCGAGCAGGTGAACTCGTCAGCCTGACGGGGCAGCACGCGCACGGAGAGCTCTTCGCCCGACAGGTCCGCTCCGGGGAGCTCGAACCCTTCGGCCGCCTCGGTCTCGTCCTCGTCCACCACGCCCGAGTTCTTGTCGGACCGCCGGGCCTGGAGCTCCTGGAGCGAGTCCTCGCTCAGGTCCTCCTCGGTCTTGCGCGGGGCGTCGTAGTCGGTAGCCATGTCTGGCGTCACACTCCGGGTCTTGTGGTGCTCGGGATATCTCTTCGTACGCGGGATCAATGCGCAGCGAATGCGTTTTGTTCCCGGTCGCGGGTGGGATTCTGCACCAGATCCGCCGGATGCGCGAACAGTGACAGGACATCTGCCTGATCAGGCCCGTTGGTCAACTGTCCTGGTCAGCGTCGGATGCCTCGAGGTAGGCCACCAGCTCCTCGACGCGCCCGGGGGGACCGGCGACGGTCATGGCCTCGCCCGCCCGGTGCCCGCGCAGGCCCGTGACCACGGCACCGGCCTCCTGTGCGACGAGCGAACCGGCCGCCAGGTCCCACGGCTGCAGACCGCGCTCGTAGTAGAGGTCGAGGCCCCCGGACGCCAACGTGCACAGGTCGAGCGCCGCCGACCCGATGCGACGGATGTCACGTACCTGCGGCAGCAGACCCGCCACCACCCGTGCCTGGTTGCGCCTCCGGGCCGCGACGTAGCCGAAGCCGGTGCCGACGAGGCAACCGATCAGCGGCTGCGGTTCGTTGACCTGCAACGTCCGGCCGTCGAGCGTGGCGCCCTGCCCGAGGCCGGCCAGGAAGACCCGGCCGTCCTTCGGGGCGAGCACGCAGCCGGCCAGCACGGTCCACGTCGCGGGGTCCGGTGACGTGCCGACCGGCGACCGCACCGCCGCGACGGACACGGCGTACGCGGGCAGCCCGTAGAGGTAGTTCACGGTGCCGTCGATCGGGTCGACCACCCACCAGACGCCCGACGAGCCCGGCGTCAACGAGCCCTCCTCGCCGAGCAGGCCGTCGTCGGGCCGGAGCTCGGCGAGCCGCCGTCGCAGCAACGCCTCGGAGGCCAGGTCCATCGCCGTGACCACGTCCTGCGCGCTGGACTTGGTCCCCGCGACCGACACCTCCCCCTCACGTCCCGCGCGGACCAGCTCGCCGGCCTCGCGGGCGACGGTCTGGGCGACGTGCATGAGCGTGCGGATCTCGTCGGTCACCCGCACATCCTGGCAGCGTCCGCGCGGCACACCGCCCAGGGTCCACGGCTCCGGACCGGATCGGTGGCACTCTCGTCCCGAGGTACTGGGAGGTCGAATGGCTGAGCTCGAGCTGGTGGGTCTGCACGAGGACGGGGAACATCTCGTCCTGGTGGGTCCGGACGGTGCACGATTCCGGTTGCGGATCGACGAGCCGCTGCGCGCTGCCGTGCGCCGCGACCGGCCGCAGCTCGAGCAGCTGCGCGCCGAGAACGCCGGCACCCTGAGCCCCCGGGAGATCCAGGCCCGCATCCGCGCCGGCGCGACGACGCAGGAGGTCGCCGACTCGGCGGGCCTGCCCGTCGAACGGGTCCGCCGCTACGAGGGGCCCGTCCTGGCGGAGCGCGAGCACGTCGCCGAACAGGCTCGCGGTACCCGTGTCGGTCGAGAGACCGGAGCACCCCTTCTCGGCGACCTCGTCACCGACCGGCTGGCGGCCCGCGGCGTCGACCTCGCTTCGCTCGCCTGGGACTCCGCCCGCGACGCCAACGGTCCCTGGGTGGTCCTGGCGCGGTTCACGGTCGACGACTCCGAACGGGAGGCCCGGTGGACCTTCGACGCGTCGAAGCGGACCGTCGTCGCCGACGAGGACGAGGCACGCTGGCTGTCCGAGACGGAGCTCCCGGACGAGCCGGTGTCGCGCCGGCACCTCGCGGCCGTCCGGGACGTCGTGTTCGACTTCCAGCCCGACGGCACGACGGTGCGCACCACCAGCGCCACCGTCGTCGAGCCGCAGCCCGAGCCCGCGCCGAGCGACCCGCTGGACCAGACCGCCGCGCTGCTGGACGACCTGCGCGACCGTCGCGGGGTGCGGCAGGCCCTCGAGCTCGACGACGAGGACACCGAGGAGTTCGAGGGCTTCGGGCCGCAGCACGCGTTCGACTTCGGCCGTCCCGACGTCGAGGCTCCCGGTGCACACCCGCAGGACGCCGACCCCGCCCAGGAGGCGGTCGTCTATCCGGTGCCCGTCAGGGTGCCCACCGCGATCGCACTGGCCGCCGCAAACACGTCCGACCAGGACGACCACGAGGGCCACGAGGGCCACGAGGCCCACGGCGACCGTCCTCGGGCCGCGCGGCGCGGGCGTGCCAAGGTCCCCAGCTGGGACGAGATCGTCTTCGGGGCCAAGCCGGAGTAGGTGCCGGTCAGCCGGTCTCGAAGTCGAGGGTCTGCATCGAGGGCGACGAGGCACGAGCCGCCGCGGCGGTCATCCGTCGCATGTGGTGGCGCCGACAGAGCACCTCGTACCCGACCTCGTCGGCACCCGAGTCGACGTCGCCGACGACCACCTGCGCACCCTCGACCACCATCGCGCCGCCGACCGTCCGCGCGTTGTGGGTGGCGCGGGCGCCGCACCAGCACAGCGCCATGACCTGCAGCACCTCGACCCGGTCCGCCAGCTCGACCAGCCGGGCCGCGCCCGGGAACAGGCGGGCACGGAAGTCGGTCGAGATGCCGAACGCGAACACGTCCACGCCGAGCTCGTCGACCACCCGCGCCAGCTGCTCGACCTGCAGCGCCGTGTAGAACTGCGCCTCGTCGCCGATCAGGTAGTCGACCGGGTGCCCGTGCGTGCGCCGCGCGATGACGTCGGCCCAGAAGTCGGTCGCGTCCTCGACCTCGTGGGCGCCCTGCGTCAGGCCGAGCCGCGACGAGATGACCGCCTTCCCCGCGCGGTCCTGCCGCGTGAACAGGACGCCGTCGCGGCCGCGGGCAGCGTGGTTGTGGTGCATCTGGAGCGCGAGCGTGGACTTGCCGCAGTCCATCGTGCCGGAGAAGAAGACCAGCTCGGCCACCGGTCAGGCACCGCCCTTCGGGCCGCTCATGCGACGACGACGCACGGCACGAGCATCTCGTGACGCGTCAGCGAGCCGTGCACGCCGATCAGCTCCAGCGAGGCAGGTGTCTGCGTCGCCGAGTCCACGACGGTCGCGCGCCCGGTCATGGCGACGACGACGTCTCCGATGACGGGCGCCACGTGGTCGGCCACCTCGCCGAACCAGCCCTGGTCGGACGCCTCGTCGCGCGTGGCGACGACAGCCGCGGACCCGAGCACGTCGCGCCATCGTCCTGCGACGTCCTGCGGGTCCGTGCCGGCCGCGAGGTGCAGGTGCAGCGCCCGCGGCTCCCCCGCGGCGAGCTCCACCCCGGCTCCGAGCGCGGGGTGGGTGGCCAGGTCCCAGCGCTGGCTCAGGTCGACATCGACCATGCCGTGGTCCGCCGTCACCAGGAGCAGCGCGTCCCGCGGCAGGCTGCGGGCGAGGCGCCCGAGCTCGGCGTCCAGCTCGGCCAGCGCGTCGCCCCACTGCAGCGAGCCCCAGCCGTTGCGGTGGCCGGCCTTGTCGACGTCACCCCAGTACAGGTACGCGACACCGGGCGAGCGCAGGACAGCGACGGTGGCGTCGACGCGGTCCGCGAGCGACTCCGCCCGCACGTACACCGGCCCCCGCAGCGCCGCCTCGGTCAGGCCGGACCCCGCGAACCGCGCGGGACCGATGCTCGTCACGCTGACGCCGGCATCCGTGAGGCGCTCGAAGACCGTGGGCTCGCGCTGCCACTCGCGGGCGGGAGGTAGACCGGTCCAGCTCACGAGGTTGCCCAGCAGGCCGGTGGCGGGGTCACGCACCGTGTAGCCCAGCATCCCCGTGCGACCGGGCGGGACGCCGACCCCGAACGTGCCCATCGCGGTGGCGGTCGTGGACGGGAACGTGCTGGTCAGCGGCGTCGACGCACCCAGCTGCCGGCGCAGGAACGGCGCGTGACCCGCGCGCTCGGACAGGTTGGCGTAGCCGAGGCCGTCGACGAGAACGACGCACACGCGCGACGCTGCCGGCAGGCCCAGGAGCTCCTGCGACTGCGCGGCACCGGGCAGGTCGACGCCCAGCGAGCCACCCACGGCCGGCAGGACGTTGCCCAGGCACGGGTACGCGGAGCTCGGCGCGACCAGGTCCGCCGTCGCGAACGCGGCGAGCGCCTCCGACGACGCGGTCGTGAGGACCGACTCGAGGTCGGTCATCGGGCGCGGGCGCTGGCCGCCGAGAGCTGCCGGGCGAACGTCGTCGCGGCGCGGACCGAGTCGGCGCCCTCCGCGAGCGCGCTGACCCGGACCACGACGTCGTCCGGGGCGAGCGTGCCCGTCAGCCCGTGGTCGGCGTCGCAGCTCGGGTCGCCGCAGGTGGCGGGTTCGAGGTCGACGCGCGAGACGGCTCCCCAACCGATCACGAGCGTGAGCTCGGACGCGCCCGTGCCGGCCTTGTGCTTGTCGGGCTGCCCGACCACGTGGGTGAGCGCGACCGACTTCAGCTCGGCGAGCGGGACCGCCTCCGTGGTGGCCGATGCGCTGGCCGAGGGGTGCTCCGAGTCGGCGGGGTGGTCGTCCACATGGGCGACCACGAGCCGCGTCGGGGTCAGGACGAGGACGGTGACGTGGCGGCGCACCTCGGCGGCGTCGAACGTGGTCTCGGGGTGGACCAGGTGTGCGACGACGTCCTCGTCCGCGAGCGCCACGTCGAGGACGTCGCTGACGAGCTCCGGGTAGTAGCCGGCACGGTGGAGGTCGACGCGCAGGTCGGTGGAGGGAGCAGACACCAGGACATCCTCCCACTCGTGACGACCGCGCGGGCTGCTCATGTGGATGACAGCCTCCGGGTCGCGTCGGCGCGGTCGGCGTGGGCCACGGAGGCGCGCGCGCCGAGCACGACCGCCCCGTGCTCGGAGACGACAACCGGGTTGAGCTCGAGCGAGCGCAGCTCGGGCAGGTCGTCGGCCAGGACCGCGACGCGCGCGATGAGCTCCTCGAGCGCGCCGACGTCCAGCGCCGGCAGCCCGCGGTACCCGAACAGGCGCGGGGCCGCCCGGGCGGACCGCACGAGCTCGGCGACATCGACGTCGGTGAGCGGCGGCACGCCGTAGGTGACGTCGCCGAGCAGGTCTGACGCGTCCCCGGCCAGCCCGAAGCTGATGATCGGGCCGAAGAGCGGGTCCTCCGCGGACCGCACCACGCACGCCGACCCGTGCGGCGCCATCGCCTGGACCTCGAGCGGGGGTCCGTCGCCGGCCGCCCCGAACGCGTCCGCGAGCGCCAGCACCTCGCTCACGTCGCCGCGCAGCTCGGCCTCGTCGGCGACGTCCAGCCGGACGCCACCCAGATCCGCCCGGTGCCGCATCGCCGGGACGGTCGTCTTGAGCGCGACGGGCCAGCCGATCCGCTCGGCGACGGCGACCGCCTCGTCGGCGTCCCGCACCGGGAAGGACGGCACCACCCGGACCCCGATCGTGGCGAGCAGGGCCGCGACCTGCTCGGCGTCGAGCGCGCGGGCGCCGCCGTCCGGTGCTACCCAGCCCGCGACCAGCCGCCGTGCGGAACGGGTGTCGACACCGCTGGGGTGCAGCGGGAGCCCCCGGTCCCCGGACCGCCACTGCGCGTACCGCGCGGCCCGGCCGAGCGCCAGTGCCGCGTCCTCGGGCGTGCTGTACGCGGGTACGGTCCACGGCCGGTCGGCGTCGTCGGTCGCCGTCAGCTCCGGCGTCAGGCCGTGCAGCTGGTCCATGCACGCCACCGTCGTGCGGCCGGTCCGTGCGGCCGCGCCGGCGAGCTCCGCCTGCAGGACCGGGTCGGGTCCGCCCACGGTCGGGATGCGCACGGCGACGACGACGTCGCTGTCGGGGTCGGCATACAGCGCGGCCACCGCGTCGCGGACCCGCGGCGCCGACGCGTCCTCCGCCAGCAGGACCACCTGCCCCGACACGACCAGCCCGGCCGCGGTCGCCGCCTCCGCGACCAACGTCGCGATCGAGGCGGAGCTGGCCAGGATCGCCGTGCGCCGACCCGCCGGCAGCGGCTGGTGCGCGAGCACCTGCGCGACGTCCAGGAGCTGGTGGGTGTTGTCGACGCGGACGACACCCGCCTGCCGCAGCATCTCGGCGAGCGTCCGAGGCGGTGCGTGTGTAGCCCGGACGGCGTGTCCGGGCGGGACCACCTGGCCGGACCGCCCAGCCGTCACGACGACGACCGGTTTGAGCTGCGACAGCCGGCGAGCCACGCGGGAGAACTTGCGGGGGTTGCCGATCGACTCCAGGTACAGGCCGACGACGTCCGTGCCCTCGTCATCCGCCCAGAACTGCATGAGGTCGTTGCCCGACACGTCGGCGCGATGCCCCGCCGAGACGAACTCGGACAGCCCGATCCCCCGCCGGCGCACCGCCGCGAGCAGCGCCACGGCCATGGGGGCGGACTGGCAGAACAGCCCGATCCGCCCCTCCGCCGGCGGCACCTGGGCCAGCGAGGCGTTCAGCAGGGCACCGCGGCGGTGCGCCAGCAGCCCGAACGACCCCGGACCGACGATGCGCATCCCGGCGCCGTGGGCGACGCGGAGCAGCTCCCGCTGCCGCTCGACGCCGTCCGGTCCGTCCTCGGCAAAGCCGGCGGACAGCAGCACGACGCCCCGGACCCCGAGCCGGGCAAGGTCCCGGACCGTGCCGACCGCGGCGTCCGACGGCACGGCGACGACCGCCAGCTCGACCGGCCCGAGAACGTCGACCAGGGCGACCGACGGCGCGCCCGGGATACCCACGGCGTGGACCACGAGCTCGGCATCGCCCGCGCGCAGGTCACGGAGCACCGCGGCGGCGAGCCGACCGACCAGTGTCTGGTCGGCGACGCCGGGCCCGACCACCACCACCGACAGCGCTTCGAGCAGCTGCCGCACCGAGCGGGCCTCGGCCCGGTGCTCGCGGTCGGCCATCACGGCGAGCGACCGGTCCGTCGGGTCGATGTCGAAGCTCAGCGCGACGATCCCGTCCTCGGTGCGCTGCTCGACCACGTAGCCCGCCTCCCGGAAGACCGAGATCATGCGGCCGTTCTGGGGCAGGACCTCCGCCACGAACCGGCCGACCCCGCGCTCGCGGGCGGCCGCGGCGAGGTGCTCGAGCAGCACCGACCCGACGCCGCGGCCCTGGTGCGCGTCGGCGACGTTGAACGCGACCTCCGCGTCGTCGTCGTCGATCCGGTCGTACCGCGCGACGCCGATGATGTGCTCGGCCCCGTCGACGTCCGCGACCGCCACGAGCGCCACCCGGTCGGCGTGGTCGACCGTCACCAACCGCTGCAGGTCCCGCTCGGACAGCCGCTCCATCGCAGCGAAGAACCGCAGGTAGATCGATCGCTCGGACTGGCTGACGTGGAAGGCCTGCAGAGCATCCGCATCCGTCGGCCGGATCGGTCGGACGTGCGTCGTGGACCCGTCGTGCAGCACGACGTCCGCCTCCCACCCGGCCGGGTACGCGGGATGCTCGTCGGCTTCGTCGGCGACGTCTTCCATGTCCTGCAGGTTAGTGCGGCCCCCTGCGCGCCGCGGCCTGTCGCGGCCCGCCGCGCGGGTCCACGGTCCACAATGGTCGCCGCACCGCAGTCCTGCCCCGAGGAGCACCAACGATGGCGCGTCGCCCCGCGACCCCTGACGTCCCGCCCGACGACGTCGTCGAACACATCGTCGACATCGACGTCGCCACCGAGATGGAGGGCTCGTTCCTCGAGTACGCCTACTCGGTCATCTACTCCCGAGCCCTGCCTGACGCCCGCGACGGCCTCAAGCCCGTGCAACGCCGCATCCTCTTCCAGATGTCCGAGATGGGCCTGCGCCCGGACCGCCCGTACGTGAAGTCGGCGCGTGTCGTCGGCGACGTCATGGGCCGGCTGCACCCGCACGGCGACACGGCGATCTACGACGCCATGGTCCGCCTGGCCCAGCCGTTCTCGCTGCGGCTGCCGCTGATCGACGGCCACGGCAACTTCGGCTCGCTCGACGACGGACCGGCCGCACCCCGGTACACCGAGGCGCGGATGGCGCCGGCCGCGCTGGCCATGACCACGGGTCTGGACGAGGACGTCGTCGACTTCGTGCCCAACTACGACAACAAGCTGACGCAGCCGGAGGTCCTCCCCGCCGCGATCCCGAACCTGCTGGTCAACGGCGCGGCCGGCATCGCGGTCGGCATGGCCACCAACATGGCGCCGCACAACCTGGTCGAGGTGATCGCGGCCGCGCGGCACCTCGTCCTGCACCCGGACGCGACGCTCGAGGACCTGCTGCGGTTCGTGCCCGGCCCGGACCTGCCCTCGGGCGGCAAGATCGTCGGGCTCGACGGCGTGCGCGACGCCTATCGCACCGGTCGCGGCGCGTTCCGCACGCGCGCGACGGCCCGCATCGAGAACGTCACGCCCAAGCGCAAGGGCATCGTCATCACCGAGCTCCCCTACGGTGTCGGGCCCGAGAAGGTGATCGAGAAGGTCAAGGAGGGCGTGCAGACCAAGAAGCTCACCGGCATCTCGGATGCGATCGACCTCACCGACCGCACGCACGGCCTGCGTCTGGTCATCGAGATCAAGACGGGATTCGTCCCGGAGGCGGTGCTGGAGCAGCTGTACCGGTTCACGCCCCTGGAGGACTCGTTCTCCATCAACAACGTCGCGCTCGTCGCCGGACAGCCGCGCACGCTCGGGCTGCGTGAGCTGCTGGTGGTCTGGGTGGAGCACCGCCTGGTCGTCGTGCGGCGCCGCAGCGAGTTCCGGCTGGCCAAGCGTCTCGAGCGCCTGCACCTCGTCGAGGGCCTGCTCGTCGCGATCCTCGACATCGACGAGGTCATCCAGGTCATCCGCACGTCCGACGACGCGGACACCGCTCGCGCCCGACTGCGCACCGTGTTCGACCTGTCCGAGCCGCAGGCCGAGTACATCCTCGAGCTGCGGCTCCGACGCCTGACCCGGTTCTCCCGGATCGAGCTGGAGAAGGAGCAGGAGCAGCTCGCCGCCGAGATCGCCGAGCTGCGCGAGATCCTGGCCGACGACGCCCGGCTGCGGGCGCTCGTCTCCGAGGAGATGGCCGAGGTCGCCGCCACCTACGGCACGCCCCGGCGCACGATCCTGCTGGAGTCCGCGGGCGGCACCTCGATCACGGGCGCGCCGGCCGCGCGGGGTGCCGCGGCGCCCCTCGAGATCGCCGACACGCCGTGCTGGGTCCTGCTCTCGGGCACGGGACTGCTCGCCCGGACGGCGGCCGACGAGCTGCCCGCGCGCCTCGAGGGTGCGCGCCGCGCGAAGCACGACGTCGTCTCGGCGACCGTCCTGACCACCGCTCGCGCCGAGATCGGCGTCGTCACGTCACAGGGCCGGGTCGTGCGCGTCTCGGTCCTCGACCTCCCGGCCCTCCCGCCCACGGACGGCACCCCGAGCCTGTCGGGCGGCGTGCCCCTGGGCGAGGTGGTCACGCTGCTCCCCCGCGAGCGAGTGGTCGGTCTGACGTCGCTGGCCGGGGACGCACCGACGCTGGCGCTGGCCACCGTCCAGGGCACCGTCAAGCGCGTCACGTCCGGCGACGTGCCGGGCAACCGGGACGCGTGGGAGGCGATCGGGCTCAAGGACGGCGACGAGGTGGTCGGTGCGGTGGCGGTCGCCGACTCCGACGAGCTCGTTCTCGTGGCCTCCGACGCGTCGCTGCTGCACTTCCCCGCGTCCGCCGTCCGACCGCAGGGCCGCGCCGCCGGCGGCATGGCCGGGATCAAGCTCGCGGCCGGCCAGCGCGTGGTCGCGTTCGCCGCGGTGCTCGCGTCCCAGGCCGCGCAGGCCGTGGTGGTGACCGTCGCCGGCGCCTCCGACGCCCTGCCGGGTACCCAGGCCGGCTCGGCCAAGGTCAGCCCGTTCGAGGCCTACCCGGCCAAGGGTCGGGCGACGGGGGGCGTGCGCGCCCACCGGTTCCTGCGCAACGAGGACGCCCTGATCCTCGCGTGGGTGGGCGTCGCTCCCGCGTGGGCGACCGGGTCCGCGGGTCAGCCGGTCGAGCTGCCCGCGCTCGACCCACGGCGTGACATGTCCGGGACGGCGCTCAGCGCGCCGGTACACGCAGTCGGCTGAGCGCCCGCGCCGCGTCGACCATCGAGACGACGTTGTCGGGCATGCCCGGCCGACCGACGACGGGCCGCGGTCTCGGCTCGGGCGCCTGACGCTGCCGCGCGTTGCGCCCGACCACCGCGGTGGCGATCGACGCCTGGGCGACGACGTACGTGAGCATGACCCAGAAGTCGTGGTGGGGCAGGTGGAACGACGGGACGAACTCGTTCAGCGCGATCAGCCCGTCGGACACCAGGAACACGGCACCCCCGACACCGGCCGGTCGCCCGACCCCGGTGGACAGGACCGCCATCGCGGTCAGGCATCCGC
The DNA here is from genome assembly GCF_049994875.1 of Cellulomonas sp. McL0617. GTDB lineage: Bacteria > Actinomycetota > Actinomycetes > Actinomycetales > Cellulomonadaceae > Cellulomonas. The sequence continues at coordinate 2,318,865 of NZ_CP188256.1, forward strand.
CGTAGACGGCGACGGGGATCAGCAGAGATCCCGCGCCTCCCCCGCAGGCCCCGACCATGGCGACCAGGACCGCTGCGTAGGGCACGAGCAGCACGGGCCGGCGGTGCAGCACGGACCGGCGTGCGTCCGGCGCGAACGCCACGACGTAGGCCACCTGGGCGAGCAGGAAGAAGCCGACCATCACCAGGAACGCTGTGTCGTCGCCGACGAAGGACGGAACCAGGTCGCCGAGCCAGGAGAACCCCAGAGCGACCAGCACCCACCTCACCAGGTGCCCCCGGGGCCACCGCGTCGCGGCGACGAGCGCTCCGGCGAGCAAGGGCATCAGGGCCCACTGGCCGACCTGCGCCACCCGCTGCGCGCCGATCCACTCGGCCGACACCTGGATGAGCGCGACGGCCCCGAAGGCCACGACGCAGATCCGTGCGGCCCAGGACAACGTCCGCCCCACCACGACCTCCTCGACGCCGGGCGACGTCGACCGGCTGCAGTGCGACGGGACATCGTCGTCCCGCCGCGCCCGAGGATAACCCGACGCGGACCCGTCCCCCGACGGCCCTCCGGGTGACCTTCAGAGCTCGATCGCGTACATGGCGTTGCTGTGGAACACCGCGTACCCGAGGTTCGCGTAGAGCTGGTGCGCGCCGGACGGGTTCGCGGTGTCCACGCCGAGCTCGGCGTACTCGATCCCGTCCGCCCGGTAGATCGTCATCGCGGCGCTGAGCAGCGCACCTGCCAGCCGACGGCCCCGCCACGCGCGCCGCACGCCCAGCAGGTCCGTGTAGCCGGCGCTGTACCCGTTGAGCGCCCAGTCCTGCTCGAACCTGGACGACAGGAGGTACCCCACCACCTCGCCGGTGGCGTCGTCGACGGCGACCAGGCTCCATCCGGGCGCGAACATGCTGCGACCCTGCGCCCACTCCTGAGGGGTCCGGGGCTCGCTGCCCCAGTGGTCGGCGAACGCCTCGTTGTGCGCCAGGCGCACCTGGTCGTCCAGCTCGCTCGACCAGGGCACGATCGAGATGCCGTCGGGCGCGGGGATGTCGGGCAGCGGGACGTCGAGGGGCCGCTTCATCTCCGCGTAGTAGCGGACCGCCGTGAACCCGGCGGCGCGCAGGAGCCCGAGGGTCTCGGCAGCGCCGTCGTCGACGAAGACGGTCAGCCGACCCGGAAGCTCCTTGCGGGACTGCGCGATCTTCTGTCGGCCCCGGCCCTGCGACCAGGCGAGCACCTGTCGTCCGATCCCCCGACCGCGCCACTGGGGGTCCACGCCACCGTCGAGGAACGCACGCACCACGCGTGTGTCACCCGGCGGCTGGCTCACCTGCGCGTACGCCCGGATCCGACCCTCGCCGTCGATCCCCGCGACCGTGTCGAGGGCGTGGTCCTTCCAGGCGCCGTCGAACTTCTCGTCCACCTCTTCCTCGGCGGTGCGGTACGGCGGCTGCTCGGCCTCTTCGATCGCCAGCACGAGTCGCCAGAGCTCCGGCACGTCGGTACGGCTCAGCGGGCGCCAGGTCAGGCCGCCCAGCCCGTCGAGACTCGGCAGGTGCTCGGGCGCGGCCGCGCGCTCGATGATGGGCGCTCGGTCGGTCTCGGTCACGCCGTCCACGATGACCGGCCTCGGCCGCTCGGGCAACCGAAATCAGGCGTCGATGCGGCTGCGGTCCAGGCCCTCGGCCGCGACGATGAAGTCCTTGCGCGGTGCGACGTCCGTCCCCATGAGCAGCTCGAACGTCTGCTCCGCCTTCTCGGCGCCGGCCACCGTCACGCGGCGCAACGTCCGGTGCCGCGGGTCCATGGTCGTCTCGGCCAGCTGGTCGGCATCCATCTCGCCCAGACCCTTGTAGCGCTGGATGTCGTCCTTGTACCGCCGGCCGGACCGCTCGAGCTTCTTCAGGGTCGCCGCCAGCTCGGCCTCCGAGTACGTGTACACGTACTCGTTCTTGCGCCCACCGCCACCGATCACCTCGATCCGGTGCAGCGGTGGCACGGCGGCGTAGACGCGTCCGTCCTCGACGAGCGGCCGCATGTACCGGAACAGCAGCGTGAGCAGCAGGGTGCGGATGTGGGCGCCGTCGACGTCGGCGTCCGTCATCAGCACGATCTTCCCGTAGCGCGCCGCCTCGAGGTCGAACGTGCGCCCCGACCCCGCCCCGACCACCTGGATGATCGCGGCGCACTCGGCGTTCTTGAGCATGTCCGAGACGGAGGCCTTCTGGACGTTGAGGATCTTGCCGCGGATGGGCAGCAGCGCCTGGAAGTCCGAGCTGCGGGCCAGCTTGGCCGTGCCGAGCGCACTGTCGCCCTCGACGATGAACAGCTCGCTGCGCTCGACGTCGTCGGACCGGCAGTCGGCGAGCTTGGCGGGCAGCGAGCTCGTCTCCAGCGCGTTCTTGCGGCGCGAGATCTCCTTCTGCTTGCGCGCGGACAGGCGGGCGCGCATCTCGCCGACGATCTTGTCCAGCAGGAGCGACGACTGTGCCTTGTGGTCCCGCTTCGGCGAGGAGAAGATCGCGGCCAGCTCGGTGTCCATGACGCGGGCGACGATGGCGCGCACGGCGCCGGTGCCCAGCACCTCTTTGGTCTGACCCTCGAACTGCGGCTCGGCCAGACGAACGGTGACCACCGCGGTCATGCCGGCCAGCACGTCCTCCTTGTCGATCCGCTCCGAGGTGTCCCGGGCCGAGATCTTCAGCCGGCGCGCGTTCGCCTCCACCTGCTTGCGCAGCGTGCGCAGCAGCCCCGCCTCGAACCCGGCCAGATGGGTGCCGCCCTTGGGCGTCGAGATGATGTTGACGAAGGTGCGGACCTCGGTGTCGTATCCGGTCCCCCAGCGCAGCGCGACGTCGACCTCGCACAGCCGCGAGACCTCCTGCGCGGTCATGTGGCCGCGGTCGTCCAGCACCGGGACGGTCTCGTGGAACGTGCCCGACCCGGTGAGGCGCCACGTGTCGGTGACGGCCGGGTCCGGAGCCAGGTGGTCGACGAAGTCCACGACGCCACCGCTGTGCAGGAACGTCTCCTCGTGCGGCCCGTCGGCGCCGGGCGTCCCGGCGACGCCGCGCTCGTCCCGAACCATCAACGTCAGGCCCGGCACCAGGAAGCTCGTCTGGCGCGCGCGGGTGACCAGCTCGTCGTAGGCGAACACCGCGGTCTTGGGAAAGATCTGCGGATCGGCCCAGTACCGCACGCGCGTCCCGGTCTTGGCCCGCGCGACCTTGGCGCCCAGCTCCAGCGACGACCCGGAGACGAACGGTTCGAACGTCGAGTCCGGGCCGATGCCGGCGCGGTCGTGGAACGTCCCCGGCTCACCCCGGCGGAACGTCATGCGGTGCGTGCGGCCGTTCCGGTCCACCTCGACGTCGAGCCGGGAGGACAGGGCGTTGACCACGGAGGCGCCGACGCCGTGCAGGCCACCCGACGCTCCGTACGACCCGCCGCCGAACTTCCCGCCCGCGTGCAGCTTGGTGTAGACGACCTCGACGCCCGTCAGCCCGGTCTTGGGCTCGACGTCGACCGGCACGCCGCGCCCGTTGTCGCGCACCTCGACCGACCCGTCGGCGTGCAGCACGATGTCGATCCGGTCCCCGTAGCCCGCCAGGGCCTCGTCGACGGAGTTGTCGATGATCTCCCACAGGCAGTGCATCAGACCCCGGCTGTCGGTGGTCCCGATGTACATGCCGGGGCGCTTGCGCACCGCCTCGAGGCCCTCCAGCACCGACAGGTGCCGGGCCGTGTAGCCGGACTGCGAGGAGGTGGTGGTCACCCGCCGATCGTATCCGCCGACCCCGACACGACCCGGCTGCCATGCCGCCACCAGCGCCCCGATCCGCTTCCTCACCGAATGTCCGAATCACCCCCGCGTTACGGCAGATCTCGATTTGTTTCGGGAGGGTCACAGTCCGCTACGCGGTGAGCGAACCACCCGCTCCTGGTGCCATCAAACGGGGACAGGGATGGTTGTATGGATCTGTGACGGGGACCATGACGCAACCACTGACCGCAGCCGACCGCTGCGACCGCTGCGGCGCGCAGGCCTATGTCCGGGTCATCCTCCCGGTCGGAGAGCTGTTGTTCTGCGCGCACCACGCACGCGAGCACGCGCCGAAGTTCGCGGAGCTGGCCACCCACGTGCAGGACGAGACCGACCGCCTGCTGGCCGAGCACGGAGCGGGCGCCGGCGCCGCGACCTGATCGCGAGCGCACGCAGACCTACCGGCGACGAGCCCCGGACCGCACTGGTCCGGGGCTCGTTCCGTCTCCCGCGTGGCGGGCGGCGCGCCGGGTCAGGCGAGCATGTCGGTCCACGCGAGCACCTGGTAGCGCCGCACGACCCCGTGCACGACGAACGGATCCGTGGCCGCGAACTCCTCCGCCGCCTCCCGGCTCACCAGCACGCACATCGCGCCGTTCACCTCGGGGTGCTCGAAGGTTCCTATGCCCACGAGCAGCCCACGCGACGCGAACTCCTCGTAGTGCGCGGTGTGCCCCGCCGCGTGCAGCGGTGCGAGCGTCAGGACGTCCGGACCCGACTCGTACAGCAGCACGTACCGGACCTGGCTCATGAGAGCCCCGACTCCACGTGGTCGACCAGGCGGCCGAAGATCACGGCCCAGCCGCGCACGTACGACCCGCCCCGGTAGCCCTCAGGCAGCGCGCAGGCGCCACCGAGCTGCGCCTCGGTCATGCGCTCCCACCCGCGGTGCTCGACCGAGACGCGGGTCAGGCCGGCCGCCAGCGAGCGGAACCGCAGCTCGACCTCGGTCGGCTCCGGCGTGAGCAGCCACGACATCGTGAAGCCGTGCGGCGGGTCCCAGGCCACGAGCTCGCCCCAGACGCGGGTGGTGCCGTCGTGCCACGTCTCGACGACGGTCCCGCCGAGCCGGCGCTCCAGCGTCACGTCGCGGACGCGGTCGCCGCCGGCCGAGAACGGCTCGACCGGCCACCAGACCCCGATCTCGCGCACGAAGACGTCGAACGTCGTCGCGACGTCCGCGCGCACGGTCGTGGCCTGGCGGACGGGCGGGGCCGCGAGCGTCGTCGGTTCACGCGCTGGCACGGTCGTCGCCCTCCGCGCCGTCGTCGGCGAGCGCCCCGACCTCCGCCTCCACCAGCCGACGAGCGACGTCCAGCGAGGCCGCCCAGGTCTCGTCGAGATAGGCCCGCAGGTCGGCCAGGCCCTCCGGACGCGACCGGTAGAAGTTGCGCGTGCCTTGCGTCCGACGCGTCACCAGGCCCGCGTCCTCCAGCACCCGCAGGTGCTGGCTCACCGCGCTGCGGGTGACGTCGAACTCCTCGGCCAGTCGGCCGACCGGGACCTCGTCGCGCGCGAGGAGCGTGAGCATCTCGCGGCGGCGCGGCTCGGCGAGCGCTCGCAGCACGGCGTCCGTCTGGCTCACGCCCACAGTCCTACCGCATGCCCCTCGGGGTCCGCGAGCACCGCGATGGTGCCGTTGTCGCCCGGGAGCCGCAGGGGATCTCGCACCGTGGACCCACCCAGCGACTCGGCCTTCGCCAGCGTGGCCGCCAGGTCGTCGACCCGCACGTAGAGCAGGATGCCGGCGGGCATCCCACCCTCCTGCGCCGCAGCGATGCCGCCGCCGACCTCCGCCGCGGGCGCGCCGGTGTCCAGGAGCGTGTAGCCGCCCAGCTCGGGCGGCGCCGCGGCCGTCCAGCCGAAGAGCTGCGTGTAGAACTCGCGAGCACGGCCCGGGTCCGTGCTGACGATGTCGAACCACATGACGGGACTGCCCATGATCCACCTCCGGTCGACCGAGCGAATCCTCCTATCGTCAGCCTCGACTAACCGTTAGTCAATACTTACCGTTGCTGGGAGGACGCCGCCATCGTCTCGACCCGGTCGGCGGTGACCGCTGCCCACTCGGGGCCGGCCGCGAGCTCGCGCGCCCGCTCGATCGCCCCGACGAGCGCCAGCTCGCGCTGCGCGGGAGTGCCGTGCATCGGTTGTCCACAGACGAGCTCGATGTCGGTGATCCCGATGAAGCCGAAGATCGCTCGCAGGTACGGCTCCATGAAGTCGTAGGCATGCATCGGGCCGCCGGCCGAGTAGTCGCTGCCGCGCGTGGAGACGATCACCATCTTCTTGCCCAGGACCATGGGCTCCGGCAAGCCCAACGCGTTGTACCGGAAGGTGTAGCCCGGCTGGACGATGCAGTCGATGTAGTACTTCAGGGCGTAGGGGATGCTCAGGTTCCACATCGGCACGGTGAGCAGGTAGGCGTCCGCGGACCGGAAGTGGGCGATCAACGACTCGACGTGCGCCCACGCCTCCGCGTGCTCAGGGTCGATCGGACGCCCGACGAGCAGGTCGTACTTCGCCTCGATGTTCTCGCCCTCCATGGCGGGCAGGTCGTGGTCGTAGAGGTCGATGACCTCCACGGCGACGTCCGGGTGGCTCTCGCGGAGGCCGGCGATGAACGCCTCCGACGCCTTGAGGGTGTTGGACTCCCCATGTCGCGGAGACGCAATGATGTGCAGCAGCAGCATGTCCGACCCTTGCTCGAGAGATGTGCGGGCGACCAGCCTGCGGCCGAGAGGTGGACCGCCCCACCTCCTGATCTGGACATTACGGACACGATGTTTCGGCTGGATACCGCTCGGGATACCGTCACGTGTCCGGGGACCGGACGACGTGCCCCACTGGGAACGCGACGAGGCCCGAACCAGGTGGTCCGGGCCTCGTGCGTCATCGGTCCGCGCTGAGGTTGCGCGTGCGCCGGTCAGTCCAGGTAGTCGCGCAGCACCTGCGAGCGCGACGGGTGGCGCAGCTTCGACATGGTCTTCGACTCGATCTGCCGGATCCGCTCGCGCGTGACCCCGTAGACCTTGCCGATCTCGTCGAGCGTCTTCGGCTGGCCGTCGGTCAGGCCGAACCGCATCGACACCACGCCGGCCTCGCGCTCCGAGAGCGTGTCGAGCACCTGGTGCAGCTGCTCCTGCAGGAGCGTGAAGCTCACGGCGTCCGCGGGGACGACGGCCTCGGAGTCCTCGATCAGGTCGCCGAACTCGCTGTCGCCGTCCTCGCCGAGGGGCGTGTGCAGCGAGATCGGCTCGCGGCCGTACTTCTGGACCTCGACGACCTTCTCGGGGGTCATGTCGAGCTCCTTGGCCAGCTCCTCCGGCGTGGGCTCGCGGCCCAGGTCCTGGAGCATCTGGCGCTGGACGCGCGCGAGCTTGTTGATGACCTCGACCATGTGCACCGGGATGCGGATGGTGCGGGCCTGGTCGGCCATGGCGCGGGTGATCGCCTGACGGATCCACCAGGTGGCGTACGTCGAGAACTTGTAGCCCTTGGTGTAGTCGAACTTCTCCACCGCACGGATCAGACCGAGGTTGCCCTCCTGGATCAGGTCCAGGAACAGCATGCCGCGGCCGGTGTACCGCTTGGCCAGGGAGACGACGAGGCGCAGGTTGGCCTCGAGCAGGTGGTTCTTGGCGCGGCGGCCGTCGTTGGCGATCCACTCCAGCTCGCGCTTGATCTTGGGCTCCATGGTGACGCCCGAGTTCAGCCGCTCGTCGGCGAACAGGCCCGCCTCGATGCGCTTGGCCAGGTCCACCTCCTGCTCGGCGTTCAGCAGCGCGACCTTGCCGATCTGCTTCAGGTAGTCCTTGACCGGGTCGGCTGTGGCGCCGGCCGTGACGACCTGCTGCGCCGGGGCGTCGTCGTCGTCGGCGTCGGAGTAGACGAACCCGCTGTCCTCGGACTCCTCCTCCTTGGCGGCGGGCTTCTTCTCGCCGTCCTCGGACTCGTCGTCCTCGTCCGTCGCGTCGACGGCCTCCACGACCTCCGTGACCTCGGCGACGACGTCGACGACCTCGATCTCCTCGAGGTCGATCTCCTCGCCCTCGATCGGCTCGTCGTCGGAGGACTCGGCGGCGGTCGCCTCGGTCGCCTTGGCGGCCGGGGCGGCCTTGGCAGCCGGGGCGGCCTTGGCTCGGGTGGTCCGCGGCTTCGCTGCGACGGGTGCGTCGTCCTCCGTCGCGACGACGGCCTTGGCGGCAGGACGGGCCTTGGCACTGGTCGCTGCGGCGACGCGGGCCGGCTTCGCGACGGGCGCTGCAGCGGGCTCCGTGACGCCGATGCCGGCGGTCGCAAGGCCGCGGACGACGGCGCGCAGGCGCTTGGCGTCCTGGACGTCAGCCTGCTCGCACGCGGTGCGCAGCTCCTCGGCACCGACCGTGCCGTGCGTGCGGCCGCGCATCACGAGCTCCTGCAGTGCAGGGTGCTCGAACTCGCGCGGAAGTGCGGGGTGCGGGGTCTGAGACGACACGAACGACCTTTCGGCAACGCGACACCGGGAGGGGCCGGGAGTCTAGATAGATATTGTACCGACCTCGCGAGCCTCTCGCCGTCCCCTCGGGCACGACCAGACGTCCGTCAAGGACGGATTTCACGGGGTTGCACGCTCACAACGAACGAGAACGGCCAGAGATTCCCACGGGGAGCCCGGCGGGCGGTCAGCCCGGCTTCACGGTGAGCACCGGGCAGCCTGCGTCGAACAGGACGCGCTGCGCATTGGCGCCGAGGATGAGCTTGCCGACGGGGCTGCGCCGACGAAGCCCGAGGACGATGAGCTGGGCGTCGACCTGCTCGGCGGTCGCGATCAGGTCGTCCGCGACGTCGCCGCTCTCGAGCAGCCGGACCTCGTGCTCGAGCCCGGTCTCGACGAGCCGCGCCCGGACCGAGTCGAGGTCGGCCTGGACCAACGCCCGGTCGGCGTCGGGCTCGCCGGGACGGGCGCTGACGACCACCACGACCGGCGTCTGCCGGCGAGAGGCCTCATCGATCGCCGCATCGAGAGCGGCCCGACCTTCGGGGGTGGCCAGGTAGCCCACCACGATTCCCATCGGTCTCTCCTGTCGACGGCGACACGGCCCATTCGTGACCGTACCCGAGGCGAGCCCGCACCACGACCGCATCACCGGTCGGTCGGGACGGCGCCGTCGCAGGTCAGTCCCGTTGCCGGACCCAACCCGGCGGCACCGCGGCACCCAGGGCGTCGCCGAGGAGCACGGCCAGCCGGTAGTCGGGTTCCGCCTCGAGCGCGCCGTCGAGCAGCACGCGGGCCCGCGCGCCGTCCCCTCGCCACCACGCGAGCAGTGCGAGCAACGTCAGCGCCGGCGCCTGCCCACCGGTCCGGCCGTGCGCGACCACCCCCTCGAGCGCGGCTTCGTGCGCGGTGGTGGCGGGCTCCGGCGGGGGAACCGCACGGGCCGGGTCGATGATCTTCGCCATCGCGGCTCCCAACGCACGGTCGATGTCGTCGGGGGCTGCCGGCGCGACGGAGCACTCCGCGAGATCCCCTGTGCCCGGCACGAGCGAGACGAGGACCGCATCGCGGACCCGGCGGTCCGACAGACCGGCCTCGAGCCGGCCCCACGGCACCCGCGCACCTCGACCGTCAGCCACCGACATCCGTCGCACGACCTCCCGCCACGCGACGACGGAGTCGAGGCGCCACGACGCGACCGCCTCGGGCCCGGCCGCGACCGCTCCCGCGAGCCGGTACTCCCATCGCCGGCGCGCCCGCGCCACCGTCCGTCGACGCTCCGCACGGGCCGCGCGGATGCGGGCGATGTCCTCCCGCGAGTCGGCGACAGCGGAGCCCGCCAGGACGAGGTGCGCACCGATCTGGGTCGAGTCGAGGTCGCGCAGCGGCCGGCCGCCGGGCGGGCAGCAGTCGTCGACGCAGTCGAGCGAGAGGTATCCGGTGCCGGTGACGACCCAGACCGGGATGTCGCCCAACGCCGGTTCGGCGGCATCGCGGAAGTGCGCCGCAGCCCGCTGCGCGGCCCCGACGCCGCTGCCGCGCGGATCGTCGTCCGTGTAGAGGACGAGCACGCTGCTCTCGGCGTCGTCCCGGCCGAGGTAGGCCACGAGCCGGCGCGCGAGCTCGGGACCTTGCCGGACGTCCGCGAGGTGCGCGAGGTCCACCCGGACCACCAGGCCGACGCGACCCCTCGGCGCCCGCAGGCTGACCGCCACGACGCTGTCCCTGGGGTGGAACCCGAGCCGGTGCGGGATGAGTGCGAGCAGCTCACGGGGCTCGCTCATCCGAACTGTGGTGATCTCCATGCCCCCACCCCATCGGCCGGTGGGGTGCAGCGGGGGCCGCCCGGACGATCTGTGCGCGGACCGGGTCGGGCCGGGGGGTGTGGTCGCCTCGACCGGTGTCTGGCTCGATCCGTATCCCGGAGACACAACCCGGGCCGCTAACCTGACCCGATGCCCAGCAGGTCGACGACTCTCGCGCGCGCCACAGCCGCCGCTGCCGTCGTGACGCTGCTGTGCGTGAGCGGATGCTCGACGAGCGCGCCCGGGTCGGGTCCCGCGTCGGCGACGACGGTCACCGCGGCACCGAGCCCGACCGAGACGTTGCTGCCCGGGACCGACAGCACCCACTCCGCCGTCGGCCAGCTGGTCCAGGGGTTCCCGGTCGACCTGATCCCGGTCCCGGCGGGCGCCGAGGTGCTCGTCTCGTCAGCAGAAGCCGTCGACGGCACCGACCTCACCGAGGTGAGCCTGAACCTGCGCTCCGACCAGGACACCGCCGGCCTGCTCGCCGCCGTCAGCGCGCCCCTGGTGGCGGCCGGGTTCGTGGCGGGAACCCCGCCGGTCCCGGAACCCGCGCTGGCCGCCCAGTCGACCTTCTCCCGCGGCGACGGGTCGGAGCTGCTCGTGGTCGGCATCCTCGACCGGGACGGCGAGCGGACGCTCACGCTCGGCGGGCGGCTGCGCACGACGGCGCCGTAGGCTGCCCGGCGTGACACCCTCGACCCCCGCACTCGTCGACGTCGAGGGCGTGCGCGCGCGCGTCGACGCCGTGCTGGCGCGACACGTCGCCCAGCTGCGCACCGTCCTCGCCGCGGCGAGCGACGACGCCGACGAGCTGGCCGACGCCGTCGCGCAGATGCTCTCGGGCGGCAAGCGGCTCCGGGCGGCGTTCTGCTACTGGTCGTGGCGCGCGCACGGGGGCCGCGCCGGGGGGCCCGAGGCCGACGCGGTGATCCGGGTGGGGGCGGCGCTCGAGCTGTTCCAGGCTGCCGCGCTCTTCCACGACGACGTGATGGACGACTCCGACACCCGGCGCGGGTTCCCCGCCGCCCACCGCGCGTTCGCCCGCCTGCACACCGCACGCGCGTTGACCGGCGACCCGGAGCGGTTCGGCATGTCAGCGGCGATCCTGCTGGGCGACCTGACACTCGTGGCGAGCGAGCAGGAGTTCGCCGGCGCGCTGGCGACCCAGCCGGTGCAACGGGCGGAGCAGGCTCGCGCCGTGTTCGACCTCATGCGGACGGAGGTCACCGTCGGGCAGTACCTCGACGTGCTGGCCCAGGCGCTCCCGTGGGGCGACGACCCGGTTGCCGACGAGGTGCGGTCGCGCGAGGTCATCCGCGCCAAGGCCGCCCGCTACAGCGTCGAGCACCCGATCACCCTCGGCGCCGCTCTCGCAGACGCGGGCGAGGCGAACCTCGCCGCGTGCCGAGCGCTCGGGCTGCCGCTCGGCGAGGCGTTCCAGCTGCGCGACGACCTTCTCGGCGTCTTCGGCGACCCGGTCACCACCGGCAAGCCGGCGGGCGACGACCTGCGCGAGGGGAAGCGGACGGTGCTGACCGCCCGCGCCGTCGCCCGGGCTCGGGCGACCGGCGACGAGGCCACGGTGACGCTCCTGCGCACCCGGCTGGGTGATCGCACGCTGACGGAGTCGGACGTCACCCAGCTGGCCGACGCGATCAAGGCCACCGGTGCCGGCGACGACATCGAACAGCTCATCGAAGGGTTGGCCGGCACCGCGTTCGAGCTCATGGACGAATGCCACTGGCCGGACCCGGCGCGGGAGCAGCTGGTGGGTCTGGCTCATGCGGCGGTCGACCGGCGGGCCTGACCACCACGGCAGCCCGCCGCTCAGCAACCACAGCGGTCGACCGGCCGGCCCGACCACCACCAGCAGCCCGCCGCTCAGCAAGCACATCGCCCGACCGGCGGCCTGACGGTCAGAGCTCGGCGGCGGCCAGCCTGCGGATCTCCGTCTTGCGACCGGCTCGCAGAGCCTCGATCGGAGTCCCCGGCAAGGCCTCCTGCGCGGTGAACAGCCACTCGATGGCCTCGTCGTCGGCAAACCCGGCGTCGGACAGCACGGTCAGGGTGCCCTGCAGCGAGGCGAGCACCGTCCACGGCGCGTGCGCATCGGGCTGCGTCGGTTGCGCCGGGTTGGCCAGATGGCCCGGTACCAGGAACGCCTCCGGGATCGAGAACACGCGGGGGTCACCGCGGCGGGAACCCACGAGGCGCCGCTCCTGGACGATGCGACGGACCTTCGAGGGATCTGTGCCCAGGCGCTCGGCGACGTCGGGCACGGTGAGCCATTCGCCAACGAGGATGTCCAGGGCGTCTGCTGCTGATGCGTTCACCCGACCAGAGTACGCAACCGGGAATTACACCCCGGCAATTCCGGCGTGCGCTTTCCAGACGGGATGGGGTGGTCTACCGTCACATTTTGTCACTCCTGTCACACAGGACCCTTTCGTTAACTTCCGCAACACGAGGTGCCTCTCATGTCCCAGTCCGCCGCCGCCCGTTCTGTCGGGCTCCGCCGCGTTGCCACCGGCACCGGCGCTCTCGCGCTGGCTGCGGTCGCGGCGACGGCGACGGCCGGCGCCGCCCACGCCGACGGGCAGTACACGGTCCGGTCGGGAGACACCGTCGGTCACATCGCCGCCCGCAGCGGTAGCACGGTCGCGGCCATCGCGCGGGCGAACTCGCTGGCCGACGTGTCCCGCATCCGGATCGGGCAGGTCTTGGCGATCCCGACGGGCGCAGCAGCGGCTGCACCGGCGCCGGCTCCCGCGCCCGTTCCCGCCGCGGTCGCCTACACCGTCGTCTCCGGCGACACCGTCAGCCGGATCGCGTCCCGGACGGGGACCAGCATCCAGGCGATCGTGGCCGCGAACGGTCTGGACGCGCGCGCCTCGATCCGCATCGGGCAGTCGCTCACCATCCCGGGAACGGCGGCACAGCAAGCGGCCGCACGGCCGGCGCCGGCCGCCGTCGCGCAGGCCACCAGGTCGGTCGCCTACACGGTGAAGTCCGGCGACACGGCCTCCTCGGTCGCGACGAAGCTGGGTTCCTCCGTGCAGGCGATCATCGCCGCCAACGGGCTGAGCGCTCGCGCGCTCATCCGCATCGGGCAGACACTCGCGGTCCCCGTCGCGGCACCGCCCGCAGCGGCCGTGGGAAACACGTTCGCGGGCCGGACGTACTCGGACCCGGTCGTCGCGGCGGCCAACGCGAACCTCGCGGCGCTGAAGAGCTCCGGGGTGCCCACCAAGGCGCAGATGCAGGCGAAGGTCGTCGCCACGGCGCGGGCCATGGGCGTCGACCCCGCGCTCGCACAGGCGGTGGCGTTCCAGGAGTCGGGCTTCAACCACGCCGTCGTCTCCCCCGCCAACGCGATCGGCGCCATGCAGGTGATCCCCAGCTCCGGGGTGTGGGCCTCGCAGCTGGTCGGGCGCGAGCTGAACCTCGTCAACCCCGACGACAACGTCGTCGCCGGCGTCGCGATCCTGCGCTCGCTGGTGAACGGCGCGCCGGACCTGCCCACGGCGATCGCCGGGTACTACCAGGGCGCGACGTCCGTGCAGCGCAACGGCATGTTCGCGGACACGCGGCGCTACGTGGCCAACGTGCAGACCCACATGACGCGCTTCCGCTGATCGTCGGGCCTGCCCCCGTAGACTCCTGCGGGTGGGAGCAACCGTCACCGATCCGCTCGTCGGCCGCCTGGTCGACAGCAGATACGAGGTCGTGTCCCGCATCGCCCGGGGCGGGATGGCGACCGTGTACCTCGCGGTGGACCGGCGCCTGGACCGCGACGTCGCGCTGAAGGTCATGCACGCGCACCTCGCCGAGGGCGCCACCGGCGAGGACTTCGTCTACCGGTTCCGTCGCGAGGCGCGCACCGCCGCCCGACTGACCCACCCGGGCCTCGTGGCCGTGTACGACCAGGGTGTCGACGGCGAGACCAGCTACCTGACGATGGAGTACATCGACGGGTCCAACCTGCGTCGGTACCTCGGCGAGCGCGGCGCGCTAACCGTGAGCGACGCCCTGCGGATCGGCGAGTGCGTCCTCGACGCCCTGGCGACGGCCCACCGCAGCGAGCTGGTCCACCGCGACATCAAGCCCGAGAACGTGCTGCTGGCCACGGACGGTCGCGTCAAGCTGGCCGACTTCGGGCTGGCTCGCGCGGTCACCGAGGTCACCTCGACGACCACCGGAACCGTGCTCGGCACCGTCGCCTACCTCGCCCCCGAGCTGGTCACCCGAGGCCTCAGCGACGCACGCACCGATGTCTACGCCTGCGGCATCCTGCTCTTCGAGATGCTGACCGGGCGGCAGCCGTTCACGGGCGAGACGCCCATCCAGGTCGCGTTCCAGCACGTCAACAACGACGTGCCGGCACCGTCCGAGCTGGTCGACTGGCTGCCGATGGAGGTCGACGAGCTCGTCCGGTCGCTCGCCGCACGCGACCCCGACGACCGCCCGGTCGACGCGGGCGCGGCTCTGGCCCTGCTGCGCCGGACCCGGCTGGCCCTCGACGACGAGACCCTGGCCCGACACGCCGACGTCGCGCCGTCGATCGTCCTGCCGGCAGCGACCGACCCGGACGAGACCGACCTCGGCGAGCCGTCCGGCCCGGCGGACCCGGCCGACGACCTCGAGACCGAGGACGACGTCGAGCTCGCGGACCGCGATCAGGCCGAGACCACCCAGCTCGACGCGTCCGACGCGCGCGGCACGACCGTCGCCCTGCCGATCGGTCTGGGTGTCAGCGCCGACGAGCTCTCGCGCGGCGGCCAGCCACCCACCAAGGCGCGGCACCGTGCCCGCTGGATCATCCTGGTGGTCGCGCTCCTCGCGCTGGTCGGCGGCGGGATCTGGTGGTACGGCCAGTACGGCCCGGGCGCCTACACGACAGTCCCCACGATCACCGGGCAGGACCAGGCGCACGCGTCGAAGATCCTGGAGAACGCCGGGCTCGAGGGGAGTCCGACGGCGGACTTCAGCCCGACGGCTCCGAAGGACGAGGTGTTCGCGACCGATCCCGGAGAGGGCAGCCGGATCCGCCACGGCGGCGTCGTGGCGTTCACCGTCTCGAAGGGTCCCGACCTCGTCGTGGTGCCCGCCAGCGTCGTGAACACGCCGCAGGCCGCCGCAGAGACGTCGCTCAAGGATGCGGGGCTCGCCGTCGCGTACGGAGCCCCGGCGAACAGCGACACCATCAAGAAGGTCGGGAACATCATCAGCGCCAAGCTCGCTGACGGGTCCGACCTCGTTCCCGGGGCGCAGGCCGTCCGGGGCACCGTCGTGACGCTCGTCGTCTCGTCGGGGCTCGCCGAGGTGACCATCACGTCCGTCGTCGGGCTGACCGTCGACGACGCGACGAAGGCCGTCCAGGGCGACGCGCTCACGATCGCGCCCACCGAGGTGTTCAACGACACCGTCCCGGCGGGGCAGATCATCGACCAGTCGCCGGTCGCGGGCACCAAGGGCCACCGGACCGATACGATCTCGGTCAACGTCTCCAAGGGGCCGGACCTCGTGGCGCTGCCGGACACCTACGGCCAGAACGTCAAGAAGGCCCAGGCGACGCTCGAGGGTCTCGGCTTCGTCGTGAAGGTGGTGCAGCCGCAGGGCATCTCGCCGCTGAACCTCGTCTACTCGCAGAACCCCGGCGGCGGCGGCTCCAAGACGGCACCGCGCGGCGCCACGATCACGCTCTCGGTCTTCTGACGACGGCGTCTCCGGATGACGAGAGCGGACCGCGACACCGCGCGGGTCCTACGGATCAGCTCGCGGCGCGCAGGAGCTCGACCACCTGGAACGCCATCTCCAGCGACTGCTGGTGGTTCAGGCGCGGGTCGACGAGCGTCTCGTAACGGCGCGCCAGGCCCTCGTCGTCGATCTCCTCGGTGCCGCCGAGCACCTCGGTGACGTCGTCGCCGGTGAGCTCGATGTGCAGCCCACCCGGGACGGTGCCCAGGGCGCGGTGCACCTCGAAGAAGCCGGCCACCTCGTCCATGACGTCGGAGAAGCGGCGTGTCTTGTACCCGGACGCCGACGTGATCCCGTTGCCGTGCATCGGGTCGCACACCCACGTGACGGGCCGGCCGTCGGCGGTCACCTTCTCGACGAGAGCGGGCAGCAGGTCGCGGACCTTCCCGGCGCCCATGCGGGTGATGAAGGTGATGCGTCCGGCCTCGCCGCTCGGGTTGAGCTTGTCGATCAGCGCGAGCGCGTCGTCGCCGGTGGTCGTCGGGCCGAGCTTGATGCCCAGCGGGTTCTGCACGCGCGAGAAGTAGTCGACGTGCGCGCCGTCGAGCTGGCGTGTCCGCTCACCGATCCAGACGAGGTGCCCGGAGCAGTCGTACGGCAGCCCGGTCCGCGAGTCGATACGGGTCAGCGGGCGCTCGTAGTCGAGCAGCAGTCCCTCGTGGCTGGCGAAGAACTCGACCGTGCGCAGGGCGTCGAAGTCGGCGCCGCAGGCGGCCATGAAGCGGATGGCCCGGTCGATCTCGGCGGCGATCTCCTCGTAGCGCGAGTACGCCGGGTTCGCGATGAAGCCGCGGTTCCACTCGTGCACCCGCAGCAGCGACGCGAAGCCGCCGGTGGTGAACGCGCGGATCAGGTTCAGCGTCGACGAGGACGTGTGGTACGCCTCGAGCAACCGCTGCGGGTCCGGGGTGCGGGCCTCGGGCGTGAACTCGAAGCCGTTGATGATGTCGCCGCGGAACGCCGGCAGCGTGACGCCGTCGCGGGTCTCGCTGTCCGACGAGCGGGGCTTGGCGTACTGCCCGGCCATGCGGCCCATCTTGATGACGGGCAGGCTCGCGCCGTACGTGAGGACGACCGCCATCTGCAGGATCGTCTTGATCTTGTTGCGGATGTTGTCGGCCGTGGCCTCGTCGAACGTCTCCGCGCAGTCGCCGCCCTGCAGCAGGAACGCCTCCCCGCGGCCGGCCGCGGCCAGCTGCGAGCGCAGCGCGTCGGCCTCGCCGGCGAACACGAGCGGCGGGACGGTGGCCAGCTTGGCGGTGACCTTGGCGAGCGCGTCCGCGTCGGGCCAGTGGGGCTGCTGGACCGGGGACATCGACCGCCAGGCGTCGAGCCCGGCGACGACCTGCGGGTCCGGCTCGACCGTCATGAGTGGCTCGCCGGCACGAGATCCTGGCCGATGTCGGACAGCAGCGCGCCGAACCAGGGCTGGGTCACGTCGAACGCCTTGCCACCGGCGATGCGCGGGAACTCGATGGCGCGCAGCACGTCGCCCTGCTCCTCGTCGTGACCGATGACGCCGGACTCGCCCCGCAGCGCGCACTCGACGGCCAGGTCCGTCATGGACTTGATGAGCCGCAGGTCCTCGGCGTTCGCGGCCGCGGCGCGCGAGTAGTAGCCGGACTTCTGCACCATGACCTTCTCGGCGCCCAGCTTCTCCGCGAACTGCTTGGCGAACCACTGACCGGGGTTGATCGTGTCGAGGCGCACGTGCCCGAACGCGTCGCGCAGGACCTCCTGGCCCGACGACTCGAGCTGGTCGACGATCTCGTGCATGCCCGCACCCTCGGACAGGAAGATGTTGACGTTCCCCTGCGTGTCCATGACCTGCTTGAGGCGCGCGGCCTCGGCGTCGATGTCGAGCGCGAGCTCGGGCAGGAACACGGCGTGGATGTCCCAGCGCTCGCGCGTCAGGCCGATGCCCGGCACCCACTCCTGCGCGTCGAGCCACGTGCGGTAGTCCGCCGCCGCGGCGGCCGTGAGCCACCCGCAGTGCCGGCCCATGACCTCGTGCACGATGAGCATGCGCGGGCCGGAGCGGTGCTCGCCGATGATGTTCACGGCGAACCCGGCGGCCTCCTCGGCGGCGGTCCACGCGCCCAGCGACTGCTTGATGGGCACGACGTCGTTGTCGATCGTCTTGGGCAGGCCGACGACCGTCAGCTCGTAGCCGTTGTCGTGCAGGTAGGCGGCGAGGTCCGCGGCCGTCGTGTTGGTGTCGTCGCCACCGATCGTGTGCAGCACGTCCACGCCGTCCGCCTTGAGCCGCTCGGCGGCCACTTGCAGCGGGTCCTCACCCTCCTGGACGAGGCCGCGCTTGACGCAGTCCGCCGCGTTGGTGAGCTTCACGCGTGAGTTGCCGATGGGCGAGCCGCCGAACTTGTGCAGGATGCCGGCCTTGGCGCGCACCTCGTCGTCGATGACGATCTTGTCGCCCCGCAGCAGCCCGTAGTAACCGTGCTCGTAGGCGATGATCTCGATGTCGGGAGCGATCTCCGTGTAGCGCTCGATGAGCCCGCCGACGGCGGACGACAGGCACGGAGCGAAGCCACCTGCGGTGAGGAGGGCGACGCGACGAACCGACATGAGACACACCTCTCGTTGAAACCTTCGGCGCAGCTCCCTGTGGGGCGCGCCAGGACGACGCCCACCGGGCGCACGGTCGGTTCGAGACCGACCGGGTCATCCTACTGACCTTCGGACTCACCCTCCGGCGGGACCGGAACCTGGACGTCCGGGACCGGGCGGCCACCCGGAGCGGCCGGCAGGTGGTCGACAGCGTCGCCCGCGACAGCCGGGTGGCCGGTCGCGATGCGGGCCTTCTGAGTCGCCGCGTAGACGTCGACATACTCCTGGCCGGACAGCGCCATGATCGCGTACATGATCTCGTCGGTGACCGAGCGCAGGATGAACCGGTCGTTCTCCATGCCCTGGTAGCGGCTGAAGTCGAGCGGTTCGCCGATGACCATGCCGATGCGCATGACCTTCGGGATCCGGCGTCCCGGCGGCTGGGCGACGTCGGTGTCCACCATCGCGACGGGGACGACGGGGGCGCCCGACTCGAGCGCCAGGCGGGCGATACCGGTCTTGCCGCGGTAGAGCCGACCGTCGGGGCTGCGGGTGCCCTCGGGGTAGATGCCGAACAGGTCGCCGTCGCTGAGGCGCCGCAGACCGGTGCGCAGGGCGGCCTCGCTCGCCTTGCCACCACCACGGTCCACGGGGATGGTGCCGACGCCTCGCATGAACCCCGCGGTCAGCCGGCCCTTGACGCCCGAGCCGGTGAAGTACTCCTGCTTTCCGATGAAGACGAGCTCACGGTCGAGCACGAGGGGCAGGAAGAAGGAGTCGATGACGGCGAGGTGGTTGCTCGCGAGGATCGCGCCACCCTCCTCGGGCACGTTCTCGGCACCGCGCACCCACGGCCGGTAGATCAGGTGCAGCAGCGGACCGACGAACACCCGCTTCATCAACCAGTAGAACAACGGTTCACCTCTCGACCCCGACCCACGGACTGTGCGCCACCCAAGCCCGAGCTCGCCGTGCCACGCCGACCGCTCGGCACGACTCTAGAGTGCTCTCATGGCACCTCGCCCCGACGACCCCGACGACGGCGTCCCGCCGCAGGGCGCGGACGTGCCCGACGGCGGCGATCCGCCGTCGGACGAGGACGTCTGGCAGGGCATCGTCGCGCAGCTCGGCGACCTCGACGGCTTCGACGAGAAGACGGCCGCCGGACCCGACGCGCCGGCGGCGCTCGACTTCCCCGTGGCGCCGTGGGTGCCCGACGCCCGCGTGGTACGCCCCGCACCCGACCTGTCCGGACGTGACTGGGAGGGCTCCGCCCAGTTCGACGACGCCGAGGCGACCGTCGACGCCGAGGAGCACTTCGTCCCGCCGGACCCCGGGCCCGTGCTGGGCGGCGACCCGCTGCTCACCATGGCGTGGATCGCCGCGGTCGGCATGCCGCTCTTCCTGCTGATCGTGGTCATCTTCTGGCCGACCGCCCCGGCTGCGCTGATCCAGGCGGCCGCGGTCGTGTTCGTGCTCGGCGTCGGCGTGCTGCTCTGGCGCATGCCGAACCGCCGTGACCCCGGCGACGACGGCACGGGCGCCGTCGTCTGACCGGCGCGCCGGCCACCACGGTCCGTGCGGGCGACCCGTGCGTCGCAGGTCAGACCCGCGCAAGGTCCGCGGCACCGACCATGCCGGCGTCGTTGCCCATCGAAGCCACTACCAAGGCGGCCTCAGGACGGTGACCGCGCGCCGAGAGCTGCTCGGCGAAACCACGGCGCGCCGAAGCGAGCAGGAGGTCGCCTGCGGCCGCCACACCGCCGCCGACGACGATCAGGCCCGGGTCGAGCAGGGCCGTCGCGGACGCAGCGCCCTCGCCGACCCACCGGCCGAGCTCCGCGAGCAGCTCGACGGCGAGCGGGTCGCCCTCCCGGGCAGCCTGGGTGACCTGCGGGCCGGTGAGCCGGTCGACGTCGCCGCCGGCGAGCTCGAGCAGCCGGGTGGCGCGGTCGGGCTGGACGATGACGGCAGCCTGGGCGTCCCGGACGAGGGCGCTCCCGGAGGCGTACTGCTCCCAGCAGCCCTCGTGACCGCACCCGCAGTAGTGGCCCCCGGGCACGACGCGCATGTGACCGATCTCCGCCGCCACGCCCCAGGCGCCGCGCACGAGCTTGCCGTCGGTCACGATCGCGCCGCCGAGACCGGTGCCGACGGTGAGCATCAGCATGTCGTCGACGTCGCGACCCGCCCCGAAGCGGAACTCGGCCCAGCCCGCGGCGTTCGCGTCGTTCTCGACGACGATCCGCACGTCCTCCTGCAGGAGCGCTGCCACACGCTCGCGCAGCGGATAGTCCCGCCACGCGATGTTCGGCGCGAAGAGCACGGAGGAGCGGTCCGCCGACACGAACCCGGCCGCCGCCAGACCCATGGCCGTGACCTCGTAGGACTGGCTGAGCTCGGCGTAGACGTCGGCGATGGCCTTGTCGATGCCCGCAGCGTCGTCGGGAGAGGTGTCGCGTCGGGTCTGCGCGAGGATCGCGCCGTCCTCGTCGACGACACCCGCCGCGATCTTCGTCCCGCCGATGTCCACACCGATGGCGTGCATGGTTCCGTGTGCTCCTACGCGCTCGTGCTCTGCTTGCGACCGTCCGGTGCGGTCCCCCACGCTAGCCGCCTGCCGAGGGTGGCGTGCACACGTCCGACCGTCGTCCGCGACGGCGACGCGAGCGTACCGAACCTGCCCGGAGGGGACCCTCGCGTCCCGTATCCTCGTCGCACCCTTCGCCACTGTCACTGGAGCCAGCATGGACGAGTTCCGAACTCCCCTGCGTCTCGAGGTCGACCCCTCGAACAATCTCAACGACCTGCTCGCCGAGCGCGTCACCGGTACCCCGGACCGCGTCGTCGTCGAGCACAAGACGCAGCCGGGGGGTCCGTGGATCCCGTTGACGGCGACGGAGTTCGACGCCGAGATCGTCGCGGTGGCCAAGGGTCTGGTCGCGCGTGGCGTCGAGCCGGGTGACCGCGTCGGGATCATGTCGCACACCCGCTACGAGTGGTCCCTCCTGGACTGGGCCGTCTGGGCGATCGGCGCCATCCCGGTGCCTCTCTACGAGACGTCCTCCGCCGAGCAGGTGCTGTGGATCCTGACGGACGCCGACGTCTCGCTCCTCGTGGTCGAGAGCGCCGCGCACGCCGCCACCGTCGAGGAGGTCCGCGCCGACGCGCCGACCCTGCGCGAGGTGCTCCAGCTCGACGACGGCGCGATCGAGACGATCCTGTCCGGCGCCGACTCCGTCTCCGACGAGGAGATCGCCCGCCGCCGTGGCCTGGCCGTCCTGTCCGACGTCGCGACCGTCATCTACACGTCCGGCACCACGGGCCGGCCCAAGGGTGTCGAGCTCACGCACGCCAACTTCTACGAGCTGACGGTGAACACCGTCGCCGACCTGTACGAGGTCGTCGGCGAGCCCGGCGCGCGCACCCTGCTGTTCATGCCGCTGGCGCACGTGTTCGCGCGGTTCATCGAGGTGCTCTGCATCCCCGCCGGCGCGGTCCTCGGCCACACACCGGACACCAGCACCCTGATCGAGGACCTCGGGTCGTTCCGGCCGACGTTCATCCTCGCCGTGCCGCGCGTGTTCGAGAAGGTCTACAACTCGGCCGAGCAGAAGGCCGCGGCAGGCGGCAGGAGCGCGATCTTCCAGCGCGCCGCGAAGACGTCCATCGTGTACTCGCGGGCCCTCGACACGCCCCACGGCCCGAGCCTGTGGCTCAAGGTCCAGCACAAGGTGGCCGACGTCCTGGTGCTCAAGCGCCTGCGCGCGGCCCTCGGCGGGAGCGCCCGGTACGCGATCTCGGGCGGCGCACCGCTCGGCGAGCGCCTCGGCCACTTCTACCGCGGTCTGGGGCTGAACGTCCTGGAGGGCTACGGCCTGACCGAGACCACCGCGCCCGCCACCGTGAACCGTCCGGGCAAGGGCACGAAGATCGGCACCGTCGGCATCCCGATGCCCGGCACGTCGGTCCGGATCGCCGACGACGGCGAGATCGAGATCAAGGGCATCCCCGTCTTCCGCGGCTACCACGCGAACGACGCGGCCACGCAGGAGTCGCTGGTCGACGGCTGGTTCCGCACGGGTGACCTGGGCTCGCTCGACGACGAGGGCTACCTGCAGATCACCGGGCGCAAGAAGGAGATCATCGTGACGGCGGGCGGCAAGAACGTCGCCCCCGCCGTGCTCGAGGACAGGCTGCGGGCCCACCCCCTCATCAGCCAGGTGGTAGTGGTGGGCGACCAGCGCCCGTTCATCGGCGCGCTGGTGACGCTCGACCCCGAAGGGGTCCCCGGCTGGCTCATCGCCCACGGCAAGCCCGAGATGAGCCTCGAGGACGCGGCCAAGGACACCGACGTGCTGGCGTCGCTCGATCTCGCCGTCGAGAAGGCCAACAAGGCGGTGTCGCGCGCCGAGTCGATCCGCAAGTACCGGATCCTGGGCGAGGACCTGACGATCGCCAACGGCTACCTGACCCCGAAGCTCAGCATCCGGCGCACCCAGGTGCTCAAGGACTTCGCCGGCGAGGTGGACGCCCTCTACGGGGGCGACTGAGCTCAGATCCCCTGCACCATCCGCAGCGGCGGCACCAGCCCCGAGGCGGCGAGCACCTCGATCGCCCGTCGCTCGTCCGCGTCGAGCTCCGCCGGAGACCGCGTGCGGACCGGGATGGTCAAGAACGTGACGACGCAGTCCGCGCACGCGGCGCCGCGCTCGGTGCAGGTGTCGCAGTCGATGATCATGCGGCGGACGCTAGCGACGACCACCGACAGCCGGTCTCAGAGGCGTTGGATCCGCTCGACGAGCGTGCTGGACGGCACCACCCAGGCGCCGGCCGCCTCGACGTCCCGGACGATCTCCTGGTCGCTGGTCACCACGACCAGGACACGCCCGGGCGGTTCGGCGTGCACGAGCCGGCGGATCAGGTCGTCGGCGATCTCCCCGACCGCGAAGAGCACCCGGACGCCGCGCGCCTTGCCGCCCGTCGCGCCCTGACCCTCCTGCCCGTCGAAGCAGACGGTGACCTCGGCGCCGGTGCGCGCGGCAACTCCCGTGAGCCCGTCGACGAGGCGGCGCCGCTGCTCGGCGAGCGTCAGGTCGCCGAAGCCGGTCTTCGACACGTTGTAGCCGTCGACGAGCAGATGGGCCCACGGCTGACGGAGCAGCTCGTCGAGGAGGGCCGGGTCGTCGACGGACCGCCCCCGCGACCCGGGACGCGGCGCCGACCGGTCCGCCCCGACGGGCCCCTGTCCCACGAGGTCGGCCGGCATCGCCGCCGCCGGCGGCAGTGCCAGCTCGGTGCGCAGGCCGCTCGCGGCGTCGACGATCGTGTCCAGCAGCAACCGGACGCGCGCGTCAGCGAGCTTGCGGGCGGCGTGCAGCTCGGCGCGCGCGGCGGTGCGGTCCGCCGCGGACGCGCGTCGTTCGTCGAGCGCCGAACGCAGGTCGTCGGCAGCAGCAGACCGCGCCAGCGCGGCGGCCTCCAGCTCGGCCCTGGCCGCGTCGGTCGCCCGGCGGCCTTCGCTGCGCGCTCGGTCGGCGTCCGACCGGAGCCGACGCAGCTCGCGTTGCAGACCCCCGAGCTCCTCTCGTGCGCCGCGGGCGTCGTCCGTCGCCGTCGCGAGGTCGGCGCGCAGACGCTCGGCGTCAGCCTGGGCTCGCGCGAGGCTCGCTCGCAGCTGAGCGGCGTCGTCGTCGCGCACGACGGCCTCCGACGGCACCAGTCGCCGCCAGCTCGCACCCAGCAGCCAGGCGCCGGCCGCGGCCTGCGCCGACGGGGTCGGGTCCCCGTCGACGACGAGCGCGGCCAGCTCGGGGTTCGTCTGCGCCCACACGCGGGCGACGCCGCTGCGGAAGCCGTCGTCCTGCTGCAACGCCGTCCAGAACGGGCCCGCGCCCGCCGACGCCCGACGCCGCGGCGCGAAGCGGCTCACGGCGCGCAACGACGACGGGACCTCGACGGCCTCGAACCCGCCGAGCGCCTCCGAGGCCACCTGGACGAGCACCGCCCGCACCGACGACGGGACGTCGGACCGGTCGTCGGGCGCGCTCGACGCGTCCTCAAGATCGGTGCCCGCCATCCCAGCACCCTAGGCGTCGGCCCGTGCGCCGGTGCGGCGCGGGGTCCGTGTCGGTGACGGTGGGTAGCGTCCGCCCCATGTCGTCCGTCCGCCGTCTGCGCCCCGTGTGGGCCGACGCGACCCCGGCTCCCGGCGCGACGCCTCACCAGCCCACCCTGGAGGACCTCGGCACTCCGCTGTCGGACGTCACGTTCGTCGTCGTGGACCTCGAGACCACGGGCGGGACCCCTGCGGACTGCGCGATCACGGAGATCGGTGCGGTCAAGGTGCGGGGAGGCGAGGTGCTCGGTGAGTTCCAGACCCTGGTCGACCCTGGCGGCCCCGTGCCGGCGTTCATCCAGGTGCTCACGGGCATCACCACCACGATGCTGATCGGCGCACCACCGATCGAGGAGGTGCTGCCGAGCTTCCTGGAGTTCTCCCGCGGCGCCGTCCTGGTGGCCCACAACGCGCCGTTCGACATCGGCTTCCTCAAGGCGGCCGCCGCGCGCACCGGGCACGCCTGGCCGGGCAACAGGGTGCTGGACACCGTGCGGCTCGCGCGCCGGGTGGTCACCCGCGACGAGGCGCCGAACCACAAGCTGTCGTCGCTGGCCACCCTGTTCCACGCGACCGTGACACCCAACCACCGGGCTCTGTCCGACGCCCAGGCCACGGTCGACGTGCTGCACGCGCTGCTCGGCCGGCTGGCCCCGCTCGGCATCACCCACCTCGAGGACCTCGCCACTGCGACCGACCCGGTCCCGCAGGACGTCCGCCGCAAGCGCACGCTGGCCGACGGCCTGCCGGACTCCCCCGGCGTCTACCTGTTCCGTGGACCGGGCGAGGAGGTGCTCTACGTCGGCACGTCCACCACGTCCCTGCGGCAACGCGTGCGCAGCTACTTCACCTCTGCGGAGAAGCGCGGCCGGATGATCGAGATGGTCCGGGTGGCCCACCGCGTGGACCCGATCCCGTGCGCCACCGCGCTGGAGGCCCGCGTGCGCGAGCTGCGCCTGATCGCTGCGCACTCCCCGCGCTACAACCGGCGGTCCCGCTTCCCCGAGCGCATGCCGTGGGTACGGCTGACGTCCGAGCCCCATCCGCGGCTGTCCGTCGTGCGCGAGGTCAAGGCTGAGGACGGCGCCGCGTACATCGGCCCGTTCTCGTCGGGCGCGACCGCGCAGCTCGCCCTCGAGGCGCTGCACGAGTCGTTCCCGATCCGGCAGTGCACCCGGCGCCTGCCGCTGGTCGCCCCCGCGGGCGCGTCGGCGTGCGTCCTGGCGGACATGGGCCGGTGCAGCGCGCCGTGCGTCCGGGAGGCGCCCGACTACCCGGCGGTCGTCGACGCCGTCCGGGAGGCGATGCTCGCCGACGCCGACCCGGTGGTCGGTGCGCACGCGGACCGCATCGACGCGCTGGTCGAGCAGGAGCGCTTCGAGGAGGCGGCCACGGTGCGGGACCGCCTGGGCGCGTTCATCCGGGGCGCCACCCGGGCCCAGCGGTTCGCGCCCCTGTCGGCGTGCTCCGAGCTCGTGGCGGCGCGCCGGACGGACGACGGCGGCTGGGAGCTCGTCCTCGTGCGGTACGGCCGGCTCGCCGGAACCGCACGCGTCGACCGCAGCACGGACCCGCGGCCCGCGATCGCGACCCTCCAGTCGTCGGGCGAGCACGTCGAGGCACCCGTGGCGCCCGCGCCCGCCGCGCACCCCGAGGAGACCGACCTGGTGCTCACGTGGCTGGACCAGCCCGGTGTCCGGCTCGTCGCCATCGCCGGCACGTGGGCCCACCCGGTGCGCTCGGCGCAGCGCCTGCGCGACCCCGCCGCGGCCGTCGCCACCGTCCTGCGACCACGCCCGGTCGACGCCCTCGTGGTGCACCCGGCCGAGGCGCTCGGCGACCGCCCGCCGAGGGTGCTGACCGGCGAGCTGGACGACGCCGACGCGCAGGTCCTGCCCACCGGCGTCCGACGCCCGCGCACGGCATGATGTCGAGCATGCTCACCGCCATCGTGCTCATCGACTCGGACGCCGCACGGATCCCGGAGGTCGCCGCCGCGATCGCCGAGCTCACGGGCGTCAGCGAGGTCTACTCCGTCACCGGCGAGGTCGACCTCATCGCCATGGTCCGCGT
This sequence comes from Cellulomonas sp. McL0617, assembly GCF_049994875.1. Classification (GTDB taxonomy): domain Bacteria; phylum Actinomycetota; class Actinomycetes; order Actinomycetales; family Cellulomonadaceae; genus Cellulomonas. Next base: position 2,345,483 of record NZ_CP188256.1, read on the forward strand.
CCGCGAGCACGACGACCTCGCCGACGTCATCGCCGACAAGATCAGCAAGGTTGACGGCGTCCTGCGCACGCAGACCTACATCGCGTTCCGGACGTACAGCCAGCACGACCTGGAACAGGCGTTCGCCCTAGGGCTGGAGGACTGAGCCGGAGCGCACGCGCAGGCCGACCAACAAGCATGCGGACTGATCAGCGCGCGCTGGCCGCCCGCCAGCGCGTCAGCACGTCGGCCGCCCGTCCGCTGTCCAGCGCCTCGCGCGCGTGCCCGGCCCCGGCGGCCAGCCGCTCGAGCAACGACCCGGACGACACCCCCGGCAGCGTCCCGTCCGCGACCAGCGCCGCGGCGGTGTTGAGCACGACGGTCTCGCGCACGGGCCCAGGCTCACCGGCGAGCAGCCGCCGCGCCACGTCGGCGTTGTAGTCGGCCTTGGCGCCGCGCAACGACTCGAGCTGGATCCGGGCGACATCCAGGTCGGCCCAGTCGACGAGGGACTCCTGGACGTCGCCGTCCCGGACCTCCCAGATGCGCGTGGGCCCGGTCGGCGCGATCTCGTCGAGACCGTCCTCGCCCCGGAAGACCAGCGCGCTCGCTCCGCGGCCGGCGAGCACACCGGCCATGAGCGGCGCCATGCGGGCGTCGGCCACGCCGATCGCGCCGGAGCGCGGCTGCGCCGGGTTGGTCAGCGGGCCGAGGAAGTTGAACGCGGTGCCGATGCCCAGCTCGCTGCGCGCCGGAGCCGTGTGGCGGAACGAGGGGTGGAACACCTGCGCGAAGCAGAAGGTGATGCCGACCTCGGTCGCCAGCTCGGCGACGCGGGCGGGCGCGTGGTCGAGGCGGATGCCGAGCTCCTCGAGCACGTCGGCCGACCCGGAGGAGGACGAGGCGGCGCGGTTGCCGTGCTTGACCACGGTCAGTCCGGCACCGGCCACGACGAGCGCGGACATCGTGGAGATGTTGACGGTGTGGGAGCGGTCGCCGCCGGTCCCGACGATGTCGATGGTGCGGCCCGGGACGGTGATCCGTACGGCGTGCTCGAGCATCGTGTCGGCGAGCCCGGTGAGCTCGGTGACAGTCTCACCCTTGGTCTTCAGCGCGATGAGGAACGCCGCGACCTTCGGGGTCGACGCCTCGCCGCTCATGATCTCGCCCATCGCCCAGGCGGTCTGTTCGGCGGAGAGGTCCTGCCGACTGACGAGCGTGGCGAACAGGTCCGACCAGGTCGGCGCGACGGTCATCGGGCGACGGCCCGGGCCTCGATGAGAGCGGCCACGGCGGCGTGCAGCTCGATCGGGTCGAGCGGCCGGCTGACCACGGCCTCGGCGTTCGACCAGGACGCGAGCCACGCGTCCTGCGGCCGGCCGGTGAGCACGAGCACGGGCGGGCAGAGGTAGATCTCGTCCTTGAGCTGGCGTGCCAGGCCCAGGCCACCGACCTTGTCGGCCTCGCCGTCGAGGACGAGCAGGTCCAGCCCACCCGCCTCGACGCGGGTGATCACGGCGGCAGCGGTGGCGACCTCGACCCACTCGATGTCCGGTGCACCCCGGCGCAGACGCCGGCCGACGGCCAGCCGTACCTGCTCGCGCGCGTCCACGTCGTCGCTGTACAGCAGGATCCGCGGTGCCGACAGGGCGGCGGCGTTCTCGGGCTGGCCCGTGCTCATGGAGGTCCTCACTCATCGTCGACGTGCGTCGGGGGGAATCTTGGCACGGGTCGCGGCAGGTCGGTGAGGAGCAACACGATCTCGCCGCACGGACGCATAGCACGAGCGTCGCGACGCGCCGTTCCGCGCGACCGCCCCGAAGAGCCTCGCCCGCCGGTTCGAGCGTCGCGACGACACGCGGCTGCCGCATGATCGTGCGGCCGTCCGGCGCCGATCCGGCCCCCGACGTGCGCGGATCCTGACGGTGTGACATTTACCCGTCGACGCCCCGCCGTTCCAATGACCCACGAAGGGGCGGGTTCCGCCATAATGGCCAACGTGTCGACCGCAACGGCTGCCCCCCGCACCAGCCCCCACGTGAGCGTGAACCGCCCGAACCCCGTGTCGGTCGGAACGATCGTGTGGCTGGCCAGCGAGCTCATGTTCTTCGCCGGGCTCTTCGCGATGTACTTCACGTTGCGGTCCGCGGCTCCCGACGAGTGGGCGTACTGGACCTCCCACCTCAACGTCACGTTCGCCGCGTGCAACACCACCGTGCTGGTGCTGTCGTCGGTGACCTGCCAGGCGGGCGTGTTCGCCGCCGAGCGGTTCCAGCCGATCCGCAGCGGCTCGTTGTTCAACATGCGCCGCTGGGGCATGAACGAGTGGATGACCATGACCTACGTCATGGGCGCGATCTTCGTCGCCGGGCAGATCTACGAGTACGCCAGCCTCGTGCGCGAGGGCCTGACCATCTCGTCCAGCCCGTACGGCTCGGTCTTCTACCTGACCACCGGGTTCCACGGTCTGCACGTGCTCGGCGGCCTCATCGCCTTCATCTTCCTGCTCGGCCGCTCGTTCAGCGCCAAGCGGTTCGGGCACCACGAGGCGACGACTGGCATCGTGGTCTCGTACTACTGGCACTTCGTCGATGTGGTCTGGATCGCGCTGTTCGCCATGATCTACCTGCTCAAGTAGCAGTCGGCGGGCGTCGTCGCCCGCCTCAGCTGGACCCCTTTCCCCAACGTGCGAGACGAGGATCGATCCGTGAAGGCACTCGCAGCCCGCAGGCAGGATCGGCGCGCGCCGATCGTGCTGCTCCTGCTGGCGCTGCTGCTCACCGGTGGGCTGTACGCGGTGCTGGCGCCGACGTCGGCCGGCGCAGCGACCGTGAAGGCGGACAGCGCGACGGACATCGCTACCGGCGAGAAGCTGTTCCAGGCCAACTGCTCCACCTGCCACGGCCCGTCGGCGGCGGGCACCGCGAGTGCTCCGTCGCTCATCGGCGTCGGCGCTGCAGCGGTGGACTTCCAGGTGGGCACCGGTCGCATGCCGGCGCAGATGAACGGCCCGCAGGTCGAGGCCAAGCCGGTCCAGTTCTCCCAGGACCAGATCAACCAGCTGGCGGCCTATGTCGCCTCGCTCGGTGAGGGACCCGAGATCCCGACGGCCGACATGGTCGACCCGGCGCTCGGCAACGCGTCCAACGGCATGGCGATCTTCCGCACCAACTGCGCGATGTGCCACAACGCGGTGGGTGCCGGCGGTGCCCTGTCGCAGGGCAAGTTCGCACCGAAGCTGTGGAACACGACCCCGACGCACATCTACGAGGCGATGCTCACCGGGCCCCAGTCGATGCCCGTGTTCAACGACGCGAACATCACGCCCGAGGAGAAGCGCGACATCATCGCGTTCATCAACGAGCAGGGTGGCGCGTCGCCGGGCGGTCTGACCCTCGGCGCCCTCGGCCCCGTCAGCGAAGGCCTCTGGGCGTGGGTGGTCGGGCTCGGCCTGCTCATCGGCGCAGCGGTCTGGATCGGAGCGAAGTCCTCGTGAGCATCCACGACCCGGAAGACGACGTCACGATCGACAACTCGCTGGTGCTGCGCGAGGACGGCACCTACCCCGAGCGGTTCGAGAACCCGGGCCACCCGGAGCACCACGACCGGATGGGCGACAGCGACCCGAAGGCGAACAAGAAGGCCGAACGTCAGGTCGTCTTCTTCTTCGTCATCTCGATCCTGGCGACGATCGGCTTCCTGATCGCGTACTTCGCGGTCCCGCCGGGCAAGACCCCCGAGTCGATGCGCACCTCGAACTTCGTCCTGGGCATCGGCCTGGCGATCTCGCTGCTCGGCATCGGAATCGCTGCCGTGCACTGGGGCAAGGCCCTGATGAACGACCACGAGAAGTCCGAGGAGCGGCACGAGCAGCGCAGCTCCGACGAGACCCGCGAGGCCGCGGTCGAGGTGCTCAAGGAGGGCGCAGCCGACTCCGCGATCGGCCGCCGGACCCTGCTGCAGGGCACGATGCTCGGCGCGCTGGCGCTGTTCCCGCTCGCGATCCTCGTCCCGATCATCGGCAACGTCGGTGGCGACTGGAACGTCGGGCAGTTCAAGCACACGATGTGGAAGAAGGGCACCCGCCTCACGACGGACCCGAGCGGCCGGCCCATCAAGGCCTCCGACGTCACCATCGGCTCCGTCTTCCACGTCATCCCGGACAAGCTCGACCTGCAGGCGCACCCGCTGGACGAGAAGGCCAAGTCGATCGTCCTGATGGTCCGGCTCGATCCTTCGGAGCTCAAGGAAGCTCCGAACAAGAAGAGTTGGTCCTACAACGGGATCGTCGCATACTCGAAGATCTGTACCCACGTGGGTTGTCCGGTCGCGCTGTACGAGCAGCAGACTCACCACCTCCTGTGCCCGTGCCACCAGTCGACGTTCGACGTCGCGGACGGCGCGCGGGTCGTGTTCGGACCGGCGAAGCGGCCACTGCCGCAGCTGCCGATCACCGTTGATGACGAGGGCTACCTGGTCGCTCAGAGCGACTTCCACGAGCCCGTCGGCCCGAGCTTCTGGGAGCGTCTGACGTGACGACCACCTCCACCCCGTCCCCGGTCGAGAAGATCGCGGCGGGCACGGCGGACTACCTCGACCAGCGGACCGGCATCGGCACCGCGGTCAAGGTCTTCGCGCGCAAGATCTTCCCGGACCACTGGTCCTTCCTGCTCGGTGAGATCGCGCTCTACAGCTTCATCACCATCTTGATCTCGGGCGTCTTCCTCACGCTCTTCTTCGTGCCGAGCATGAACGAGGTCGTGTACAACGGCCCGTGGACGGCGCTGCAGGGTCAGCACATGTCCGAAGCGTTCGCCTCGACGCTGAAGCTCTCGTTCGAGGTGCGCGGCGGTCTGCTCATGCGGCAGATCCACCACTGGGCCGCCTTGATCTTCATGGCCTCGATCGTCACGCACATGATGCGCGTGTTCTTCACGGGCGCGTTCCGCAAGCCCCGCGAGGTCAACTGGCTGGTCGGCTTCACGCTCATGATCCTGGGCCTGCTGGCCGGCTTCTCGGGCTACTCGCTCCCCGACGACGTGCTGTCGGGCAACGGCCTGCGGATCACCGACGGCGTCGTGCGGGCCATCCCGATCATCGGCAGCTACACGTCGTACTTCATCTTCGGTGGCCAGTTCCCGGGCGAGGTCCTGATCCCGCGCCTGTTCACGGTGCACATCCTGCTGATCCCGGGAATCATCCTGGCGCTCATCGGCCTGCACCTGTTCTTCGTCGTGCTGCACAAGCACACGCAGTACCCCGGCTCGGGACGTTCCAACAAGAACGTCGTCGGCTACCCGCTGTTCCCCATCTACGTGGCGAAGGCCGGCGGCTACTTCTTCCTGGTGTTCGGCGTCATCGCACTGATGGCGGCGACGATGACGATCAACCCCGTCTGGAACTACGGGCCGTTCGACCCCTCACCCGTCTCGGCCGGCGCACAACCGGACTGGTACATGCTCTTCCTCGAGGGATCGCTGCGTCTGATGCCCGGCTTCGCCGAGGTGGTCATAGGCCAGTACACGCTCTCGTTGAACGTGATCATCCCGGCCATGGTCGTGCCGGGGATCCTGTTCACGGGGCTCGCGCTCTATCCCTTCATCGAGGCGTTCGCCACCGGCGACAACCGGGAGCACCACGTGCTCGACCGGCCGCGCAACCGGCCGTTCCGCACGGCGTTCGGCGTCTCGCTCCTGACGGCGTTCTTCATTCTCGTGCTCGCCGGGTCGAACGACCTGATCGCGACGCACTTCCACCTGTCGATCAACGACATCACCTGGACGTTCCGCGCGCTGATCTTCCTCGGCCCGTGGTTCGCGTTCTGGATCACCAAGCGCATCTGCCTCGGCCTCCAGCGCCGGGACCGCGAGCTGGTCCTGCACGGCCACGAGACAGGCCGCATCGTGCGGTTCGCCAACGGCGAGTACATCGAGGTGCACAAGCCGCTCAACGAGCACGAGCGCTGGCTGCGGGTGCAGCAGGACAACACCCGCCCGCTGGAGATCGAGCCGGCCGAGGACTCGCGCGGCGTGCGTCGCAAGGGCTACCGGCTGGACCGCATGCGTCAGCGGCTCTCGCAGACGTTCTACGAGGACCGCATCGAGCCGGTCACACCGACCGAGCTGGTCGCGGCTCACTCGCACGGCGCGCACGACGCGCTCGAGAGCGGCGACCGCGGGCCCGCCGAGCTCACCTCGGCCGGAGCCGTCGGGGGCGGTCAGCACCTGGTGGATCCGCAGGATGAGACGGCCCCTGACGGGCGGAATCACTGATCCTGAGCAAGAGTTGTTCGAGGAGTCGGGCGGCTCGCCGTCACGGCGAACCGCCCGCTTCTTCGTTTCTCAGGGGCGGACAGCCCCATACCGACGCAGGAGAGGTACTCACGCATGGCTGACTACTCGCTTCCGGATCTGCCCTACGACTACGCGGCGCTCGAGCCGCACATCTCCGGGCGCATCATGGAGCTGCACCATGACAAGCACCACGCGGCCTACGTCCTCGGCGCGAACACGGCCCTCGAGAAGCTCGCGGCGGCCCGGGCCGCCGACGACTTCGCCGCGGTGAACCTCCACGAGAAGAACCTCGCGTTCAACCTCGGCGGACACGTCAACCACTCGGTCTTCTGGCAGAACCTCTCCCCCGAGGGCGGCGACAAGCCCACCGGCGAGCTGGGTGCCGCGGTCGACGAGTTCTTCGGCTCTTTCGAGGCGTTCCAGAAGCACTTCGCCGCCAACGCCCTGGGCATCCAGGGTTCCGGCTGGTCGATCCTCGCCTGGGACTCGATCGGGCAGAAGCTCGTCATCGTCCAGCTCTACGACCAGCAGAGCAACATCGCGCTCGGCCTCGTGCCGGTAGTCGTGCTCGACATGTGGGAGCACGCGTTCTACCTCGACTACGTCAACGTCAAGGCGGACTACGTCAAGGCCTGGTGGAACATCGTCAGCTGGGCCGACGCGGCCGCTCGGTTCGACCGTGCGCGCACGCAGACCGCCGGCCTGATCGTGGCCGTCTGACCCGCTGCACGCCCCGCAGAACGCCTCAGGGCCCGTACTCGTCGCCGAGTGCGGGCCCTGGGTGGTTCGGCGGTCAGGACTGCTTCTCGAGCGTCCCGATCTTCTTGCTGCCGTCGTCGAGGATCGTCATCGTGCTTCCGTCGACCGTCGCCTTGGACGCTCCGGACAGCCACGTGTCCACGTTCTCGCACGCCATCATGGTCGCCGCGAAGGGCCCGAACTGAATCTCGGAGCCGTCGATCTTCCACGTGCCGTTCATCTTGTTGCAGCCGTCGGACCCACTGACGGAACCGTCCGCGAGGAGCTCGAGCTCGACCACCGGCTTGGAGCTCGGCTCCGACCACGTTCCCGTGACGTCGCTGGACGTGAGCGCCGAGCCGGAGGAGCCGCTGCTGCCGGCACAGGCACTCAGAGCCGCACCGACCAGCGTGACGACCAGCAGGGAGCGTGCCACGACGGCGTGGGGATGCCTCATGGCTTGGACGCTAGCAGGACGCACCGACGGGGTGCAGACCCCGCAGTCAGGACCTCAGTGGGCGTGCTGGCCGCGGGAGTACTCGAACACCCAGCCGACGAGGCCGATGATGGCGAGCACGAGGCCGATACCGGAGAGCCAGAACCCGACCGCGAAGCCCGCGAAGACGATCGCGGCGGCCGAACCGAGCACCAACGGCCACCAGCTCCACGGGCTGTAGACGCCCTGGTCGCCGGCACCCTGCTCGATCTCGCCGTTCGGGTCGTCCTCGGGACGCTCGTCGATGCGCCGCCCGAGCAGGGCGAAATAGGCGCCGATCATGCCGACCAGGCCGCCGACGAGCGGGATCCCGATCGTACCGACGGCCTCGCCACCGCTCCACCAGGCGTAGATCAGCCCGATCGGGACGAAGAACAGGACGCCGTAGAGGAAGAGCTTGGTCTCGAGCTTCACTTCTCGTCCTCTCCGTCCGCTGCCGCGGGCCGTTCCTCGACGATCGTCGCGGTCGACTGCTCGGCAGCGCCCGTGCCGTTCACCGTGCGCTCGACGCCGAGCGCCGTCTCACCGCGTCGGTCGGCCTCCCAGTCGAACGGGCCGGGGTCAGGCTCGACGAAGTCCATCGCGGCGACCTCCGGGTGGTGCAGGTCGAACGCGGGGCGCTCGGAGCGGATGCGCGGCAGCGACGTGAAGTTGTGGCGCGGCGGCGGGCAGCTGGTGGCCCACTCGAGCGACGCGCCATATCCCCACGGGTCGTCGACGGTCACCAGCGGCGCGTTGCGCCACGTGATGTAGACGTTCCAGAGGAACGGCAACGTCGACGCGGCGAGGAGGACGGCGCCGATCGTGGACACCTGGTTCATCGTCGTGAAGCCGTCGGCCGGCGAGTAGTCCGCGTAGCGGCGCGGCATGCCCTTGACGCCCAGCCAGTGCTGGATCAGGAACGTGGTGTGGAAGCCGACGAAGAGCATCCAGAAGTGGATCTTGCCCAGCCGCTCGTCGAGCATCCGGCCGGTCATCTTGGGCCACCAGAAGTAGAAGCCCGCGAACATGGCGAACACGACGGTCCCGAACACCACGTAGTGGAAGTGCGCCACGACGAAGTAGGAGTCGGACAGCGAGAAGTCGAGCGCCGGGCTGGACAGGATGATGCCCGTCAGGCCGCCGAACAGGAACGTGATCAGGAAGCCGATGGTCCAGAGCATGGGTGTCTCGAACGTGAGCTTGCCCCGCCACATCGTGCCTATCCAGTTGAAGAACTTCACACCGGTGGGCACCGCGATGAGCATGGTCATGAACGAGAAGAACGGGAGCAGGACCGAGCCCGTGACGTACATGTGGTGCGCCCACACGGTGACGGACAGGGCGGCGATCGCGATCGTGGCGTACACCAGTCCGCGGTAGCCGAAGATCGGCTTGCGGCTGAACACCGGCAGGATCTCGGTGATGATGCCGAAGAACGGCAGGGCGATGATGTAGACCTCGGGGTGCCCGAAGAACCAGAACAGGTGCTGCCAGAGGATGGCGCCGCCGTTCTCGGGGTTGAACACCTGCGCGCCGAACCGTCGGTCGGCGCCGAGCGCGAACAGCGCGGCGGCCAGCGGCGGGAACGCCATGAGCACGAGAAGTGACGTCACCAGGGTGTTCCAGGTGAAGATCGGCATCCGGAACATCGTCATGCCCGGGGCGCGCATGGTGACGATGGTGGTGATGAAGTTGACGGCACCGAGGATCGTGCCGAACCCGGCGAGCGCCAGACCGAACACCCAGAGGTCTCCCCCGAGGCCCGGTGAGTACACCGTGTCGGACAACGGGGCGTAGGCGAACCAGCCGAACGAGGCGGCGCCCTGCGGTGTGAAGAACCCGGCGCCGGCGATCGAGCCGCCGAAGAAGAAGAACCAGTACGCCAGCATGTTCAGGCGCGGGAACGCGACGTCAGGCGCACCGATCTGCAGCGGCATGATGACGTTGGCGAACCCGGCGAACAGGGGCGTGGCGAACAGCAGCAGCATGATCGTGCCGTGCATGGTGAACGCCTGGTTGTACTGCTCCTTCGACTGGAACACCTGCATGCCCGGGTCGAAGAGCTCGGCGCGGATGAGCAGCGCGAGCGTGCCACCGATCGCGAACCAGACGAACGACGTGATCAGGTACAGGTACCCGATGGTCTTGTGGTCCGTGGAGGTGACCCACTTGATCACCGTGCGGCCGAGGGTCTGACGCTGTGGCGCCAGACCGGGGATGTGCTCCGCGACGGCGGCCATCAGTTCTCGCCTTCCTTCGCCGGGTCCGGCGCTGTGTCCTGGCTACGGCTGTACTCGAGGCCGAGCGAGCCTTCCTGGCCCTTCGCCTTGAGCTCCTCGATGTGCGCGTCGTAGGCGGCACGCGAGACGACGTTCACGTTGAACAGCATCGACGAGTGGTACTCACCGCAGAGCTCGGCGCACTTGCCCTCGTACAGCCCGATGACCTTGGGCGTGATCTGGAACGAGTTGGTCTTGCCCGGGATCAGGTCCATCTTCATCAAGAACGCGGGCACCCAGAACGAGTGGTTGACGTCCCGCGAGTTGAGCGTGAAGTCGACGGACTCGTCGACCGGGAGCCAGAGGGTGACCTGGGACCGGAGCACACCGGTGCCGGCGCTGCCGACGTTCTGCGCGTGCTGGCCGGTCTCGTACGCGTCGTCGTCGAGGTAGTTGAAGTCCCAGCTCCACTGCTTGCCGATGACCTGGACGTGGTTCTGGGTCTCGGCTGAGGTGTCGACGATCGCCGTGGTGTCGCGGTTCGTGTAGTAGAAGAGCACCCCGACCATGATGATCGGCAGGATCACGTACATGATCTCGAGCGGCACGTGATAGCGGAGCTGCACGGGCAGGGTGTCGTCCGCCTTGCGCTTCCGGTAGACGGTGACGCACCACAGGATCAGGCCCCAGGTGATGACGCCGACGACGAGCGCGGCGATCCACGAGCCGACCCACAGGTTGGTGATCCGACCTGTCTGGTTGGTGATCTCGTGCTCAGACGAGCCAGGGAGCCAGCCGCGCTGCACCTGTGCGGAACAACCGCTGAGTGCGACGACGACGACGGCAAGCAGACCAGCGAAGACCAACGCTGGCCGCCGCTTGCGACGGGGGGTGTCCGGGTGCAACGGGGGGACCTCTCACTCGCGTCCCGACGACGCTCCCGCACTGCTGCGCGGCGCCGTCCGGGACCTTCGTCCTCAACTCGTGCAGCCTAGCGCCCCGGGCCGCTCGTTTCGTGCTGACGACGGCCGTTGACGACGCCGTGTCAGCACGACGCTCGTCACGTCGGGCCCCCCTGGGCGGTGCGCGCACACGTGTCCGACCGCATCGTCTCCCGCCTGCTCACCGGCCTGGCGGGGTTACGGTGCGTGCGTGAGCGCTGATGGCGAGCCCCGGACCGCAGGGCACCGTGAGACGCCCGCTGTGACCGACGCCACTGCCGGGCGCGTCGTGCTCGACGCCGGCGGGCGCGCCCCTCTGCTGCCGGAGGCGCGTTCGGCGTTCGTGGAGGCCCTCGACCAGGGCTGGGCGGACCCGCGTCGGTTGCACGCCGAGGGACGGCGGGCCCGCATGCTCCTGGACGGTGCACGGGAGGCGATCGCGGCCGTCGTCGGTGCCCGGACGCAGGACGTCGACCTCGCCCCGTCCCACGTCGCGGCGCTGCACGGAGCGGTCCGGTCCGTCGCGCGCGGGCGCCGACGGACGGGCAGCGAGATCGTCGTCGGCGCGGTCGAACGGGCCGCCGTGCTCAACGCGGCCGACTTCGCCGGCAACCGCGTCACCGTGCCGGTCGACGCGACCGGCCGCGTCGACGTCGCCGCGTTCGTCGAGGCGGTGCGTCGGCCCGGCGTCGCCGTGGCGGCCCTGCAGCACGCGAACGGCGAGGTCGGCACGTTGCAGCCCGTCGACGCCGTGCACGCGGCTGCGCACGGAGCAGGCGTCCCGCTCGTCGTGGACGCCGGCGCGAGCCTCGGCCACCTGCGCGTCGGTGACAGCTGGGACGTGCTCGCCGGCGACGCCGGTGACTGGGGCGGGCCCGGCGGGATCGGCGTGCTCGTCACGCGCGCCGGTGTGCGGCGCTCCCCCGACTGGCCCGAGGACGAGGACCGGTGGTTCCCCGGCGGCGTCAGCGTCCCTGCCGCCCTGGCCGCTGCGGTCGCTCTGCAGGCGGCCACCGCGGCGCCGGACGACCGACGCCCGCTCGTCGACCGGATCCGGAGCCGCGTCGCGGCCGAGGTCCCCGACGTCGACGTGGTCGGCGACCCGGAGGACCGCCTCCCCCACGTCCTGACGTTCTCCTGCCTGTACGTCGAGGGCGAGGCGCTCCTCGGCGCGCTGGACGCCCGCGGCTTCGCCGTCGGCTCGGGGTCGGCCTGCACGTCCAGCGCGCTCGAGCCGAGCCACGTGCTGGCCGCGATGGGGGCTCTCACCCACGGGAACATCCGGCTCGCGCTCCCGCGCGGCACCCGGTCGGCCGACGTGGACCGGTTCCTGGACGAGCTGCCGGGGATCGTCGCCGGCGTCCGCGAGGCGTGGGGGGTCGGCGCGCTGTGATCGTCGTCGACGCCCGCGGGCTGCGGTGCCCGGCGCCGGTGATCCGCCTCGCCCGGGCAGCCAAGGAGGCCCCCGTCGGCAGCACCCTGACCGTGCTCGCCACGGACCCGGCGGCCGTGCACGACGTGCCGGCGTGGGCCCGCTTGCGCGGTCACGTCATGGTCGAGGCGACCGAGCAGGACGGCGTCCATGCGCTGACCGTCCGCACCCAGGCATGACGAAGGGCCCCGGCGTCCACCGGGGCCCTCGGTCAGGAGATCAGCTGAACGAGCCGCCGCACGCGCAGGCGCTGCCCGCGTTGGGGTTGTCGATCGTGAAGCCCTGCTTCTCGATGGTGTCGGCGAAGTCGATCGTCGCGCCCTCGAGGTACGGGACGCTCATGCGGTCCACGACGACCTCGACGCCGTCGTAGTCCTTCAGGGCGTCGCCGTCGAGCACGCGCTCGTCGAAGTACAGCTGGTAGATCAGGCCGGAGCAGCCACCGGGCTGGACGGCGACGCGCAGACGCAGGTCGTCGCGGCCTTCCTGCTCGAGGAGGCTGCGCACCTTGCCGGCGGCGATGTCGGTGAGGAGGACGCCGTGCGTCGTGGTCTCCTGCGTGGTCTCGCTCATGGTTTCTCCAGTGGGCTCACGGGGTGGTGCTCGCGTCTGCTGACTGTCCGCAACAGCACCGGACGCCGGGTTGTTCCCCTCCAGGGTACGTCTCCCCCGCAGGTTCGTCGGTGTGCCGTGCGTCGCACGGGTCGTGTCGGCGCACGGGTCGGCGCACGCGTCGGTCAGCGCGACCAGGTGCGGGCGATCCGGGTGGCTCGGGCCGCGAGCGTCGAGGCCGGCGCCTCGAGGGCCGCGCGGACGCCCTCCGGGGTCTCCGCGACCGCGTAGGCCGCCGTGACACCGGCGGCGGAGAGCTCGCGACGACCCACCAGCACCTCACCGGCCAGCACGATCGTCGGCACCCCGTGGGCCAGCGCCCGAGCGGCGACCTCCGACGTCGCCTTGCCGTGCAGCGACTGCCAGTCGAACCGACCCTCGCCCGTCACGACGACGTCCACGTCGGCGATCCGGGCATCGAGCCCGACGGCGTCCGCGACGAAGGCCGAGCCCGGGACCAGCCGTCCCCCGACCAGGGCCAGCCCGAAGCCGAGGCCACCCGCGGCGCCCGCACCCGGCGCCGTGGTCAGGCGGGTCGTCGCGGACGCGGCCCGGGCTCCGGCCATGAGGTCGGGACGGACGGCGTCGCCGAGGGCCGCGGTCGCCACGTGCGCGAAGTCGGCGAGCGAGCGTTCGAGGGCCTGCGCCTGCTCGGGTGTGGCCCCCTTCTGCGGCGCGAAGCCCGCGCTCGCGCCTTGCAGACCCAGCAGTGGGACGTCCACGTCGGTCGCGACGACGACGTCGATCCCACGGAGCCTGTCACGCAGGCTCCGCAGGCCGGCGAGGTCGTCGGTGGTCACGTCGGCCAGCGCGGCCCCGCCCCGGGCGAGCTGCGGCGAGAGGCCTCCGACGCCGAGACCGTCCGCGAGCCCGACGAGCGCCCCGGCGCCGGCATCGTTCGTCGCGGAGCCTCCGAGCCCGACCACCAGCCGGGTCGCTCCACCGGCGAGCGCCGCAGCGAGCAGCTCGCCCAGGCCCCGGGTGGTCGTCCGGCCCGGGTCCCGGAGGGCGGCGGGGACGAGCGGCAGACCCACCGCCTGCGCGGACTCCACGTAGGCCGTGGTGCCGACGCGCAGGAACACGACGGGGACGGGCGCACCGACGGGCGACGAGACGGCGACCGGCACCAACGACCCGCCGAGAGCGCGGTGGAGAGTCGCGACGAAACCCGGCCCGCCGTCGGACAGTGGGCACACGAGCACGTCGTCGTCCGGTGCGACCGCCCGCCACGCATCGGCGATGACGTCGGCGGCCTCGTCGGCCGTGAGGCTCGAGCCGAAGCTGTCGGGGGCGATGAGGACGCGCACGCCGTGCATCGTGGCACGCCGGACCGGCGCACCGAACCGTGTGCGAGGATCGGCGCGTGAGCGTGACCACGGATCGCAGCACCTTCTCCGAGCCGGCTCCGTCGGCGCTTCTGCTGCTGGGACGCGGCATCGACCTCGCCTCCGAGCGTGGTGTCGAGTGCGTCGGCGACCTCCCTGCAGCCAGCGACCCGGACCTCGTCGAGCGGGCCCGCGTCGCCCGCGAAGCACTGGGCACCCGCGCCTTCGTGCTCGGCCACCACTATCAGCGCGACGAGGTGATCGAGTTCGCGGACGTCACCGGCGACTCGTTCAAGCTCGCGCGCGAGGCTGCGGCGAGGCCGGAGGCCGAGTTCATCCTGTTCTGCGGCGTGCACTTCATGGCCGAGTCGGCGGACATCCTCACCTCCGACCACCAGCGCGTGATCCTGCCCGACCTCGCGGCCGGCTGCTCCATGGCCGACATGGCGGCGATCGACCAGGTCGAGGACGCCTGGGACGTGCTGGCGGACGCCGGGATCGCCGACGACACCGTCCCCGTGACGTACATGAACTCGACGGCCGCCATCAAGGCGTTCACCGGGCGGCACGGCGGCACGATCTGCACGTCGTCCAACGCACACGTCGCGCTGCGGTGGGCCTTCGACCAAGTGGGCGGCCTCGAGGGCTCGGGCAAGGTCCTCTTCATGCCCGACCAGCACCTCGGCCGGAACACCGCGGTGCTCCAGCTCGGTCTGTCGCTCGAGGACTGCGTCGTGTTCGACCCGCGCAAGCCCGGCGGCGGCCTGACCACGGAGCAGCTGAAGAACGCGCGCATGATCCTGTGGCGCGGGCACTGCTCGGTGCACGGCAGGTTCTCCGAGCGCAACGTCACCGACATCCGCGCGGCCGTGCCCGGCGTGACCGTGCTGGTGCACCCCGAGTGCAAGCACGAGGTCGTCACGGCGGCCGACATGGTGGGCTCGACGGAGTACATCATCAAGGCTCTGGACGCGGCCGAGCCCGGCACGTCGTGGGCGATCGGCACCGAGCTCAACCTCGTCCGCCGGGTCGCCGCGGCCCACCCGGACAAGAACATCCACTACCTCGACTCGACCGTCTGCTTCTGCTCCACCATGAACCGGATCGACCTGCCGCACCTCGTGTGGGCCATGGAGTCGCTGCTCGCGGGCCGGACCGTGAACCAGGTCGTCGTGGACGCGGACGTCGCCCACTGGGCCCGGGTCGCGCTGGACCAGATGCTCGCCCTGCCCGGGTACTGAGGTGTCCACCGGGAACGGCTTGCGCGTCGGGATCTTCGTGTTCGACGGCGCCGAGGAGCTGGACGTCGTCGGCCCGTACGAGGTGCTGAAGTACTGGGCCGACAGCTCCGACCTGCATCCCGAGGTGCTGACGTTCTCGCTCGACGGGGGCGGCGTCCAGTGCGCGAAAGGGCTCCGGCTCGTGCCGGACACGAGCGTCGCGGACCTCGGGCCGGTGCACGTGCTCGTCTACCCGGGCGGGCACGGCACGCGCCTCCTGCTGCGGCAGCCGGAGCACCTGGCCTGGGTGCACGAGATGCGCGCGACGACTCCCCTGCTCGCCAGCGTGTGCACCGGCGCCCTCGTCTACGCCGCGGCGGGGCTGCTCAGCGGGCGGCCCGCGACCACGCACTGGGCGGCGTTCGACGAGCTGCTCGAGCTGGAGCCGGACGTGCTGGCCGACACCGAGTCGCGGTTCGTCGACGACGGCGACCTCGTCACCTCCGCCGGGGTCTCGGCCGGGATCGACATGGCGCTGCACCTCGTCGCCCGCCTCGAGTCGGTCGAGGTCGCCCGCACCGTGCGCCGCGGCATCCAGTACGACCCCCAGCCACCGGTATGAGCGACCTGCTCGCCGCACCCGTGCTCGAGCACGCCCTGCTGCCCGTCCGCGCCGGGGCGCGGGAGGCGTTCGAGCGCGCGCTGGAGCAGGCCCTCCCGCTGGTCCAGGCGATGCCCGGGTGCCGCGGGGTGCGCGTCTCCCGGAACCTCGAGCGCCCGGGCACCTACCTGCTGCTCATCGGCTGGGACTCGGTCGAGGCGCACACGGTCGGCTTCCGCGAGTCCGAGCAGTACGTCGCGTGGCGCGAGCTGCTCCACCACTTCTACGACCCGTTCCCCGTGGTGGAGCACTACGTCACGGTCGTCTGATCAGCCCCGCGCGAGCTTCTCCAGCAGCAGCGCCTCGGCCAGCACGACGTGCTGCAGCTCGCCCAGGTGCACCGACTCGTTCGCGCCGTGCGCGCGGCTGTCCGGGTCCTCGACGCCGGTGACCAGGATGGACGCGTCCGGGAACACGTCCAGCAGGTCGGCGATGAACGGGATCGAGCCGCCCACACCGATGTCGACCGGCTCCGTGCCCCACGACTGAGCGAACGCCCAGCGCGCCGCCTGCATCGCCGGGGAGTCGGCCGGCGCCTGGAACGGCTTGCCCGTCTCGCCGTCGGTGACCGTCACCCGGGCGCCGAACGGTGCGTGCTCCAGCAGGTGGCTGCGCAGCGCGACCATCGCGGCGGCGGGGTCCTGGCCCGGGGCCAGCCGCACCGACAGCTTGGCCGACGCCCGAGGCGTGATGGTGTTCGACGCGCTCGCGACGCGGGGCGCGTCCAGACCGATGACGCCGATCGCAGGACGGGTCCACAGGCGGGCGGTGATCGGGCCGGTCCCGGCCAGACGCACGCTGTCGAGGACGCCCGCGTCCGCGCGGAACGCCGCCTCGTCGTAGTCGACCGACGGGTCGGCCGCCCGCACCAGCCCGGCGACGGCAACATCGCCGGCGTCGTCGTGCAGCGTCGTGATCAGGCGAGCCAGCAGGGTGGGTGCGTCGAGCACCGCCCCGCCGAACATCCCCGAGTGCACGGCGTGGTCGAGCACGCCGACCTCGACGACGCAGTCGACCAGGCCGCGCAACGACGTGGTCAGGCCCGGCACGCCCACCGCCCAGTTGGTGGAGTCCGCGACCACGATCACGTCCGCCGCGAGCAGGTCGCGGTGCGCCTCCAGGAACGGCAGGAACGTGGGCGAGCCGATCTCCTCCTCGCCCTCGACGAACACCGTCACGCCCACGCCGAGATCGTCGCCGAGCACCCGCAGGGCTCCGACGTGCGCGATGATCCCCGCCTTGTCGTCGGCGGCACCGCGTCCGTAGAGGCGGCCGTCGCGCTCGGTCGGCTCGAACGGCGGCGACTGCCAGTCCGCGTCGTCGCCCGGCGGCTGGACGTCGTGGTGGGCGTAGAGCAGGACCGTCGGAGCGCCGGCGCGCGCGGGCCGACGACCCACGACGGCCGGGGCCCCACCGCCGACGTGCAGCACCTGCACGTCGTCGAAACCCACGCCGTGCAGCAGACCCACGACGGCCTGCGCGCTCGCGGCGACGTGCGCCTGGTCGAACTCGGCGTTGGAGACGCTGGGAATCCGCACCAGCGTCTCGAGGTCCGCACGAAGTGCGGTGAAGAGGTCGGCCGTCCGCCGACGCAGGGCCTCGGTGCGGTCGTCGGGTGCTGTCTGGTGATCGGTCACGTCTCAGCACGCTACTCGACTACCCTTGACCCGTGCCCGGACGCAGCAACGACCCGCAACCCGCCCTGTCGGAGGGCCCCGCCGAGCCCGCAGGCAAGGGTCGCCCGACGCCGAAGCGCAAGGAGGCCGAGGCGGCCAACAAGCGCCCGCTGGTCAGCTCCGACCGCAAGGGCGCCACCCGCGCGCAGGCCGACGCGCGCAAGAAGCAGCGCAACCTCGAGTACTCGGCGATGCAGAGCGGCGACGAGAGGCACATGCCGCTCAAGGACCGGGGTCCGCAGCGTCGGTTCATGCGCGACTGCGTGGATGCCCGCTGGAACCTCGGTGAGTTCGTGCTCCCGATCGCCGTGCTGCTCATCGTCGTGCAGCTGGTGTTCAGGAACACGATCCTCGCGGGCGGCGCGATCGTCGCGCTGTACGCGTACATGATCCTGTTCTCCATCGACGCGTGGTTCCTGTGGCGCAGCACCAAGAAGCGCCTGATCGCCAAGTTCGGCGCCGACGTCCCGCTCAAGGGCGCGCCGTTCTACACGGTCGTCCGGGCGTTGCAGATCCGCCGGTCGCGCCTGCCCAAGCCGCAGGTCAAGCGGGGTCAGTACCCCCGCTAGGGTCGAGGAATGGTTTCCTACCGCTACCTCGGCCGCTCCGGCCTCAAGATCACCGAGATCACCTACGGCAACTGGCTGACGCACGGCTCGCAGGTGGAGAACGACACCGCGAAGGCCTGCGTCCGCGCCGCGCTCGACGCCGGGATCACCAGCTTCGACACCGCCGACGTCTACGCGAACACCAAGGCCGAGACCGTCCTCGGCGAGGCTCTGCAGGGCGAGCGTCGCGCGGGCCTGGAGATCTTCACCAAGGTCTACTGGCCCACGGGCCCCGGCGGCGCCAACGACTCGGGCCTGTCCCGCAAGCACATCCTCGAGTCGATCGACGGCTCGTTGCGGCGCCTGCAGACCGACTACGTCGACCTCTACCAGGCGCACCGGTACGACGAGTCGACGCCGCTCGAGGAGACGATGCAGGCGTTCGCGGACGTCGTGCGGGCCGGCAAGGCGCTGTACATCGGCGTCAGCGAGTGGTCGGCGCCGCAGATCCGTGCTGGTCACGCGCTCGCCCAGGAGCTCGGCGTCCACCTGATCTCGAACCAGCCCCAGTACTCGGCCCTCTGGCGGGTCATCGAGGGCGAGGTCGTCCCCACGTCCGCCGAGCTCGGGCTGTCGCAGATCGTCTGGTCGCCGGTCGCGCAGGGCGTGCTCACCGGCAAGTACCTGCCGGGCCAGCCGGTACCGGAAGGGTCGCGAGCCACCGACGAGAAGGGCGGCGCACGATTCATCGGCCGCTTCCTCGAGCGGCCCGACATGCTTGCGCGCGTCCAGGACCTGAGGCCCGTCGCCGACGAGCTCGGGCTGTCGATGGCCCAGCTGGCCGTCGCCTGGGTGCTGCAGAACCCGAACGTCGCGTCCGCGATCATCGGTGCGTCGCGGCCCGAGCAGGTCACGGAGAACGTGCGCGCGTCGGGCGTCGTCATCCCCGCCGAGCTGCTCGCGCGGATCGACACGATCCTCGGCGACGCCGTCGTCGACGACCCGGCCGAGACCGCCCGGAACGCGCCCGGACCCCGCTGACCTACACCCGCGCAACGTCCGGCTCCGTCGTCCGCACGGAGTCGGGCGTCGGGACGGTGAACAGCGGCAGGAACACGTGCACGAGCGGCCCGATCGCGAGCGCGTACAGCACCGTGGCCGGCCCGAACGTGCCGCCGAGGATCCAGCCGGCCGTGATCACGACCACCTCGATGCCCGTACGCACGAGCCGGATCGACCACCCGGTCCGCGCGACGAGGCCCGTCATGAGCCCGTCGCGCGGACCCGGACCCAGGCGGGCGCCGACGTACAGGCCGGTCGCCACGCCGTTCAGCACGACGCCCCCGACGGCGAGCGCGATGCGCGCACCGATCGGCAACGGGTCGGGCAGGTGGTCGAGCACCGCGAAGAACGGGTCGACGAGCACGCTGATCACCGCGACATTGGCTACGGTGCCCACGCCCGGGCGCTGCCGGAGCGGGACCCAGCACGCCAGGACGACGACGCCGGTCAGAAGCGTCACCATGCCGAACGACAGGCCGGTGTGCTTCACGATGCCCTGCGTGAGGACGTCCCACGGCATCGACCCCAGGTCGGCGTGGACGACCATCGCGATCGACGCCGCGTAGAGGACGAGCCCGACGAGCAGCTGCCCGAGCCGGCGCGTCACCGAAAGTTCCACTCGGTCCAGCCGTACCGCGGCTCGCGGGTCGGTCTGCGGTGCAGACGCAGGACGCCGACGGTCGCCGGACCGGCGATCGCCGCGACGAGGAGGAGAACCAGAAGGATCGATAGCCACATGCTCATGGTCACCAAGATTGGCTCAATCATGGCCTTTCAATCCATAGCCACTTCTGTCATCGTGGCACCATGAACGAGCTCCCGACCGACCGACGCATCGGCGGCCACCGCCTGCGCTCCGTGCTCGGCGCCTGGCAGCGAACCGGCCCGGCCTACGTCGCACTGGCGGATGCCCTGCGGGCCGCGATCCTGTCGGGAACCCTGCCGCTGAGCACCCGGCTGCCCAGCGAGCGCGAGCTGGCCGACGCGACCGGTGTCTCCAGGACCACCACGACGGCCACCTACGGGCTCCTGCGGGACGAGGGCTACCTGGTCAGCCGCCGCGGCTCCGGCACCGTCACCACGCTCCCGAGCGGTCGGGGTGCGCGCGCACCGTTCGCCGGGTCGCGGGACGACGGGCAGGACGTCATCGACTTCTCGATGGCCGCCCCGTCGGCCCCGTCGATCCTGCACGGGTGCTACCTCGCCGCACTCGACGCGCTCCCCCGCCACCTGGGCGGCACGGGCTACACACCCCTCGGTGTTCCGGTCCTGCGTGAGGCGATCGCCGGCTGGTACACGCGCCGGGGCACGCCGACCACCCCCGACCAGATCCTGGTGACCACCGGGGCACAGCAGGCCATCCACCTGCTCGTGCACGCGCACGCCGGTCCTGGCGACCGGGTGGTGGTCGAGCACCCCACCTACCCGCACGCCATCGACGTGGTCCGCGCCGCCGGCGCCCGTCCCGTACCCGTGCCGTTCGGGGTGGACGGGCTCGACATCGACCTTCTCGAGTCGACCATCCGACAGGTCTCGCCGCGGCTCGTCTACCTGATCCCCGCCCACCACAACCCCACGGGCACGTCGCTCGACGACGAGGAACGCGCCGCCGTGCGCGCCCTCGCCCGTCGGTACCGCACCACCGTCGTGGGCGACGAGGTGATGGCCGAGCTGACGATGGAGGGACCTGCTCCGTCGTCGTTCGCCGGCGACGGGACCGGGTCCGCGTTCGTCGCCTCGATCGGGTCCGCGTCCAAGTCGTTCTGGGGCGGCCTGCGCGTCGGCTGGGTGCGTGGCCACCCGGACCTGGTGTCGCGGCTGGCCACGGCTCGCGCGAGCGTCGACATCGGCACGCCGCTGCTCGAGCAGCTCGTGGTGACCGAGCTGCTCGCTCAGCCCGACGCCGTGCTCGACCGCAGGCGTGCGGTGCTGCGCGAGCAGCGGGACGAGCTGGCCGGGCTGGTGCGGCAGCAGCTCCCGTCGTGGCGGTTCGCGATCCCCCGCGGCGGCCTGTTCCTCTGGGCCGACCTCGGCGCACCGGTGTCCAGCGCGCTCTCGGCGATCTCGGGCCGGTACGGCGTGCGGATCGTGCCCGGGACCGCGTTCGGCGTGGACGGCAGCTTCGAGCGGAACCTCCGGCTGCCGTTCAGCACGTCCCCCGACGGGCTGCGGCTGGGCGTCGCGAGGCTGGCCGAGGCGTGGGCGGGACTGGGTGTGACCGAGCCGACGACCACGTCGGATCGGGTCCACGCGATGGTCTAGGTGTAGGGCAGCGTCAACGTCGGCGTGGCCTGCAGGCCCTCGTGCAGCAGCCGGACCGCGTGCACGCCCTGGGCCGCGAGCGTGCGCCAGTGCTCTCCGAGCCACTGCTCGGCGTCGTACTGCGTGGTGAACACCGGGCTCACCGGGGTCGTCACGGGTTCGGTGTCGGCGCCGTCGAAGCGCCACTCCCACTGCGGTCGGAGCACCATCAGACGGCCGCCTTGCGCTGCGTGGGCGATCGGCGGGCCTGGTCTGCACCGAGCGCCCGCGTGATGCGCGCCGGCCAGAAGGGTCCCTCGTAGATCAGACCGGTGTAGCCCTGCACGAGCGTCGCTCCGACCGCGACGTACTCGCGGGCGTCGGCGGGCGTGGTGATGCCGCCGACCCCGATGATCACCGCGTCCGGACCGAGGCGGCTGCGCAGGCGGGCCACGACGTCCAGCCCGCGGGCGAGCACCGGCGGACCCGACAGGCCGCCCGGCCCGAGCTCGTGGGCGATCGTCGTGTTGACCGCGACCACGCCCTCCAGCCCGAGCTCGGCCGCCAGCTCGGCCACCGCGTCGACGTCCTCGTCGGACAGGTCCGGCGCGATCTTCACGAGCAGGGGGACGGCCGGCTTGCCGGCCTTGACCGTCGCCTCGTCGGCCGCGACGCGCGTGGCCTCGAGGATCGGACGCAGCGCCTCGACCGACTGCAGGTCGCGCAGCCCGGGCGTGTTCGGCGACGACACGTTGACCACGAGATAGTCCGCGTAGGGCGCGAGCCGCCCGGCGCTCGTCGCGTAGTCGACCGACGCGTGCTCGGCCGGTGTCACCTTCGTCTTGCCGATGTTCACGCCGACGACGAGGCGGCGCCCCGCCGGGGTCGCGCGCAGCCGACGCAGGCGCGCGGCGACGTCGGCCGACCCTTCGTTGTTGAAGCCCATCCGGTTGCGCAGCGCCCGCTGATCGAGCACGCGCCACAGCCGCGGCTGCTCGTTGCCCGGCTGGGCCTTCGCCGTGACGGTGCCCACCTCGACGAACCCGAAGCCGAGCATGGTCAGACCCGCGACGCCGACCGCGTCCTTGTCGAACCCGGCCGCGAGCCCGAACCGCGAAGGGAACCGACGGCCGAAGACCTGGACCTCACCCTGGGCCGGCGGAGCGAAGACTCGCGCGACGAGGGGGCGCAGCAGCGGCACCCGCGCGACGCCACGGATCAGCGCGAACGCGACCACGTGCGCGCGCTCGGGGTCCATCCGACGCAGGACGAGGTCGAAGAGCAGGCGGTACACGCTCTCAACCCTAGGCGGTGGTCACGGGACGGCCCGTGCGCCACAGCCACAGCAGGCCGAGGAACGGCAGGATCACCGGGATGTAGCCGTAGCCCTGGCCGAACGCCGACCACACGGTCTGGTCGGGGAAGTCGTCGACCACCGTGAGCGACAAGATGCCGACGGTGAGCACCCCGACCATCTCGATGCTGACGGCCCACCAGGCGGCGGTCCGCCAGTCCTTGGCCAGCGCGATGGTCGCGACGATGTAGACGATGCCCGCGCCGAGCGAGAGCAGGTAGGCCACCGGCGCCTCCGACAGCTTGGTCGTCACCTGGAACAGGCCGCGGGCGGTCGCGGCGAGCGCGAGGACGCCGTAGATCGCCACGAGCACCCGCCCGGGGCCGCTGGCGGTGGAACGGGTCGGTCGGGCGTCGGTCACACGGTCCCCCAGATCTGCAGGAGTCGGTACTCCAGGAAGGCAACGGTCAGGGCGCCCATGAGCAGCACCACGGAGCTCCAGCGCGTGCGCTCGGCGAAGGCCCACGCCGCGGCGATGGGCAGGATGAACAGCTGCGTCAGGACGTACCCCCACAGCAGCACGCCGTCGACGTCGGGAGAGCCTGCGAGGGCGAGCACCGCCGCGACGACCGCCTGCACGAGCAGCACGGCCTCGACGACCGCGCCACCCCAGAGCTGACGCAGGATCACGGCGCGGTCGCGGACGACGAACCACAGCGCCCAGCCGCCGAGTGCGACGCACAGGGCGACGACGAGCAGCGCGAGGGGGACGATCACGGTGCCCCACCGTACCGGCGCCCCGACCTATAGTCGGACGGTGACCGTGACGCTGACCGCACAGGACCCTGCCCGCCTCTCCGTCGACGCCCTCGTGGTCGCCGTCGCCCAGCAGGACGACCAGCCCGTCGTGCTCGGGGCCGAGCGACTGCCCAAGGAGCTCCGCACGCTCCTCGCGTCGTCGGCCGCCGCACTGGGCGTCACCGGCGCCCCCGACGAGGTGCGTCGGCTGCCCGGGACCGGGCTCGCCGCGGCCGTGCTGGTGCTCACGGGGGTCGGCTCCGGTCCGCTCACCCCGGAGACCCTGCGCCGGGCGGCGGGTGCCGCGACGCGGGAGCTCGCCGGGACCGCGAGCGTCGGGCTTGCCCTGCCCACCGACGATGCCGAGACCGTGGCCGCGGTCGCCGAGGGCGCGCTGCTCGGTGCGTACGCGTACGCGCGGTACAACGGCTCGACGAAGGCGCCCGTCGCGACGATCCAGATCATCACCGCCCACCCGCGAGACCGCGCGACCAAGGCCGGTGTCGATCGCGCGTCCGTGCTCGCCGCCGCCGTGCACGGCACCCGCGACCTGGTGAACACGGCGCCGAACGACCTCTATCCCGCCGCGTTCGCGGACCTGGCCAAGGCGGCCGCCAAGGACTCGGGCGCCAAGGGTCTGCGCGTGACCGTGATCGACGACAAGGCGCTGCTGGCCGGCGGCTACGGCGGCCTCATGGGTGTCGGTCAGGGCTCGTCGCGCGGGCCGCGCCTGGTCAAGATCGCCTACTCGCCCTCGCGTCCCGCGGCCAAGGTCGCCCTCGTCGGCAAGGGCATCACGTTCGACTCCGGCGGCATCTCGATCAAGCCCGCGGCGGGGATGGAGGCCATGAAGTCCGACATGGCCGGCGCCGCCGCCGTCCTGCACACGGTCGTCGCGGCCGCGCGGCTCGGGCTGCCCGTGGCGGTCACCGGGTGGCTGTGCCTAGCGGAGAACATGCCGTCGGGGACCGCTCAGCGGCCGTCGGACGTCATCACGATCCGCGGCGGCAAGACCGTCGAGGTGCTCAACACGGACGCCGAGGGCCGCCTGGTCATGGCCGACGGGCTCGTCGAGGCGGTCGCGGAGGAGCCTGACGTCGTCATCGACATCGCGACGCTCACCGGCGCGCAGATGATCGCGCTGGGCAACCGGGTGTCCGCCGTGATGGGCACCGACGACGTGCGCGCCGAGATCGTGTCGGCGGCGGGGACCGCCGGTGAGCAGTTCTGGCCGATGCCCCTGCCGGCCGACCTGCGCCCGGGCCTGAAGTCGAAGGTCGCGGACATCGCGAACATCAGCGACCGGTTCGGCGGGATGCTGACCGCCGGGATCTTCCTGCAGGAGTTCGTCGGCACGACGCCGTGGGCGCACCTCGACATCGCGGGTCCCGCGTTCAACGAGCGGGCGGCCCACGGGTACACCCCGGTCGGCGGGACCGGTGTCGGCGTACGCACCCTGCTCGCCCTGATCGAGGGGCGCGTGGCCTAGGTGTACTGACCCGGAGCGTTGTTGACGCGGTCGATGGGGCGTTGGCCGCCGATGCCGAGGTGGGGTCGTTCCAGGTTGTAGTGCGTCAGCCAGATGGGCAAGAGGGTGGCGCGCTCGTCGTTGGAGGCGAAAACGCGGGAGTAGGCCCACTCGGTGGCCAGGGTGCGGTTGAGTCGCTCGACTTTGCCGTTGGTCCAGGGGCAGTGCGGCTTGATGAACTTGTGCACGATGCCCAGCTCGAGGACGGCATCGCGGAACGCGAGCGATCGGCGGTATGAGAATGCGTTATCGGTGATCAGCCGCTCGACCGCGATGCCGTGGGCGGCGTAGAACGCGATCGCACGGGTCAGGAACGCGGCAGCCGTCGCACCCTTCTCGTCGTCATGGATCTCGGCGTAGGCCAACCGGGAGTGGTCATCGATGGCTGTGTGCACATAGTCATAGCCCAGACCCCGGCCACGAACTTCTTCGCTGCGCCCGTGCGCTCTCCAGCCGCCGCCGTCGGGGATACGGCCGAGCTTCTTGACGTCGATGTGCACCAGTGAACCCGGGTAGGGATGCTCGTACCGGTTCGCTGAACGGCGCGAGGCCCGGATCAACTGCCCGGTCAACGGGTCACACTCGCGCAGGCACGGGACGTGGTGTCGCACCAGGATCCGCCCGACCGTCGAGGCTGGCAGCCCCAGGTGGTGACCGATCCAGACCGGGCCACGACGAGTGAGCATCCGCGCGATCCGGACCCGGGTCTCCACACACGCCGCGGTGCGGTGCGGGTGGTGGTGCGCCACGCTCGAACGATCGATGAGCCCGGGTTCGCCCTCGGCCTGGAACCGACGCCACCACTTCCACGCCGTGGTGCGCGAGACCCCGAGCTCGGCCGCGACATGCGCCACCGGACGACCCTCCGCGATCCGCTGCACCATCAACAGCCGGCCAACCGGCAACATCCGCGCACTACCGTGAGACACGAGAGACCTCCGTGTGATCGAGCCGGGTTCCTAGACAGTCCCCACTCGACCCGGAGGTCTCTCGCTACGTCAACAACCCTCGTGGTCAGTACACCTAGGCGCCGCGCCGATGCGCTACCTCGTCGTCGGGACGGGCGCGATCGGCGGCGTGGTCGGCGGGCTCCTCGCCGCAGCGGGCCGTGACGTCGTCCTGGTCGCCCGGAACCGTCAGCTCGACGCGCTGAGGTCCGGAGGCCTCACCGTCGCGACCGCGGACGGCGTCCGGCACGTGCACCCGCCCGCGGTCGGCGGTCCGGACGATGTCGCGCTGCGGCCCGACGACGTCCTGGTCCTCGCCGTGAAGAGCCAGGACACGGTCGCCGCGCTCGAGGCGTGGGCCGACCGTCCCGTGGCCGGTGGTGGGACCGCCGCGTCCGAGCTGCGGGTCGTGTGCGCCCAGAACGGGATCGACAACGAGCGCACCGCCCTGCGCAGGTTCGCCCACGTGGTCGGGATGTGCGTGTGGTTGCCGGCCACGTTCCTCGAGCCCGGCCGCGTGTCTGCGGGCAGCACGCCGGTCCCGGGCGTCCTGACGCTCGGCGCCGTGCCGATCGGAGGCCCAGCGCCCACCGACATCGCGGCGGACCTCGTCGCGGCCGGGTTCTCGGCGCCCGTCGTCGACGACGTCATGGCGTGGAAGTCCGCCAAGCTGCTGTCCAACCTGGCGAACGCGGTCGAGGCCCTGTGCGGCACGGGCTGGGACGACGCCGCCGGCGAGCTCGCCGCGCGCGCCACGGCGGAGGGCCGGGCCGCGCTCGCGGCGGCCGGCGTCCGCGTGCTCCCCGACGACGAGCACGACGCCGCGCGCGCCGAGTTCCGGATGGCCCGGCTCCCCGGCGAGGACGGTGGCGGCTCCTCCTGGCAGTCGCTCGTCCGCGGCAGCGGCTCGATCGAGGCCGACTACCTGAACGGCGAGATCGTGCTGCTCGGGCGCCTGCACGGTGTGCCCACGCCGGTCAACGCCCTCCTGCAGCGCCTGTCCCGACAGGCCGCCGCGGCCGGGACGGCGCCGGGCTCGGTCGAAGCCGCGGACCTGTTGGCGCTGGTCGCCTAACCCTCGCGGGCCGCCGCAGCCTTGGCGGCGAGCGCGGCGAACTCGGGCTTGCCGAACGCGGTCCCGAACAGGCCCCAGCCGCCCTCAGCCGCCTCGCTGATGATCACCCAGACCTGGACGCCGCCCTCCCCGACGAGGTCGGTCACGATCTGCGTGGCCTCACGCGTGAGCTGACGCTGCCCCTCCCGGTCGAGCGAGTCGGGTGGGGTGATCACCTGGACGCGCACGGCGCGGGCCGTCGGGTTCGCGGCGGTCGTCACCTGCGGCAGCCGGTGGACGAACGCCGCGGTGTTCTCCGTGAAGAACGCGCCGATCACCGGCTCGGTGTGCCCCTCGGCGCGGAGCACGGCGAACGTGAGATCGGTGGCCAGCTGCTGGTCCGCGTCGGTGGGGAACAGGTCGTCGGGCGTGTAGACGTCGATCATGGGCATGGTCCGGCTCCTCGCTATGATGATGTGCATAGAACGCTAGTTATGTGGACTGTCATAGTCAAGGGAGGGCAACGGGTGGCCGGCGAGACGAAGGCGCGCATGGTCGACGGGGCCGTGCGCCTGCTGGCGACCCAGGGGACCCAGGGGACGTCGTTCGCCGACGTCCTCGAGCTCACCGGAGCACCGCGCGGATCCATCTACCACCACTTCCCCGACGGGAAGGACCAGCTGCTCGCGGCTGCCGTCGACCTCGCGGGCGCTCGGGCGCTCGGCGCCGTCGACGGGTGGGTCGGTCGATCCCCCGAGGAGGTCACGGCGTCGTTCCTCGGGCTGTGGCATGCCGTACTCGAACGTTCCGGGCTACGGGCGGGGTGCGCGGTGCTCGCCGTCACCGTCTCGACCGGGTCGCCCGAGCTCCTCGAGCACACAGCAGCCGTGTTCCGCGCGTGGCGGACGAGCCTGGCCGCGCTGTTCTCGGCGGGCGGTCTGCCGGACGACGACGCTGCGGGCTTCGCGGCGACCCTCGTCGCGGCGTCCGAGGGTGCGGTCGTCGTCAGCCGCGCCGAGCAGTCCATGGAACCCTTCGAGCTCGTCGCCGGGCAGCTCCTGGGGCTCGTGCGGCGACTGGCCTAGTGGCCGCCCGACTTCTTCCGGGCCAGGCGCTGGCGGGAGTTGTAGTCCCGGACACGCTGCGGGTAGCCCGTGCGCTGGACGTCGTAGATCGGGATGTTCATCTCGCGCGCGATCTGGGCGGCGGCCTCGCCGTCCGGTACGCGGCGGCGCGTCCACTCGCCGTCGGTCGCGACGAGCATCACTGTGGTCGGCGTCGAGTTGGTGCGCGGCTCGACGTACGCCTCGACCCCGACCCGCGTCAGGATGAACTCCTTGAGGTGCGCGATCGTGGCGTCCCGGGCGGAGCGGTCGGTCGGTGCGTCGTTGGCCGCCGGGTGCTTCCGACGGGAGAACAGGCCCATGCCGCCTGAGGGTACATTCCGTCGGGAGCGATCCCCTGTGATGCACGAGACGGAACACCAGTCATGGGACGACTGTTCTGAGTGTCACACCAGCACGCCGGGCGTCCGGGTCGTTCGGGACCTGCAACGATGACAAGATGGTCGGCGAGCTTGAGACCACACGTCTGCGTATGAGGAGTCTGCACGTGGCCGACACCACCGGCACCGCTTTCGACATCGTCGTCCTGGGCGGAGGCAGCGGCGGCTACGCGGCTGCCCTCCGTGCCGCCCAGCTGGGGAAGTCCGTCGCACTCGTCGAGGCCGACAAGGTCGGCGGCACGTGCCTGCACATGGGCTGCATCCCCACCAAGGCCCTGCTGCACGCCGCCGAGCTGGCCGACCACGCCCGCGACGGCGCCCACTACGGCGTTCACACCACGCTCGAGAAGATCGACATGGCCGGCGTGAACGAGTACAAGGCCACCGTGGTCGGCCGGCTCTACAAGGGCCTGCAGGGACTCATCAAGTCCCGCAAGATCACCGTGTTCGAGGGCTACGGCACGCTCGTCGCCAAGGACACGGTCGAGGTCAACGGTGAGCGCATCACCGGCGAGCACATCATCCTCGGCACCGGTTCCTACGCCCGCACGCTGCCCGGTCTGGAGATCGGCGGCCGGGTCATCACGTCCGACCAGGCGCTGCAGCTCGACTGGGTGCCCAAGTCCGTGATCGTGCTCGGTGGCGGCGTCATCGGCTCCGAGTTCGCGTCGGTCTGGAAGTCGTTCGGTGCCGATGTCACGATCATCGAGGCGCTCCCCCATCTCGTCGCCAACGAGGACGAGGCGCTCTCCAAGGCGTTCGAGCGTCAGTTCCGCAAGCGCGGCATCAACTTCAACCTGGGCGTGCGGTTCGCCGGCGTCACCCAGGACGACAACGGCGTGCACGTCTCGCTGGAGGACGGCAAGACGTTCGACGCGGACCTGCTGCTCGTCGCCGTCGGTCGCGGACCGCGGACGTCGGGCCTCGGCTACGAGGACCAGGGCATCACGCTCGACCGCGGCTTCGTCATCACGAACGACCGCCTCCACACCGGCGTCGGCAACATCTACGCCGTCGGCGACATCGTCCCCGGCCTGCAGCTGGCCCACCGCGGGTTCGCACAGGGCATCTTCGTGGCCGAGGAGATCGCCGGGCTCAACCCCGCGACGATCGTCGAGTCGGGCATCCCGCGCGTGACGTACTCCGACCCTGAGGTCGCCTCGGTCGGTCTCACGGAGGCGCGTGCCAAGGAGGTCCACGGCGCCGACAACGTCGAGACGCTCGAGTACAACCTGGGCGGCAACGGCAAGAGCCAGATCCTCGGCACGCAGGGGTTCGTCAAGCTGGTCCGTCAGAAGGACGGCCCGGTGATCGGGATCCACATGATCGGTGCGCGCGTCGGCGAGCTCATCGGGGAGGGCCAGCTCATCGTGAACTGGGAGGCCTACCCGGAGGACGTCGCGTCGCTCGTCCACGCGCACCCGACGCAGAACGAGGCCCTCGGAGAGGCCCACCTCGCGCTGGCCGGCAAGCCCCTGCACGCCCACAACTGACCACACGATTCGAAGGAGACACGAGCGGTCATGTCCGACAACGTGCAGCTGCCCGCCCTGGGTGAGTCCGTCACCGAAGGCACCGTCACCCGCTGGCTGAAGAACGTCGGCGACACGGTGGAGGTCGACGAGCCGCTGCTCGAGATCTCGACCGACAAGGTCGACACCGAGATCCCGTCGCCGTTCGCCGGCGTGCTCGAGCAGATCCTGGTCCAGGAGGACGAGACCGTGGAGGTCGGCGCCACGCTGGCCGTCATCGGTTCGGGTTCGGACTCCGGCTCGGGTTCCGACGAGGGCTCGTCGGCCCCTGCCGAGGGTTCGTCGGCTCCCGCCGAGGCCGAGGCACCGGCGCAGGAGGCTCCGGCCGAGGAGCCCGCCGCCGAGTCCGACGCGAGCGAGGAGCCCGTCGAGGAGCACGAAGAGCCCGCCGCGGCCCCGGCCGCGTCGTCGGACGGCGGAGGCGTCGGCGAGAACGTGACCCTGCCCGCCCTGGGCGAGTCCGTGACCGAGGGCACCGTGACGCGCTGGCTGAAGAACGTCGGCGACACGGTGGAGGTCGACGAGCCCCTGCTCGAGATCTCGACCGACAAGGTCGACACCGAGATCCCGTCGCCGTTCGCCGGCACGCTGCAGCAGATCCTGGTGCAGGAGGACGAGACCGTCGAGGTCGGCGCCGTCCTCGCCGTGATCGGGTCGGGCAGC
The DNA here is from genome assembly GCF_049994875.1 of Cellulomonas sp. McL0617. Classification (GTDB taxonomy): domain Bacteria; phylum Actinomycetota; class Actinomycetes; order Actinomycetales; family Cellulomonadaceae; genus Cellulomonas. The sequence goes on from NZ_CP188256.1 coordinate 2,376,228, forward strand.
TCGGCCGCCGCGTCCGCACCCGCCTCGCCGGAGCCCGTGTCCGCCCCGGCCGCCGCCGAGCCGGCGCCCGAGCCGCAGAGCGCACCCGAGCCTTCCGCCGAGCAGGAGTCGGCCGCGCCGGCACCCGTCCCGGCCACCCCGGCCCCGGTCCCCGCGACCCCGGCTCCGGTCCCGGCGGCAGCGCCCCAGGCCTCGGGCAGCTACCTCACCCCGCTCGTGCGCAAGCTCGCTGCGGAGAAGGGCGTCGACGTCGCGACCCTGGCGGGCACCGGAGTCGGCGGACGCATCCGCAAAGAGGACGTCCTCGACGCGGCCGCCAAGGCGGAGGAGGCCGCGAAGGCCGCCGCTGCTCCGGCCGCGACGGCACCGGCCGCCGCCGCTCCGAAGAAGTCCGCCGCCGCGACCGTCTCGCCGCTGCGCGGGACGACCGAGAAGGCCAGCCGGCTGCGGCAGATCATCGCCGAGCGCATGGTCGACGCACTGCACTCGCAGGCGCAGCTCACCACGGTCGTCGAGGTGGACGTCACCAAGATCGCGCGGCTGCGGGCCAAGGCCAAGGCCGACTTCTCGGCGCGCGAGGGCGTCAACCTCACGTTCCTGCCGTTCTTCGTGCTCGCCGCGATCGAGGGTCTCAAGGCCTATCCGAAGATCAACGGCGTGCTCGAGGGCAACACGATCACGTACCACGGCGAGGAGAACGTCGGCATCGCGGTCGACACCGAGCGTGGCCTGCTCGTGCCGGTCATCCGCGACGCGGGCGACCTGAACCTCGCCGGCATCTCGCGCAAGATCGTCGACCTGGCCGGCCGCACCCGCCAGAACAAGGTCACGCCCGACGAGCTCAGCGGTGCCACGTTCACCGTGACCAACACCGGCTCCGGCGGGGCGATCATCGACACCCCGATCGTGCCCGGCGGCACCTCCGCCATCCTGGGCACCGGCGCGATCGTCAAGCGCCCGGTCGTCATCCTGGACGCGGACGGCGCCGAGGTCATCGCCATCCGGTCGATGTGCTACCTGTCCCTCTCCTACGACCACCGCCTGGTCGACGGAGCGGACGCCTCGCGCTACCTCAGCGCGCTGAAGGCCCGCCTCGAGGAGGGCGCGTTCGAGGCCGAGGTCGGCCTCTGACGCTCGTCGCAGCCTGACCGCGGCCCGGTTCCCCTCGTGGGAGCCGGGCCGCGGCCGTTCGTCGGTGATCCCCGGGCGACCGCACTCGTCGCGGGGCGCCCACGGAGCCGCTCGCCGGGCCCGGGTCGGCGCCCGAACGTAGGGTGAGCCGCATGCAGGTGGTGGTGGCGGGGTCGCACGGGTTCATCGGGGGTGCACTGGTCCCCCAGCTCCGGCGCGACGGTCATCTGGTGCGGGTGCTCGTGCGCGGCGCGACCCGCAGTCCCGACGAGACCTGGTGGGACCCGGACGCTGGACGCCTGGACCCGTCGGCGCTCGGATGGGCCGACGCGGTCATCAACCTCGCCGGCGTGAACCCCGGAACACGGCCCCTGACGCAGGCGCGCAAGCAGCTCGTCGTGTCGTCTCGCGTCCACACGACGCGTCTGCTCTCGCGGACGCTCGCGACGCTCGACGACGAGCGACCGCGGGCCCTGCTGCAGGCGTCGGGGATCGGTGCGTACGGCTCGCGCGGCGAGGACGTCCTCGACGAGGACGAGCCCCTGGGCACGACGTTCTTCGCGACGGTCGTGCGTCAGTGGGAGGCCGCCACGGCGCCGGCGCAGGAGGCGGGCGTCCGGGTGGTCCACCTGCGCTCCGGCGTGGTGCTCAGCTCGCACGGCGGGGCGCTGGGCCGCCTGCTGCCGTTGATCAAGCTCGGCGTGGGCGGCCGGTTCGGCAGCGGGAAGCAGTTCTGGCCCTGGCTGACGCTCACCGACGAGGTCCGGGCGATCGAGCACCTGCTGACCGCGACCGTCGCGGGGCCGGTCAACCTGGTCACGAGGGCGGACCGCAACACCGACGTGGTCTCCGCGCTGGCGAAGGCGTTCCACCGCCCGGCCGTCGTGCCGGTGCCGGCGTTCGCGCTGCGCGCGGTGCTCGGTGACTTCTCGTCGGAGGTGCTCGGCTCGAACCGCGCGGTGCCCGGGGTGCTGGAAGCGGATGGCTTCGTCCCCACGCACCCAAACCTCGCGGCGGCCGCCCGCTGGGTGGCCGCTGGGGGGTGAGCCGGTCAGCCGGCGGGGTCTTTGACGTCCCAGACGCGCCACCCGTCGTCCGTCCACCGCAGTCCGAGGACGACCGTGCGCGGTGCGCCGACGCCGGTGGCGCTCGACATCGCCGACGTCACCGCGACGTCCGTGGTCGAGCCGCGACTGCCGTCGTCGGCGACGAGCCACGCGTCCTGCACGTCCGCCACCAGCCCGTGCGCGCGTGCGGGATCGATCGACACGAGGAGGGTCGAGTCGGCGGTGCGCGCCGGGCTGTCGGCGACCTCGACCGCGCCCAGGCCGGCCTCATCGCCCGCGCCGACCGCGGCGGCCCGGAGCCTGCTGAGCTCGACCGCGGCGTGGACCGGGTCCTGTGCGTCCGTGACCGGAGAGCTCGCGGGCACCGAGTGCAGCCGCCAGCCCACCGTCCCCAGAGCCAGCACCGCGACGCAGCCGAGCGCGACCAGCCCCGTCGGGAACCGCCGCCTGGACGAGCGGCGCGTCGCCACCGGCGGGGCGTGCCGAGCGCTCGACAGCAGGGCCAGCGAGGCGAGCGCCCCGGCGTCGGGAAGCTGCACGGGCTCCGGCTCGGCGGCCCGGACGCAGGCCTGGGCGAGTCCCGCGGCGTCGATCGACGGGTGGCCGAGCGCCTCGGCCAGGGCGTCCCGGAGCACCAGGCCGCCGGCGAGGAGATGCACGTCGTCACCGGGCAGCTGCGCGACGACGGCGGACGCCAGGGCGACGAGGTCGTCGCGGGGCGCTGACCCACCGACCACCACCCCGCGCAGGTCGCACAGGACCGGCCGGCCGTCGGGCCGGACCAGGATCGTCGTCGCGTCGACCGCCCCGTGGCTCAGCGCCGCGTCGTGCAGGGCGCCGAGCGCTCCGGCCACCGGGATGGTGACGGTCGCTGCCTCGCCGTCGGTGAGCGGCGCCCGCGCCGCACGGATCTGCGCGAGCGAGAGCCCCTCGACGTGCTCGACGAGCAGACCGATCCGGCCCGGCGTGAGCTCGGTCGCGTCGAGCAGCCGGACCAGATGGTCGTGCCTGAGCCCGCGCAGGCGCGCCACGCGGGCCACGAGGGCGTCGTCCTGGACGTCCGCGTCCATCGCCTGCAGCTCGACCTGGTGCCCGGCCCCGTCGAGCGCGACAGCGAGCCACCGGTCCGGCTCGAGCAAGGTCGTCGCGCGCAGGCCCAGGCGGGCCAGCGCAGCCTCCACCGTCTCGTCCATCCCGCCATCCAAGCCGGGTCGGCGTACGGGCGTCGGCCGTCATCCACAGGTCAGGCCATGTGCACGACGCGCCCCTCGTCGGCGGACAAGCGGGCCGCGTCGAGCAGCCGGGCCGTGCGGGCGGCATCGAACGGGTCGACGGGGGGCGCTCCCCCGTCGACGACCCAGTCGACGACCGCGCGGTAGAGCTCGACGTGCCCGCCGCCGACCCGGGCGACGGGCATGCGCTCGGCGCCGCGGACCAGCCAGCCCTCGTGGGTGGGCTCGCCCGGCCGACGCGTCTCCTCGTAGGCGTCGTCCAGGGCGGTGAACGGCGACGCCTCGCCCTCGAAGCTCGTGACCAGGTACGCGCCGCCGTCGCCCAGCACGCGGGTGCGTGGCCCGGGAGCACCGACGACGCCGCCTGCCTGCAGGTGGCTGATCACCCCCGAGGCGTGCGTCAGGGCGAGGAACACGTCGTCGACCGCCGGCGTCGAGCGGGCGTGCAGCTCGGCGTAGACGGTGGCGACGGGGCCGAACAGCTGCGTCGCGGAGTCGACCAGATGCGCCCCGAGGTCGAGGAGCAGGCCGCCCGCCAGCGGGTCGTTCTCCTTCCAGCGGTCCTGCGGCACGGGGCGGAACCTCTCCCAGCGTCGCTCGAACCTGTGCACGGTGCCGAGCGCCCCGTCGGCGAGCAGCGACTGGAGCGTGACCTGCTCGGTGTCCCAACGCCGGTTGTGGAAGACGGTCAGGCGGCCGTCGCCGCGGGACGCGAGCAGCTCGGCGTCGTCGGCGGTCGTCGCCAGGGGCTTGTCGACGATGACGTGCAGGCCGGCGGCCAGCGCGGCCAGCGTGTGCTCGACGTGGTCGCCGGTGGGGCTCGCGACGACGACCAGGTCCAGGTCGGCGGCGTGCGCCAGGAGCCCGGCGACGTCGGGCTCGACGACCGCGTCGGGCCAGTCGGCCGCCACCTGAGCGGCGCGGCCGCGCGTCACGACGACGGTCACCTGCTGGCCGGCCTCCCGCAGCAGCCGGGCGTGGATGCCCCGACCGGCCCCGCCGTACCCGACCAGTCCCACCCGAAGCGCGCTCATGCCGATCACTCTAGGTCGGCGGCCCGGACCGGTCGGCGCGACAGCGCGCTCGGCCACCACGTGCGTCGGTCCAGGTCGTGCACCAGGGCGGGGACGAGGAGGCTGCGCACGACGAGGGTGTCGAGGAGCACCCCGAACGCCACGATGAACGCGATCTGAGCGAGGAAGAGCAGCGGGATCACGCCCAGCGCCGCGAACGTCGTCGCGAGAACCACACCCGCCGACGTGATGACGCCGCCCGTGACGGTGAGCGCCCGGACGACCCCGACGCCGGTACCGACCCGGACCGCCTCCTCTCGGACGCGCGTCATGAGGAAGATCGAGTAGTCCACGCCGAGCGCGACGAGGAAGACGAACGCGTACAGCGGAACCACGGGATCGGCACCCGGGAAGCCGAGCACGTGGTTGAAGACGAGCGCCGCGACGCCGAGCGAGGCCGCGAACGACAGGACGTTGGCGACGAGCAGCAGCGCGGCCGCGACGACCGAACGCAGCAGCAGCATGAGTATCAGGCCGATGACCAGCAGGACGACGGGCACGATCGTCTTCAGGTCGCGCTCGCCGGAGATCTGTGTGTCGAGCGTCTCGGCCGCTGCGCCGCCCACCACGGCCGTCTCGCTCGCGGCGTGGACGGCCGGGCGCAGGTCCTCGACCACGGCCACGGCAGCCTGCGAGTCGGAGGATGCCTCGGTCGTCACGTCGAGCCGCACCCGCCCGTCGACGACGATCGGCGGTGCGTCGGAGGCTGGCGCGCCGCTGGGGGCACCCGTGTAGGAGGCGACCGACGAAACCCCGTCGACTGCCTGTGCGGCGGACGTCACTGCCGCGACGTCGGCCTCGTCGGCGATCACGATCACCGGCTGCACGGCACCGGCCGGGAAGTGCTCGACGAGCACCTCCTCGCCCGCCACGGCGTCGACGTTCGTGAGGAACACGTCGACCTGGCTCGTGCCGGACGCCTTGAACGTCGGCAGGAACGCGGCGCCGACGCTCAGGGCGAGTGCTGTGATGATCCAGACCGGCCGAGCATGACGGCCGACGAACCGGGCGAGCCGCGACCAGCGACCGTGGCCCTCCGCCGGATCCGGCTCGGCCACCGGGTCGAGGTGGGCGTGGTCGACCTCGTGCTCGACGGGGGCGTGGGGGTGCGGAGCGCGGGGCCAGAACAGGAAGCGTGAGCGACGACCGCCGATGAGCAGGATGGCGGGCAGCAGGGTCAGCGCCCCGAGCAGTGCAGACGCGATCCCGATCGCTGCGACCGGGCCGAGCGAACGGACGGAGCCCAGGTCCGAGAGCAGCAGGCAGAGCACGCCCGCGATGACCGTTCCGGCGCTCGCGGCGATGGGCTCGACGCAGGCGCGCAGTGCACGCCGCATCGCTGTGGCGGGATGCTCGACGCGGCCGAGCTCCTCCCGGTAGCGCGCCACGAGCAGCAGGGCGTAGTCCACCGACGCGCCGACGACGAGGATCGAGAGGATCCCCTGCGCCTGCCCGTTGAGCACGAGGGTGCCGTTCTTGGCCAGGTTGTAGACCACGAGGCCGGCCAGCGACAGCGCGAACACGGCGGTGAAGATGACGACGAACGGCAGGAACGGCGAACGGTAGACCAGGACGAGGATGAGCAGCACGGCACCGAGCGCGACCAGGAGCAGCACGCCGTCGATACCACCGAACGCGGTGACCAGGTCCGCGACGAAGCCCGCAGGACCCGTCACCCATGCCTGGACGCCGAGATCGCCCGCGGATGTCGCCGTGGCGCCCAGCGAGTCGTCGAGGGAGGCCCGCAGCGCGAGCACGAACGAGTCGGTGACTCCCTCGTCGTCGGCCAGCAGGGTCTCGGCCTTGTCGGCGTCCAGCGAGAACGCGACCAGGAGCGCCTGGCCGTCCTGGGACGGGACGACGGCCGGCGTGCCGACGAGGTAGTCCGACCAGGCGCCCTCGTCGCCGACGGGGAGCGGCTGGTCGGGAATGCCGGCTGCCCACTCCTGAACAGCCGACAGTTGCTCGGGCGACACGTCACTGCCGTCTGCGGGCTGAACGACCACCAGCGCAGGTAGGGTCGGCGTGTCGACGAAGGCCTTGCTCTCCTCGGCGGCCCGGGTGGACTCGGCCGACGAGGGCAGGAACGCCGCAGCGTCGTTCGTCTGAACCTGCGAGAGCTTGCCCTGGGCCACCCCGCCCGCGGAGCCGATACCCAGCCAGACGACCAGCGCGACGCCGACGAGCACAGAGCGGACGACGGCGGGACGGCGAATACTCAGCATGCTGAGTATGATCGGTGTGAATCCTCCGGGCGGCAAATGGAGGTGCGGCGTGGAACCAGAGTTCGATCCCGCCTCCAGCAACCCCGCGCACTGGCCCGCCGGACGCCTGCTCTCCGCCGCGGCGCGCCGGGTCGAGCGCGACTGGAACGCCCACCTCGCCACCTGGGACCTCAACCACGCGAGCCTGCCCGTGCTCGTCCACCTGTCCCGGGGTCCCCTGTCGCAGCGCCAGCTGGCCGCCGCGTGCGGGGTCACCGAGCAGACCACCAGCCGGGTGGTCGCGCGCATGGAGCGCTCCGGGTACGTGACACGGACGCCGCACGCGAACGACCGCCGCCGGCTCGTCCTGTCGATCACGGACCCTGGCCGCGCTGCCCTGGCCGTGGCGTCCGACCGAGCCCCGGCCGAGGCCATGGTGGTCCGCGGGCTGACGGCCGACGAGGTCGCGGAGCTGCGGCGCCTGCTGACGCTCGTCGCACGCCCGGCGCCCGAGCCGGGATCGACGGCGGAGCAGGGGCAGCCCGGGTTAGCCTGACCAGCATGCGGTTCGACGAGCTCGACCTCGGCACGCGCCTGCTCCCCTACGAGCCGACGTGGCAGCTGCAGCGCGAGATCCACGCGGCGGTCGCCGACGGGACGGGCGACGACGTCGTCCTGCTGTGCGAGCACGAGGACGTCTACACGGCGGGCAAGCGCACCGCGAAGGCCGACCGACCCGTCGACGGCACCCCGGTGGTCGACGTCGACCGCGGTGGTCGGATCACCTGGCACGGACCCGGTCAGCTCGTCGGCTACCCGATCGTCCGGCTGGCCGCTCCCATCGACGTCGTCCGCTACGTGCGCGCGCTCGAGGAGGCGCTGATCCGCACGTGCGCGGACCTCGGCCTGACCGCGATCCGCGTCGAGGGCCGCAGCGGCGTGTGGTTCGCCGCCACCCCCGCCCAGCGCGAGCGCAAGGTCGCCGCGATCGGTGTCCGCGTGTCGCGCAACGTCACCATGCACGGCTTCGCGCTCAACTGCGAGCCGGACCTGTCCGCGTACGACCGCATCGTGCCGTGCGGCATCGCGGACGCCGACGTGACGTCGTTGTCCGCGGAGGCCGGTCGCCGGGTGTCGATCGCCGAGGTGACGCCCCTGGTCCGCGGGCACCTGGACGAGACGCTCGCACCCCTGCTGGACTCGGTCCCCGCACTGTGACGTCGCCCTCTCCCGGCCGCCGTCTCGCCGCTCGCGGGTTAGTCTGACCGGCGTGACGATCGCAGCCGATGGCCGACGCATGCTCCGCATCGAGGCGCGCAACGCCGCGACCCCCATCGAGCGCAAGCCCGAGTGGATCCGCACCCGCGCGACGATGGGGCCCGAGTACACCGAGCTCAAGGGCCTGGTGAAGCGCGAGGGCCTGAACACCGTCTGCGAAGAGGCCGGCTGTCCCAACATCTTCGAGTGCTGGGAGGACCGCGAGGCCACGTTCCTCATCGGCGGCGACCAGTGCACCCGGCGCTGCGACTTCTGCCAGATCGACACGGGCAAGCCGGCCGACTTCGACGCCGACGAGCCGCGCCGCGTGGCCGCCTCCGTGCAGGCGATGGGCCTGAAGTACTCGACGGTCACGGGTGTCGCCCGCGACGACCTGCCCGACGGCGGCGCCTGGCTCTACGCCGAGACGGTGCGCCAGATCCACGCGGTGAACCCCGGCACGGGTGTCGAGCTGCTCATCCCCGACTTCAACGCGACGCCCGAGCTTCTCGACGAGGTCTTCTCCTCGGAGCCCGAGGTGCTCGCGCACAACCTCGAGACCGTCCCGCGGATCTTCAAGACGATCCGCCCGGGCTTCCGCTACGACCGCTCGCTCTCCGTCATCACGCGGGCGCACGAGGCCGGCCTGGTCACCAAGTCGAACCTGATCCTCGGCATGGGCGAGACAACCGACGAGGTCGTCGAGGCGCTCGGCCAGCTGCGCGAGGCCGGCTGCGATCTCATCACGATCACGCAGTACCTGCGCCCGTCGGTGCGCCACCACCCCGTGGACCGTTGGGTCCGCCCGGAGGAGTTCGTCGAGCTGTCCGCCGAGGCCGAGCGGCTCGGGTTCCTCGGCGTGATGTCCGGCCCGCTCGTCCGCTCGTCGTACCGCGCCGGGCGCCTGTGGGGCCAGGCGATGCGTCGCTACGGCCGGCCGATCCCCGAGGCTCTGGCCCACCTCGGCGAGCCGACCACCTCCCGCCAGGAGGCGGCGAGCCTGCTCGCTCGCTGACGTCCGGAGCATCGTGTCGCGTCGGTAGACTTTCGACCCATGGCCCGCGACGACACCTCCACAGCTCCCGCCAAGAAGCAGCGCTGGTACCACCAGCTGTGGCAGGTCTTCCAGATGACGCGGAAGACCGACCCGGCGATCACCTGGATCCTCCTGGCGATCCTGGTGGGAGTCATCGCGATCGGCGTCGGCGTCGGCTTCGCGACCGGTCACCCGTTCTTCTGGCTGTTCCTCAGCATCCCCTTCGCGGCGCTCGTCGCCATGTTCGTCCTGTCGCGACGGGTCGAGAAAGCCGCCTTCGCGCAGATCGAGGGCCAGACCGGCGCCACCCTGTCCGCCCTGCGCAGCATCCGTCGGGGCTGGACGTTCCCCGAAGAGCCCGCCGCGTTCGACCCGAAGACCCGCGACCTCGTGTTCCGGGGCGTCGGCAGGCCGGGTGTGGTGCTCGTCGGCGAGGGCCCCGCGCCCCGGATCAACAAGCTCCTCGAGGCCGAGCGCAAGCGCACCGCCCGCGTCGTCGGCGGGGCGCCGATCATCGTGATGCAGATGGGGGACGGCGAAGGTCAGATCCCGCTGCGCAAGCTCCCCCGGGCCGTCCAGCGTGTGCGCGGCGGCAAGCTGACCAAGCCCGAGATCGCCGAGGTCAACAAGCGGCTGACCGCCCTGGGCGGCGCCAAGCTGCCGATGCCCAAGGGCGTCGACCCGAACCGCGCCCGCCCCGACCGCAAGGGCATGCGCGGCCGCTGACGGTCGCCTCGACCGGCTGACGGACGCCAGTCAGCGCCGGACGATCGCCGTTCCCGCCACGCGGTCGTGCAGCCCGCGCCCGTCGGCATCCCAGATGACCGCCGGGATCACCAGGCACAGCAGCAGCGTGCGGACCACGGCGCTGAGGAAGCCGGGGGCCGCGGTCTCCCAGACCGGGTCGGCATTCTCCCCCGTCGTCGTCGGGAAGACTCGGCGCACCCGCAGGCCGAACAGCCGATGGCCGAGCGTGTTCCCGATCGACCCGACGAGGAGCACATTCTCGAGCGCGAAGACGCCGAGCGTCGCCAGCGAGCTCCCGCGAGTGAGGTAGAACCCGTCGGACGTCACGGGGAAGAACGCCGCCGAGATGGCCAGGCACGCGAACCAGTCCACCAGGAGTGCGCCGACGCGACGTCCGAGGCGCGCGAGCGACCCGGGGCCCGCCTCGCTCAGCCCGAGCCGGTGCCCGCGAGCGTCGGCGGGGTCCCGTCCGGCAGGTTCGCCTTCGAGCCACGAGCTGACGTCACGCCGATCTGCCACCAGTGCAGGGTACGGGCCTTTACCACGTACGGAAGCACGGAGCGAGACGGCAACGAGTCCGAAACATCCTGAGTACTCGGCGTTCGTAGGTTGTGCCCACTCGCTCCGTTGAAGACACCGGAGTGCCGAGTCGTGCCTGAGGGGTATCAATGAGCGGAAACGCCGTGCGTCGCGAGGCGATCTGGAACGTCGAGGGCTACGTTCCGCCTGCCATCAGCTTCAACCAGGACGAGGCGCCCGGAGAGATCTTCGGCGCGAACGTCTTCAGCAAGACCGTGATGCAGAAGCGCCTGCCCAAGACGGTGTACAAGTCCGTCATGGCCACGATCGAGCACGGCGCGATGCTCGACCCCGCCGTCGCCGACGCCGTCGCCTCCGCCATGAAGGACTGGGCCCTCGAGAAGGGCGCCACCCACTACGCGCACGTCTTCTACCCGCTCACCGGCCTGACCGCCGAGAAGCACGACAGCTTCTTCGAGCCCGTCGGCGACGGCACCTCGCTCGCGGAGTTCGCCGGCAAGACCCTCGTCCAGGGCGAGCCGGACGCGTCGAGCTTCCCCAACGGCGGTCTGCGCAACACGTTCGAGGCCCGCGGCTACACCGGCTGGGACGTGACGAGCCCCGCCTACATCCTGGAGAACCCGAACGGCAACACGCTCTGCATCCCGACGGTCTTCGTGTCGATGACCGGTGAGGCCCTCGACCACAAGACGCCACTGCTGCGGTCCCAGCAGGCCATGGGCGAGCACGCCTCGCGCATCCTCGCGCTCTTCGGACACGACAACCAGAAGGTCGTCGCGTTCTGCGGCCCGGAGCAGGAGTACTTCCTGGTCGACCGGCACTTCTTCCTGGCGCGTCCGGACCTGCTCAACGCCGGCCGCACCCTGTTCGGCACGAAGCCGCCCAAGGGCCAGGAGTTCGACGACCACTACTTCGGGGCCATCCCGGACCGCGTGCTCGGCTTCATGATGGACACCGAGCGCGAGCTGTTCAAGCTCGGCATCCCGGCCAAGACCCGGCACAACGAGGTCGCGCCCGGGCAGTTCGAGATCGCGCCGATGTTCGAGCGCGGCAACATCGCCGCGGACCACCAGCAGCTGCTCATGACGACGTTCAAGACGATCGCCAAGAAGCACGGCATGGAGTGCCTGTTCCACGAGAAGCCGTTCGCGGGCGTCAACGGCTCCGGCAAGCACGTGAACTTCTCGCTCGGCAACAGCGAGCTCGGCTCCCTGCTGGTCCCCGGCGACACCCCGCACGAGAACGCCCAGTTCCTGGTCTTCTGCGCCGCGGTCATCCGCGCGGTGCACAAGTACGCAGGCCTCCTGCGCGCGTCGGTCGCGTCGGCGACGAACGACCACCGCCTCGGCGCCAACGAGGCTCCCCCGGCGATCATCTCGATCTTCCTCGGCGACCAGCTCGCCGACGTGTTCGAGCAGATCGCCAAGGGCGCGGCGACGTCGTCCAAGGGCAAGGGCGTCATGCACATCGGCGTCGACACGCTGCCCGTGCTGCCCACCGACCCGGGCGACCGCAACCGCACCAGCCCGTTCGCCTTCACGGGCAACCGCTTCGAGTTCCGCGCGCCGGGCTCGATGCAGACGGTCGCGGGCCCGATGACGACGATCAACACGATCATGGCCGACTCGCTCGACTACTGCGCCACGGAGCTGGAGGCCGCGATCTCCGCCGGCACCGACTTCGACACCGCGGTGCAGACGCTGCTCACCGACATCATCACGGACCACGGCAACGTCGTCTTCAACGGGGACGGCTACTCCTCCGAGTGGCCCATCGAGGCGGAGCAGCGCGGCCTGGCCAACCTGAAGACCACTCTGGACGCCCTGCCCGAGCTCATCACGGAGTCCGCGATGGAGCTGTTCGAGCGGTTCGGCGTCTTCAACCACCGGGAGATGCACAGCCGCTACGAGATCGGGCTGGAGCAGTACGCGCTCACGATCGGGGTCGAGGCCCGGCTCGCGCTCGAGATCGGGACGACCGCGATCCTGCCGGCCGCGGTGAAGCACCAGACCGACACCGCGCTGAACGTCGGCGCGCTGAAGGCCGCCGGTGTGGAGCCGGACCTCGCCCCGCTCGAGGAGATCAGCGCCCCGGTCGCCGCGCTGCGCGCCGGCCTGAGCGCGCTGCGTGCCGCACTCAAGGCCGACGTCGGCCACTCGGCGCTGGCGGAGGCGCAGCACGCGCGCGACGCCCTCCTGCCGGCGATGCTCGACGTCCGGACCGCCGCGGACTCCCTCGAGGAGATCGTCGCCGACGAGCTGTGGCCGCTGCCCACGTACCAGGAGATGCTCTTCATCCTCTGATGCGCGGTGCGCCGCTCGGCCGGGAAATGCCATGGCCGAGCGGCGCGCACACTCCTCGGACGCGCGTGCCGTGCCCCCGAGGGCCGGGCATAGGGTCAGGCCCAGGTAACACGGGACCGACTTCCGTAACGTCGTCGAAACATTCGATACACGACGGAGAAACGGGCCGCTCGTAACCTGCGTGTGCCCGACCCTTATCCCGACCGAGGAGCAGCGGATGTTCAGCAAGCCGGAGGAAGTCCTGGCGTTCATCAAGAGCGAGGACGTCAAGTTCGTCGACGTCCGGTTCTGTGATCTGCCCGGCACGATGCAGCACTTCAACGTCCCCGCGCCCTCGCTGGACGCCTCGTTCTTCACCGAGGGCCAGATGTTCGACGGATCGTCGATCCGCGGCTTCCAGGCGATCCACGAGTCCGACATGAAGCTCATCCCCGATGTCACGTCCGCATACATCGACCCCTTCCGGGTCGAGAAGACGCTGAATATCAACATGCACATCGTCGACCCGTACACCGACGAGCCCTACAGCCGCGACCCGCGTCAGGTCGCGGCCAAGGCCGAGGCGTACCTGGCGTCGACCGGCATCGCCGACACCGCGTTCTTCGCGCCCGAGGCGGAGTTCTACATCTTCGACGACGTGCGCTTCAAGACGGCGCAGAACGAGTCGTTCTACAAGATCGACTCCTTCGAGGCGGCCTGGAACTCCGGCCGCGAGGAGGAGGGTGGCAACCTCGGCCACAAGATCCCCTACAAGGGTGGCTACTTCCCCGTCCCGCCGGTGGACGGCTTCGCCGACATCCGCGACCAGATCAGCCTCCAGCTGGACGCCCTGGGCCTCGGCGTCGAGCGTGCCCACCACGAGGTCGGCACCGCCGGTCAGCAGGAGATCAACTACCGCTTCGACAAGCTGGCGATCTCCGGCGACAAGGTCATGCTCTTCAAGTACGTCGTGAAGAACGTGGCCCACAACAACGGCAAGTCGGCCACGTTCATGCCGAAGCCGCTGTTCGGCGACAACGGTTCGGGCATGCACGTGCACCAGTCGCTCTGGAAGAACGGCGAGCCGCTGTTCTTCGACGAGCTGGGCTACGGCGGCCTGTCGGACCTCGCCCGCTGGTACATCGGCGGCCTGCTCAAGCACGCGCCGTCGCTGCTCGCGTTCACGAACCCGACGGTGAACTCCTACCACCGCCTGGTCCCCGGCTTCGAGGCGCCCGTCAACCTGGTCTACTCGGCCCGCAACCGCTCCGCGTGCATCCGCATCCCGGTCACCGGTTCCAACCCGAAGGCCAAGCGCATCGAGTTCCGCGTGCCGGACCCGTCGTCCAACCCGTACCTGGCGTTCGCCGCCATGCTCATGGCCGGCATCGACGGCATCCAGAACCGCATCGAGCCGCCCGAGCCGGTGGACAAGGACCTGTACGAGCTGCCCCCCGAGGAGCACGCCCTCATCCAGCAGGTCCCGGGCTCGCTCGGCGAGGTGCTCGACTCCCTCGAGGCCGACCACGACTTCCTCACGGCGGGCAACGTCTTCACACCCGACCTGATCTCGACGTGGATCGACTACAAGCGCAACGCCGAGGTGGACCCGATCCGCCTGCGCCCGCACCCGCACGAGTTCGAGCTCTACTACGACGTCTGACAGTCACCGCTCGCGGCTGCTCCCGTGAGCGTCTGACCTGCAGCAACGGCACCCCCGTCGCCCTCGTGGCAGCGGGGGTTCCGTACGTTTGCACGAAGTCGGTGCGGCTATTTCGTCCCGCGGCGACCCCGCGCGGCCGCTGAGTGCCCATCGACGCGCGTGCCGGCCGAATTCGGCCCTAGGGCCCTCACCTCCGCGAGGCGCCGCGGGGTGGGCTCGTCGAGTCGCGAACGACAAGGTGCGTGGACCGCTCGACGCGCTTGGTGGTCAGTACCTGCCCGCGAGCCAGGCGCACCAATGTTGAGACGGCGGTACGGCCGATGTCGGCGATGGGCTGATGCACGGTCGTCAGTGGTGGGGCACTGGTCTGCGCGAGGAGCGTGTCATCGAAGCCGACAACACTGAGGTCGTCTAGCACGGCGAGACCGAGGCGTCGTGCGGCCTCCAGGACTCCCGTGGCGGAGGCGTCTGCCCGCGAAGATGGCGGTCGGCCGCCCGCGGCCCTTGAGAAGCTCCGTGGCGGCGATAAGGCCGTGCTCGGAGGTGAACGAGCCGCGCGGGATGACTGCGACGTCGGCCTCGAGGCCTGCCTCGGCCATTGCTGCGGCCCAGCCGTGGGCGCGGACGATGTCGCACCGGGCACCGGGCGGCCCGCCGACGTAGCGGATCCGCTTGTGGCCCAGCTCGATCAGGTGCTGGGTCGCGGAGTACGCGCCTGCCCAGTTGGTTGCGCCGATGCTCGGGGTCGCGGTCCGCGGCACGTCGTCGGGTCGACGAGCACCATGGGCAGACCCGCGCCCGTCAAGGCTCGTTCACGCCTGGCCGGGTAGGCGCTGGTCACCTCGATCACCCCCGCCCGGCCCGCGCGTGCGAGGCCTTGGGCCCACTCGACCGGGTTCTGGGACACGGCGTCGTGCAGCTCTACGTGTCCGACCCCGTCGCCCAGATCACTCGGCCGGTCCAGGCCCTCATCGGATACGCCCGTGTGTCGCTCGAGTCGGGCGAGCGGCGCACCGTGCAGTTCGAGGTCCACGCCGACCGAACCGTTTTCACCGGCATCGACCTGCAGCGGATCGTCGAACCCGGGGAGATCGTGCTCAGCGTCGGCCGCTCGAGCGAGGACGTGTCGCTGACCCGTTCGATTCGCCTGGTGGGCCCGGCCCGTGTCGTCGAACGGCCCGTCCTGACCACACCGATCGTGGTCTCGGCCGGCCGCTCGGTCGATTCGTGAGACGTACCTGACGGGCTCCAGAAGGGCGACGTCCACGACCTCAACGAGTCCACCGACGGCATCCCGGTCGAAGCCGGCAAGACGTGGGCCCGTCGTGGGACGTGGGAGGTACTGCCAGTACGTGTGACGACAGGGACTCCCTGATCCGGTCGATCGCGAGTTGCATGGATGCAGCGGCGCTCGGACCGGGACCACCTGGGCCGGAGCCGTGACCGGCCCGCAGTACGACAACTGAGGAGCGAGCATGACCACCACACCCGAACCCACCGGCGCGCAGCGGCTCGTCGGCGACATCGCCCCCAAGCTCGCCGAGCTCACCGACGACGTCCTGTTCGGCGACGTCTGGGCACGCCCCGAGCTCGCGCGGCGCGACCGGTCCCTCGTCACGGTCGCCGCCCTCGTCACCAACGGCTCGACCGAGCAGCTCGTCAGTCACCTCCGGATCGGGAAGGCCAACGGCCTGACCGAGACCGAGCTCGTCGAGGCGATCGTGCACCTGGCGTTCTACGCCGGCTGGCCGCGCGCCATGTCCGCGATCGCCGTCGCGAAGAAGGTCTTCGCCGACGACAGGGACGACGCATGAGCACCTGGAGCCACACCGAGCTGTCCGCGATCGGCGATGCCGACGAGCTGCGGGTCACCTCCTACCGCAGCGACGGGACGCTGCGACCCTTCGTGACGATCTGGGGCGTGCGCGCCGGCGACGACATCTACGTGCGGTCCGCCCACGGACCCGGCAACGGGTGGTTCAGCCGTGCTCGGACCGTCGGTACCGGACGGATCCGTGCCGGCGGCATCGAGACGGACGTCACGTTCGACGCCGAGATCACCGACACCCCCACCAGTATCGACGCGGCCTACCACGCCAAGTACGACCGGTACGGGCCGGGGCCCGTCGGAGCCGTCACCGGGCCCGCGGCGGTCGACGTCACCCTGCGCGTCCGACCCCGCCGGTAGACATCGACCCGGCTCGGGCTCATCTCCGACGCGGCCACGACCGCTCGACGCGCGACGGCTCGTCTCCCGTCGAGCAGCCGCCCGGCCCGCCGCGCGACCCCATTATTAGGAGCTCCTGACGACATCGACCGAGACCTCCACTGCCGGTTCCGCTCCCCTGTTCTCGAGCCAGTGGACGGTGTTCCGGTCCTCGGGCCAGCCGGCGCCCGGCCCGTAGTCGGTCGCCACCCCGTCTCGATGGTCCGTGATCGTCCCCCGCAGCACGTAGACGGTCCCCGGACGACCCTGGTGATCGTGGACGGGGCCGAACACGCCTCCCGGTTCGATGGTCACGCGTCGCGTCCGGAGCTGGAGCCCTTGCAGACCCTCGATCTCCGGTCCGAGGTCGATGGTGCCCAGGACCTCGACCGTGACGCCTCGCGATTCCGGAGGCACCTGTTCGTCAGCCATCGAGCGAGCATGGCAGCGCGCCGGACGCGACGACACCCCGGCCGCGGTCGGCGGCCGGGAGCTAGTCGTTCGCCGCCGGCGCCCCCGGATCCCCGGATCCGAATCGACCGTCGATCGCACGTGGCTGCGAGTGTCTCGTCGACGGGCCGGCACTCGGCGCCTTCGTGGACAACGGCCTCGCGTACGTCGACGCCTCGTCCAGCAGCAGCCCGGTTCGCCGCGCGACCTGCGCCCACGCCTCGACGGATACCCCTGGGTGGTCCTCGCGGGATATGGCGCCCAGAGCCGCCGAGGTCTGTTCGAGGGTCTCGAGCACGATCCGCCGGGCGCGCTGCTCGCGCAACCCCCAGCCGGCCGCCTCGGTGACGAGCTCGCCGGCGGTGACGGCTGCGATGCGGTCTGAGCCGTCGATGTCCATGGCGAGCTGGTGCGAGGACGCGGTCGTGTGCTCGTGCATCGAGACGTCGTACGCCGGAGCCAGGTCGACCCGGACCCCGTCGGCCCGGCGGATGAACGCGTGGTTCTTCGCGTGGGCGTCGGTGTTGCCCACCACGACGGTGAACGTCATCAGCCGCAGCAGCGCATCGGCCGGCCGCCCCGCCGCGATGAGCACCTGGGACGCGTGACGGTAGGAGGGCATCGGCTTGCCGCGCTGGAACTTGCGGGTGTCGTCCGAGGTGTTCAGGCCGAGCGCCTGCGCAAGATCTTCCTGGTGGATCCGCCTGACGTCGTCGTCGGCGCGGACGTCACGGTCGTAGCGCGACACGACGATGGCACGCATCCCGTCGAACGACTCGATCCAGCTGTCCACGGTCGTCAGGCCGACGCGGTGCGCCAGGTCGGACGCAGCCGACTCGGTGTCGATCAGGTCGTGCGTCCGCGAGCCCTCCGGGCGCGACAGCTTCAGGATGTGCGTCGAGGCCGCGCCATCGCGCACCCGGGCCCAGCCATCGGCCGTCCTGGCGAGTGCGACCTTGGGCTCCATGCCGGCCAGGGACGTCAAGGAGTCGGGACGGCCGTCGCGGACCCCGTGGCGTTCCGCCTTCTCCAGCATCGCGGCGATCTGAGCCGAGCCGACAGGTTCGAGGCGCCCGGTCGTCGCGGGGTCGGGAGCGCCCGGATCGACGAACACCAGCGCGCCGGCGGTGTCCTTGCCGTACACGGCCAGCATCCCGAGCGTGTCCAAGGGGTCGATGCGGTGCTCCTCGGCCATCGCCCCACGGGCGCGACCCTCGGGAAGCAGACCGTCGAGCCACACCCGCACCCGCGCCGGCTGGCTGCCCTCGTCGGTGCCCAGCGGCAGGAGGTGGGAAACGACGCGCGAGCCGCGACCCCAGCGCTCGAGGGCGTCCTTCGACCACTCGACGTCGACGCCCCGCTCGCTCGGCCTGACGGTCGCGGCGCGGATGCCGTAGAGCCAGACGTCGAGCTCGCGACTCATGGCCGCTCCTCCGCCCGCAGCACGATGCCCAGCTCACGCAGGAGCGCGAACAGCCGGTCGGTGTAGAGGCTCGGCTTGCCTTGCTCGATCTCGTTGACGTACTGCCGCGAGATCCCCAGCTCCTCGGCCAGCTCACCCTGGGTCAGCCCTCGACGCACGCGGCTGTCGCGCAGGAAGTCGCCGAGGTCCGTCGGCTGCGTGACCCATGCCCACGCGCGGACCTCCGAGTCGTCCATGGCTGCGCTCCTCACCGTGCCGGGTAGTCGTCTTATCCTGACAACGGTACGGCAGTCGGCTTATCCTGACAACGGTTCCGGTGTCACCATATCCTGGCATGAGGCGCACCGCGGTGGAACTCGCCCCGGCTCGGCGGCCGGCGAGCCGGTCGACCTCGTCTACCTGCAGGACCTGTCGTCGGCCGCCGTGCCCGCCATCGACGCCCTGCACGAACCTGCGGCGGGTATCACGGCAGCGCGAGCGGCTCCGCGACCGGCTCCTCGTGCGGCGGGCGGGCCAGCAGGGTCACCACGCCCAGGATGAGCAGCGCGACGACAGCGACCGTGAGCACGGCCTTTCCGGTGAGGTTGTCGGCCAGCACAAGGACGAGGATCGCGAGGCCGATCACCACGACGCGGATGAGCGTCCGCTGCTGGTAGAGCCAGACCCCGAACGCTCCGGTGCCCACACCGTGCTGGTCGCCCAGCCCGCGCGCCCAGGCGACCCCCTTGCCGGACGTCTCGCGCACGGACCGAGCGGCCGTCGTGCCGCCGGCCAGGAAGGCGATGATCGCCACGAGCAGGCCGAGCACGAGGAAGACCCGCAGCTCGATGCGCAGCAGGGAGATGAACTGGTCGTAGAGCGTCACCGCGACGTCGGGCCGTTGGACCGCGGGCGGCAGCGAGTTGGTGTAGAACCAGCGGCCGATCGCGAGCCCGACCGCGAGCACAGCCATCCCCGCCGCGAGCGACAGTCCGGCGATCACCAGCGCCCGGGAGCGGCGCTGTGCCGCGAGGACACCGCCGGCGAGCAGGAGGAGCGAGAGCCACGGCAGGACGGCGCCCGCGACGTCGATCAGACGGTAGGCGTTCTGCAGGCGGACCAGGTCGGAGCTGGAGGCGACCGGGAACGTCACGGTGATCGTGGGGATACGGCCGGCGAGCGTGAAGCCGGCGTCGACGAGCTGCTGCTTGACCTGCTCGATGACCGGCGTGATGTCGATGACCAGCTCGCCGCTGCTGCTGATCTGTGCGAGCGCGTCCGGGTCACCACGCAGGGTCGCCACGATCTGCTCGTGGGCCGTGCGGTTGGCCTGCTTCCACGTCGCGGCGAAGGCGTCGGAGGTGACCACCCTGGCCACCTGCTTGTGCACGAACCCGGTGATCGCATCCTGCAGCGGTCCCTGCAGCGACGCGAGACCCGTCGACACGAGGGGCGGGAGGTTGAGCGACGACAGCGCGTCGGTCGCCTGCGTCGTGAGCTGGTCGAGGTTCAGCGCGTCGACCACGGCCGTGGTGACCCGGTTGGTGACGGCCGCCTGCACGCCGGGGTCGTCGACGATCGGCCCGACGGTGGCGACGTAGTCGTCGGTGTCGACCACGAGGTCGCGGGCCCACTTGCCCACCACCGCGACGGGGGCGAGCAGGGCGCCGATCAGGATGAGGACGATGGCCAGCGTGGTGCGGCCGGGCTTGCGCTTGCGGCCGACCCCGGGCTCGCTGACCGTGGCGACGCGCAGGGCGGCATTCTCGGCCTCGAGCGCCTTGAGCCGCGCCATCAGCTCCGCCGGGTCCTCCTCGGTGTCGCCCGGGACGGTCTCTGTCGGCACGGCCACCACGATCGGCACGGTGTCGTTGAGGGTGTCCGTCTCCTCGGCGACGTCGGCGACGTCCGCGACCTCGCTGACGAGGATCGGTTCGGTGTCGTGGACGGCAGGCTCTTCCGCGACAACCTCGCTCGCGACGGGCTCGACCAGGTCGGGGCCGTCCACCCCGGGCTCGACGGCATCCGGCTCTGCGGTCTCGTCGGCCGAGATCTCGTCGGCGATGCTCGGCGACGGTTCTCCGACGACGGGCTCGGCGACCGGCGGCGCCCCCACGACGGCCTCGTCGAGGACCGGCTCCTCGACCACCGGCTCCTCGGTCGCCTCGTCCGGGACGACCGGTGGCTTTGCGGGCCTGCGGGGCGTCCGACCTGCGGCGGACGTGCTCCGCGGCTTGCGAGGCGTCGGCGTGTTCTCGACCACGGGCCCTCCAGGCACAAGGTTGAACTGCTCGTCAGGACGTTCACGGTGTCGAGTCGAGCATGGCAGTTCCGCTGGTCAGAGCGCGAGGCCACGGCGCCGGTCAGCCGTAGAAGACCCGCTCGACCACCGTCCGGGCCCGCCGGGCCGTCCGCAGATAGTCCTGCTCGAGCTCGCCGCCCGACCCCGCGGGATAGCCGACGACCCGCGCGAGACCCGCCAGCGCCTGGCGATCGTGCGGCAGCAGGTCGGCGTGGGCGCCGCCGCGGCCGGTCCACAGCACGTTCGCGTCGCGGAGCCGGGACGCCAGCTGCCACGCCTCGGCGAGCACCCGGGCGTCGTCGGCGTCCAGGAGCGCCGCCGACGCCGCAGCCGCCAGCGCCTCGAGCGTGCCCGTGGTCCGCAGGCCCGGCACCTCGTGCGCGTGCTGGAGCTGGAGCAGCTGCGCCGTCCACTCGACGTCGGAGATCCCGCCACGCCCGAGCTTGAGGTGCCGGGCGGGCTCGACGCCGCGCGGGAGCCGCTCGGACTCGACGCGCGCCTTGATCCGGCGGATCTCCCGCTCGACGGTCGCGTCGACGCCACCCACCGGGTACCGCAACGGCGCGACCAGCTCGACGAAACGCGCCCCCAGCCCCGGATCGCCGGCCACGGGCCGCGCCCGCAGCAGCGCCTGGCTCTCCCACGGAGACGACCACCGGTCGTAGTACTCGGCGTAGGAGCCGAACGAGCGCACCATCGGCCCGTTGCGACCCTCGGGGCGCAGGTCGGCGTCGACCTCCAAGGTCGGCTCCGGCCCGACGGAGCCCAGCAGGGTGCGCAGGGTCGTCGTGACCGACAGGGCGAACTCCTGCGCCAGGACGTGGTCGGCGCCTGGCACCGGGTCGTGCACGAACAGCACGTCGGCGTCCGAGGAGTAGCCCATCTCGTGGCCGCCCCAGCGACCCATGGCCACCACGAGCATCTGCGTCGGGTTCTCGTCGAGCGACCGCTGCCGACGCGCCTCCCACTCCGCCACCCGCAGCGCCCCGACGAGCACGATGTCCGCCGCGACGCTCAGGCTGTGCGACGCGGCGGTCCCGGTGACCGTGCCGGTGACGTCCGCCGCCGCGGTCCGTGCGAGCTCGCGGCGGCGCAGGCCGCGCAGCGCCGTGACGGCCTTCACGGGCTCGTCGGAACGCGTCAGGATCGCGTCGGCCTCCGCCGTCAGCCGCTCGAACGTGCGCGGTTCCAGGTCGGCGTCGTCGGCGAGCCACGTCACCGACTCGGGCGACCGGGTCAGCGCATCGGCCACGTAGCGGCTGGTCGAGAGCACCCGCGCCAGGCGTCGCGCGGCCGTGCCGGAGTCACGGAGCAGCTTGAGGTACCAGTGCGTCGCACCCAGCTCGTCGGACAGCCGACGGAACGCCAGGAGCCCGCCGTCCGGGTCGGCGCCATCGGCGAACCAGCCGAGCATGACCGGCAGGAGCTGGCGCTGGATCGCCGCGCGCCGCGACAGACCCTCGGTGAGCGCCGCGATGTGTCGCATGGCGCCCGTCGGGTCGAGGTAGCCGATCGCCGACAGCCGGGCGCGGGCCTCGTCGGGAGACAGGCTCGCCTCCTCCGTGGACAGCTGCGCGGTCGCCGGCAGGAGCGGGCGGTAGAAGAGCTCCTCGTGCAGCCGTCGGACGTCACGCTTGGCGGCCCGCCACCGCTCGACCAGCCCGTCGGCGCCCTCCGCACGCATGCCGACGGACCGCGCGAGCCGGCGCAGGTCTTTCTCCGCCGTGGGCATGAGATGCGTGCGGCGCAGGCGGTGCAGCTGGATGCGGTGCTCGAGCGCCCGCATCAGCCGGTAGCAGACGGCGAGCTGTGCGGCGTGCGACCGGCCGACGTACCCACCCGCGGCCAGGGCGGCGAGCGCGGTCAGCGTGCTGGGGCTGCGGATGGACTCGTCGGCCCGTCCGTGCACCAGCTGGAGGAGCTGCACGGTGAACTCGACGTCCCGCAGGCCCCCGACGCCGAGCTTGATCTGCCGGTCCGCCTCAGCGGCCGGGACGTAGCTCTCGACCCGGCGCCGCATGGCTTGGGAGTCCTCGACGAAGTGCTCGCGGGTGACCGCTCCCCAGACGAACGGCTGCGTCATCTCGACGTACTCCTGGCCCAGCGCGCGGTCGCCGGCGAGCGGGCGCGCCTTGAGCAGCGCCTGGAACTCCCACGTCTTGGCCCAGCGCTCGTAGTAGGCCTTGTGGCTCGCGATCGTGCGCACCAGCGGACCGTTCTTGCCCTCGGGCCGCAGCGCGGCGTCGACCGGCCACAGCCCCGGCTCGACCGACGGCGTCGAGCAGGCCCGCGCCAGACCCGCAGCGAGGCGCGCCCCGGTGGCCAGGGCCTCGGCCTCGTCGACACCGTCCGCCGGCTCGGCGACGTAGATGACGTCGACGTCGCTGACGTAGTTGAGCTCGCGACCACCGCACTTGCCCATGCCGATGACCGCGAGCCGGACCCCGAGACCGTGGTCGGGCAGGTCGGCTCGCGCGATCGCGAGCGACGCCTCCAGTGCCGCCGCGGCGAGATCCGCCAGCGCGGCGGCGACGCCTGGCAGGCGGCTGAGGGGGTCGTTGCTGACCAGGTCGGTGGCCGCTATCCGCAGGAGCCGGAAACGGTACGCCTTGCGCATCGCGTCGATGCCGGCCGCCCCCCCGAGCTCGGCGACCGGCACGTCTGCGTCGGGATCCGCGCCCACCGCCGCCAGCAGCTCGGCCCGGACCGCCTCGACCGCGACGCCCGTGCCCGGGGTGTCGTCCCGGAGGATCTCCAGCGCCTCGGGGTGCGCGACGAGCGTGTCGCCGAGAGCGATCGACGCGCCGACCACCGCGAGCAGCCGCGCCCGCGCGCCGCCGTCCTCCTGCAGGATCGCCCGCAGCACGCCGGGGTCGTCGGCGACGGCACCGGCCAGCTTGGCCAGGGCCAGCAGGGCCTGGTCGGGATCCGCGGCGTCGGTCAGCGACCCGACGAGCAGCTCTGCGGGATCGTCGACGACGGCCAGCAGCGCGGCGTCGGCGAGCATCCGCTCCGCGCGCGCGGCGTCCGAGACCCCCGCGCGCGTGAGCCGCCCGGCGAGCGTCGAGCCGCGGCCGGAGGACGAGACCGTCACAGGACCGGCAGGAACCGCCGCAGCTCGTACGGGGTGACCTGCGCGGCGTAGGCGTCCCACTCCTGGCGCTTGTTGCGCAGGAAGTAGTCGAAGACGTGCTCACCCAGCGTCTCGGCGACGAGCTCGGACTTCTCCATGATCGAGATCGCGGCGTCCAGCGACGTGGGCAGCGGCTCGATGCCCAGCGCCCGACGCTCGGCGTCGGTGAGCTCCCAGACGTCGTCCTCGGCGCCCTCGGGCAGCTCGTAGCCCTCCTCGATGCCCTTGAGGCCCGCGTTGAGCAGCACGGCGAACGCGAGGTACGGGTTGGTGGCCGAGTCGACCGCGCGGTACTCGATGCGGCTCGAGTTGCCCTTGCCGGGCTTGTACATGGGCACGCGCACCAGGGCGGAGCGGTTGTTGTGGCCCCAGCAGACATAGCTCGGCGCCTCGGCTCCGCCCCACAGCCGCTTGTAGGAGTTCACGAACTGGTTGGTCACCGCGGTGATCTCTGCGGCGTGCCTCAGCAGACCGGCGATGAACGACCTGGCCGTCTTGGACAGCTCGAGGTGGCCGCCCGCCTCGTGGAACGCGTTGGCGTCGCCCTGGAACAGGGACAGGTGCGTGTGCATGCCCGAGCCGGGCTGGTCGGCCAACGGCTTGGGCATGAAGGAGGCGAAGACGCCCTGCTCGAGCGCGACCTCCTTGACCACCGTGCGGAAGGTCATGATGTTGTCGGCCGTCGTCAGTGCGTCGGCGTAGCGCAGGTCGATCTCGTTCTGACCCGGTCCGGCCTCGTGGTGCGAGAACTCCACCGAGATGCCCATCGACTCGAGCATCGTGATGGCCGCGCGTCGGAAGTCGTGCGCGGTGCCGCGCGGGACGTGGTCGAAGTACCCGCCCTGGTCGACCGGCACCAGCGGCTGGGTGGGGTCGGCGGGGGCGTCGAAGAGGTAGAACTCGACCTCGGGGTGGGTGTAGAAGGTGAACCCCTGGTCGGCGGCCCGCGACAGCGCCCGCTTGAGCACGTTGCGCGAGTCGGCCAGCGACGGCTCCCCGTTGGGCGTCAGCAGGTCGCAGAACATCCGCGCGGTCCCGTGCCGCTCGCCGCGCCAGGGCAGGACCTGGAACGTCGACGGGTCGGGCCGCGCGATCATGTCGGCCTCGTACACGCGCGTCAGGCCCTCGATCGCGCTCCCGTCGAACCCGATCCCCTCGGAGAACGCGGCCTCGAGCTCCGCCGGGGCCACCGCCACCGACTTGAGGATCCCGAGCACGTCGGTGAACCAGAGGCGGATGAAGCGGATGTCCCGCTCCTCGACTGTGCGGAGCACGAACTCCTGCTGCCTGTCCATGCGGTACATCCTGCCTGATGAACGACGCTTCCGAGCGTCAGTGTCCGGGGCGGGTCTGCGCGCGCGACGACGGGCGCCCGTGCCGACGCCTCGACACCCTCGCCAAGGTGTCGACCGAGGGTGTATTTGTGCCATAGCGACGTATTTGCACCTGATGTCACACCTCCTCGTTCGAGAGGGTGCGCGATTCCGCAGCACGTGCAGGTGGGAGACGTTCATGGGCAGGCCGAACGACGCACCCGAGGTTGTCGACGCGCTCGTCGTGGGATCGGGATTCGGTGCCTCGGTGGCGGCGCACCGCCTGGCGAGCGCGGGCAAGCACGTCGTCGTGATGGAGCGGGGCCGGCCCTATCCCCCGGGTGCGTTCGCGCGGACGCCCGCCCAGATGGGCCGTAACTTCTGGGACCCGAGCGAGGGCCTGTACGGCCTGTTCGACGCCTGGACCTTCCGCGGCCTCGAGGGCCTGGTGTCCAGCGGCCTCGGCGGCGGTTCCCTGATCTACGCCAACGTTCTGCTCCGCAAGGACGAGAACTGGTTCGTCCAGGAGTCGCCGCTGCCGGGCGGCGGCTACGAGAACTGGCCGATCTCGCGGGCCGACCTCGACCCGCACTACGACGTCGTCGAGAAGATGCTGGGCGCAACGGTCTACCCGTACCACGACACCCCCAAGACCATGGCCATCGAGGCCGCGGCCGTCGAGATCGGGATGCCGGCCGTGCGACCGCCCCTGGCGGTCACCTTCGCCCTGCCCGGCGAGGACCCGGCCCGCAACCTCCCGCTCGCAGCGGCTGCCTACGGTTCAGTGCACGCGGGCTCACGGCGCGTCACGTGCACCCTGTGCGGCGAGTGCGACATCGGGTGCAACACGGGCGCGAAGAACACCCTCGACCACACCTACCTGTCGTCGGCAGCGCACCACGGTGCGGACGTCCGCACGCTCCACGAGGTGCGCGGGCTGCGCCCCCTGGACGGCGGCGGCTACGAGGTGCGCTACGTCGTGCACGACGAGGAGCACGGCGCCTCGACCGCGTCACTTCCCGAGCGGACGATCGTCGCGCGCCGCGTCGTGCTCGGCGCCGGGACGTTCGGCACGACGTTCCTGCTGCTGCGCAGCCGCGCCTCGCTGCCGGCCCTCGGCCCCGCGCTCGGCACCCGCTTCTCCGGCAACGGCGACCTGCTCACGGTCCTGCTGAACTGCACGCGGGACGGCAAGCCGTTCCCGGTCGACGGCGGCGTCGGGCCGGTCATCACGACGGCCATCCGCCGCGCCGACGCCGCGGACGGCGACGGCGAGACGGGCCGCGGCTTCTACGTCGAGGACGCGGGCTTCCCCGGGTTCCTGTCGTGGCTCGTCGAGACCTCCCAGCTCAAGCCCGCGGCCCGGCGGGCGGCGGCGTTCGCGTGGCAGGTCGTCCGCAACCGCGTGCTCGCCGGCGGGCAGTCCAACATCTCCGGGGACCTGTCGACGCTGCTCGGTGACGGTCACCTGTCCGCGGGCTCGCTGCCCCTGCTCGGCATGGGTCGCGACGTCCCCGACGGCCGGATGGGCCTGCAGGGCGGGAACCTCGAGATCGACTGGACGACCGCCACGTCGAAGGCGTACTTCGCGGACGTGCGCGACGCCATGGAGCGGCTGGGCGACGCCCTGGGCGCCGACTTCCAGGACAACCCGCTGTGGTGGGCCCGGCACATCATCACGGTGCACCCCTTGGGCGGGGCGCCGATCGGTCGGCACGTCGGGGAGGGCGTGTGCGACGAGTTCGGCGAGGTCCGTGGGCACCCGGGCCTGTACGTCGTCGACGGCGCGGCGATGCCCGGGGCGGTAGGTGCCAACCCGTCGCTGACGATCGCCGCGATGTCGGACCGTGCCTCCACCCGGATGCTCGAGCAGGACTGGTCGCAGCCGGACGCCGTCAGCATCGCAGCGCCGGCCGTGTCGCCGGTCACCACCCGGGCGGGCGCCACGTCCGTCGCGTTCACCGAGCGCATGACCGGACCGTTCACGCTCGGCGAGACCGACCCGCGACGCGGCGCGGACCTGGCGCGGGCGCGGCGCGACACGCTCACGTTCGTCCTGACGATCACCGCGCCCGACATCGACGCGTTCGTGGCCGACCCGCTGCACCGCGGTCAGGCCGTCGGTTTCGTCGAGAGCAACGTGCTCGGCGGCCGGCTGGAAGTGGAGCAGGGCTGGTTCAACCTCTTCGCCAGGCCGACCGGCACGCCCGGGCGGCGCATGCTCTACCGCCTGTGGCTGACCGACGCCGGCGGTACGCCGTTGACCCTGGTGGGCGCCAAGGACGTGATCGATGACGGCGGCCTGGACGCGTGGGTCGACACGACGACCTTGTTCACGCGCGTGGTGCACGGTCACGTGCCGCCGCCACCCGATGCGACCCCGGACGAGGTCGCGGAGGTGCTGGCCGACATGGAGAGCGTCGAGGAGAAGGTGCCGGACGGCACGATCGGCGCTGGCGTGCTGGTCATCAAGCCGCTCGACCTGGCCAAGCAGCTGACGACGTTCCGCACCCACGGGCCCGGCGGCGCCCGGGCCCTGGCCGCGTTCGGCAAGCTCTTCATGGGCGAGGTGTGGGACGTCTACGTGAGCCCGAAGATCCGCTCGGGGGCCCGCGGATGAAGCGTCGTGAGCTGGCCAAGCACGAGGCCGAGATCGGCTTCCTGCCCAGCCGCGAGGTGCGCTGGCTCGACCCGCCCGAGCTCGCTCGGACGGCGCTCAAGGTGGTGCTCGCCCAGATGTTCGCCGAGTACGGCGACCGGCGCGAGGTCCAGGCGAGCCTGCCGGACGGACTGGTCGAGCTGGCGCACCCGAACGTCGGCGACCTCTGGATCGACTTCGTCGCGGACCTCGGCGACGGTTTCGACGCCACCTACACCGTCGCGTCGCTGCTCGGCCGGCCGAGCCTGACCGTCAACGGCCCCGACAAGCAGCCGCTCACGCTGCCCCGCGGCCACCTGCTCCTGATGGGCGGCGACGAGGTCTACCCCGCGGCGTCCGCGCGCGGCTACGAGAACAAGACGCTGGGTCCGTACACGGCCGCACTGCCCGCGCCACCCGCCGGGACACCGCGGGACGCGACGAACGAGCCGTCACTCATCGTCCTGCCCGGCAACCACGACTGGTACGACGGCCTGACCGCGTTCCTGCGCGTCTTCACCCGCGGCGCCGCGATCGGAGGCTGGCGCACCGTGCAGACCCGCAGCTACTTTGCGGCGAAGCTGGCGCCGGGCTGGTGGCTCCTGGGCCTCGACGGGCAGCTGACCGAGTACATCGACGAACCGCAGCTGGAGTACTTCCGGACGAACGTCACCGCGCACCTGCAGCCCGGTGACGCCGTGATCCTCTGCTGCGCAGAGCCCGGCTGGGCGCACACCGGCAGGGACCCGGACGGGTTCAACCAGCTGCACTTCTTCGAACGCGAGATCGTGCGGTTCCGCGCGGTGCCAGGAACGGAGGACGTCGAGGACACCGGCGCACGGGTGCGGCTGTGGATCACCGGGGACTCCCACCACTACGCCCGGTTCACCGAGCGCCCGCCGGACGCGGCCGACGAGGCGGCAGACCCCGACCCGCGCTCCGTGCAGGCCGTCACGTGCGGCCTCGGTGGGGCCTACCTGTCCGACACGCACCGGCTGCCCGAGCACATCCAGCTGCCGCCCCCGACGTCACGGATGCGGAACAAGCTGCCGCCCGTCCCCTACGACCGCGCCCCGAAGACCTTCCCGGACGTCGCGGACTCACCGGCGCTCTGCCGGCGGATCGGCAACCCGTTCAGCCGGTGGTGGGCGGGGTACCGCAACGTCGGCCTGCTGGTCACCGCCGGCTACGGCCAGGTGGTGCTCGTCGGCGTCGTCGCGGGGGTGTTCGTCCTCGTCGAGCCGGGTTCGTTCGTCGAGGTCCTGCGCACGGCGACGTTCGCGGACGTCGGGCAGTTCGCGCTCTACGCGCTCGCCCTGATCGCGGCTGCCCTCGTCGTACATCTCGTGCTGGCTCGCCTCATGCCGCACGGTCGCCTGCCGAAGCTGCTGACGTTCACCCTGGGCGTCGGGTTCGAGCTGGTGGCGGCGCTGGCGCTGCTCCTGGTCGTCGTCGCCATCCAGTGGCCGTCGTCGTGGCCCGCCGGGCTGTTCCTGGCGCTCGGTGTCCTGCTCGTCTGGGTCCTCGGCGCCGTCCTGGGCACCGAGGCGTTCGCCCTGCTGCTCCTCACCCAGGGCGAGGGCCAGGTCGCGTCCTGGCAGATGTCCGGCCAGGCCGTCCCGGACGACAAGGGGTTCGTGCGCATGCGCCTGGCCGCCGACGGGTCCGCGCTCGAGCTGTACGTGCTGGTCGTCGACACGGTCTCGCGCGACTGGGGCCTCGACACGGCCAGGACCCGTCCCGTCCCCGCGGGCGGCCAGCCCGAGGTGCGCCTGTTCGACGGGCCGATCGTGATCGCCAAGGAGGGGTACGGACGATGAGCGTGCAGGAGATCGCACAGACGGGCCGCCGCCCGGTCACCCGGGCCGACCACCGCACGGAGGTGGTCCCCCTGACCGCGGGCGACGGCACCCGGATCACGCTGGTGCACGTGCGCGCGCCGTTCGCGCCGTGGCGGGGTCCGGTGCTGCTGGTCCACGGGTCCGGGGTGCGCGCCGAGCTGTTCCGGCCGCCGATCCCGCACACCCTCGTCGACGGCCTGCTGGACGAGGGCTGGGACGTGTGGATGCTCAACTGGCGCGCGTCGGTCGACCTCGACCCGATGCCGTGGACCCTGTGCGACGCCGCCGTCTACGACCACCCCGCCGCCGTCGCGCACGTGCTGGAGGCCACCGGCGCGACGACCCTCAAGGCGATCGTGCACTGCCAGGGCTCGACGTCGTTCACGATGTCCGCGGTCGCCGGGCTGCTGCCGCAGGTGGACACGGTGGTGAGCAACGCGGTGTCGCTGCACCCCGTGCTCCCGCTGTGGTCGCGAGCGAAGATCTGGTCGTTCACGCCGGTGCTGCAGCACCTGACCCCGTACCTGTCGCCCGCGTGGGCGTACCGCAGCGAGGGCAACTTCTCCAAGGTGATCCGCCGGGTGGTGGCCACCACCCACCACGAGTGCGACAACCTGGTGTGCCGGATGGTGTCGTTCACCTACGGCAGCGGCTTCCCCGCGCTGTGGTCGCACAGCAACCTCGACGCCGCCACGCACGACTGGATCACGGGCGAGTTCGCCGACGTGCCCATCTCGTTCTTCGACCAGATGCGCCGGTCGGTCGCGGCGGGCCGGCTGGTGAAGGTGCACGATCACCCGGAGATCCCCGACGACCTGCTCGCGGGGCCGCCGCGTACGGACGCGCGGTTCGCGTTCCTCGCGGGCGCCGACAACCTCTGCTACCTGCCCGAGTCGCAGGTGCGCACGCACGCGTTCTTCGCCGCCCAGCGCCCCGGCAAGGGCGACACGCTGCACGTCCTGCCCGGTTACGGACATCTCGACGTGTTCTGGGGCCGGCACGCCCCGCGCGACACGTTCCCGATCATCCTCGAGGAGCTGAACTCATGAACGCCCTGCTCGGAACCGCTCGGACCGTGCTCTCGCACCTGCCCTCGCCCGTCCCACGCCGCCAGCGCCGGCTCACCGGCAAGGCCGCACGGGTGGACACCATCCCGTACGACATGCCGGTCAGCTCGGAGGACTCCCCCGTCCTGATGGCCGCGTTCCCGTGCTCGTTGTCCGCCGCGCGCGCCCTGCTGCCGGGCAGCGAGCTGCACCCGGTGAGCCTCGGGTTCGGCAAGGGCGTCGCGATGGTGACGGTGGTCAACTACCGGGCGACCGACATCGGCACGTACATCGAGTACTCGATGGCGATCGCCGTCACGCACGGCCCGCGGCCCGCGCCCCCGCTGGTGCCGATGATGCTGCAGAAGACGCTCCAGTTCGGCCAGTACGTGGTGGACCTGCCGGTGAGCACGGAGGTCTCGGTCAAGGGCGGCAAGGGCATCTGGGGGATGCCGAAGCACCAGGGGAGCCTCGACTTCGTGGTCACGGACCAGACGGTCTCGGCGCAGTACGACGACGAGGAGGGCCGCTTCGGCGCGCTCATCGAGATCGAGCGGCCGAGCCCCACCGCACTGCCGCTCAAGCTCGCCGCGTCCAACTTCTGCGCGTTCCGCGGCATGCTCATGAAGTCCACGATCTACTTCCAGGCCACCGGAGACGTCGCCGTCGGACCGGGGGCGCGCGGCCGGTTCACGCTCGGCGACGCGCCCAGCGTGGCGCCGCTGCGCACCCTCAAGATCGGCCCGAACCCCCTCTTCACGGCCTACCTGTCGACGGCCACGGGCGTGCTCGACGACCACTTCGAGGCGTGGTTCCTCACCGACGAGACGCTCGACCGGGTGGACCAGCAGACCAAGGCCGGCGTCTTCGGGGAGCCGCTCGAGTCGGTCGTCGGGCTGGGGCGCGGCGAGACGTGGCCGCCTCCCCCGCGCCGGGGACGCGCCGAGAGCGACGCGGCCGTCTCCCAGAGCGCCGCGAGCACCAAGTGACCGCCTTCGTCGCGGCCCTCTGGTTCCTGTTCGGCGCCTCGCTCTACATGGGCACGATGTGGGTGCTCAAGTGGTTCCTGTTCCCCACCTGGACGGGTCTGGGTCGGGACAACGTGGCGATCCACTTCGGCATCCCGACGCGCCGCGCGACGAAGTTCTTCACGGTCGTCGTGCCCATCATGTTCGTCGCGTCGATCGTGCTCGTCGTCGTCGAGTGGGGCACCAGCTACGTCTGGTTCGGCGTGGGCTGCCTGATCGGGATCTTCCTGCTGACCTTCGTCGGGCAGGGCCTGATCATCCCGATCAACAAGCGCATCCGCAGCGGCGACTTCGCGGACGACGCCGAGCTGCGGCACCTGCTCAGGCGCTGGATGACACTGAACGACGTCCGGTTCTACAGCTCGACGGCGACCTGGATCGTCATCGTCGGGTACATCGTCGCGAAGGCGGACCTGCTGGGGGCGCTGACGTGAGCGCCGCGGCGACCGCACCCGTGACCGCGGCCAGGCGTGCACCGGTCGTGCTGGTCCTAGAGGCCATCGCGTGGATCACGGTGCTCAGCGGTGCGGTCCAGGTGGTCGCCCCCGGGTTCGTGCTGGGCGTGATCGGCGGTGCCGACGACCACACGACGCGGCAGCTGTTCGCGACGGTGGGCATGTTCATGGTGGTCGTCGGCGCGCTGCTCGCCACGACCCTGCGCCGACCCAGGCCGGACCCGGACGTCGTGCTCTGGTCCGCCCTGCAGAAGGTCGGTGCGGCGGTCGCGGTGGCCATCGGCGTGGCCAACAGCGTCTTCGACCCGGTGGCCCTCCTCGTCGCCACCTTCGACCTGCTCACCGGAGTGCTGCTGTTCTTCTACCTGCGGGCTCTGGCGCGCGCGAGGGGCGCGCACCGATGAGGTCGCTCGTGCTGGCCGGCGGCGGGATGCGGGTCGCCTGGCAGGCCGGCGTCGTCCGGGCGCTGCAGGAGGACGGGTTGACGTTCGACCACGTCGACGGCGCGTCCGGCGGCATCATGACGGCGGGGATGCTGCTCTCCGGCGTGGACGGCGCCGCGATGTGCCGCCGCTGGCGCGACGTGAACGTGCAGGACTTCGGTTCCGCCCTGCCGTTGCGCGACTACCTGACCGGTCCGTGGAACCTGCCCGCCATCGGCGACGCGGACGGCGTGCTCACCAAGGTGTTCCCGGCGCTCGGCATCGACGTCGCCGCGATCAACGCGAGTCCGGTGGTCGGCACGTTCAACGTCGTCGACTTCGTCACCAAGGAGTGCTTCGCCATCGAGTCGACGCACGTCGACGCGCCCCTGCTCGCGGCGGGCATGTCGCTGCCGCTGTGGCTCACGCCCCTGAAGCGGGACGGGCACGTGTGGACCGACGCCGTCTGGATCCGCGACGCGAACGTCGCGGAGGCGCTGCGCCGGGGAGCCGACGAGGTCTGGCTCGTGTGGTGCATCGGAAACAGCCCGCACTGGGGCGACGGCCCGCTCGAGCAGTACGTGCACATGATCGAGATGAGCGCGACGGGCGCCCTGGTCGCGGACTTCGCGCTCGCCGACGCGCAGGGCCGCAGCTGGGTCCTGCACGTGGTCCGTCCCGAGCGCCCGCTCCCGCTCGACCCGGAGTTCTACCTCGGACGCGTCTCGGCCGAGTCGCTCGTGCAGATGGGCTACCGGGACGCCCGCGCCTACCTCGACACTCGGACGCCGGACGGGGTGACCAAGGACGCGTCCTGCACCGCGATGGTCGACCCGCCTCCCTCCGCCCGGTACACCGAGCACCTCAGGGGCGACGTGGACGGCTCCCCCGTGACGCTCGACCTCACGGTCGTCATGCCCCTGGACGGAGACCCCGACGGGTCCCAGGTGGCCGGCGCCGTGGACCACGCCCCGTGGGGCGAGCGCGTGTACCTCGCCGACGGGCGCCTCGAGACGACGCCGGACCGGTTCAGCTACCACGGCACGCTTCGCGTCGACGGGCGGGTGCTCGACCTCGTCGCGACCCGCTCGCTCGTCGACGACGCCGGGTTCGACGCCTGGTCCGACCTCGACCACGTGGACCTGACGGTCACGGCGCGAGAGGGCGAGGTCGTGCTGCACGCGAGCCTGCAGCTGGGGGCCGGCGGGCTGGCCCGACTGGTCGCCTCGGTCGAGCCCGTCGGCGTGCACGGCGTGCTCGACCGCGCGAACGTGGGCCGACGGTTCCTGGCCCGCCTCGGCCGAGGGCCGGGCGTCCGCGGTGCCACCGCGACCGGCGAGGCGTGAGTCACGCCACGGGAGACAGTGCGTCGGCGCCCTGATGGCTAGGCTCGGACCATGCCTCACGCCCGCGTCGCCCTGGCGCAGATCGACACGCGAGTGGGTGACGTCGCCGCCAACGCGCAGGCGGTGCTCGCCTGGGCGCGCACCGCCGCGGACGCGGGCGCCGACCTCGTCGTGTTCCCCGAGATGACGCTCACGGGTTACCCGATCGAGGACCTCGCGCTGCGCGCCTCCTTCCGCCGCGGGGCCGAGTCCGCCCTGCAGGAGACCGCGAAGGCCCTCGCCGACGACGGGCTCGGGGACCTCGCCGTACTCGTGGGGACGGTGGGCGAACGCAAGGTCACGCCGGTGCACGAGCCCCGAGCGCCCGAGGGACCGCGGCGGCCCACCAACCAGGCGGCCCTGCTGCAGCACGGCACGGTGCAGGCGCGGTACAACAAGCACCACCTGCCTAACTACGGGGTGTTCGACGAGAACCGGATCTTCGCCCCCGGCGGCGACCTGCTGGTCATCGACGTGCGGGGCCGGCGGGTGGGCGTGGTGATCTGCGAGGACATCTGGCAGGACGGCGGTCCCGTCTCGCAGATGGACGAGGCCGAGGTCTCCCTGCTGGTCGTGCTCAACGCGTCGCCGTACGAGGAGGGCAAGGGGCACCAGCGCGTCGAGCTCGCCGCGCGTCGCGCGCACGAGGTCCAGGCGCCCGTCGCCTACGTGAACCTCGTCGGAGCACAGGACGACCTCGTGTTCGACGGCGGCTCGTTCGTGATCGCGACCGACGGCCGCGTGCTCACCAGCGCGCCGCAGTTCACGGAGCACCTGCTGGTGTGGGACCTGCTCGACGACGACGACGCCCCGGCTACCGGTGAGGTCGCGCCGGTGCTCGACCCCGACGAGGAGGTCTACCGGGCCCTCGTCGCGGGGTTGCGCGGCTACGTCCGCAAGAACGGGTTCCGCTCGGTGCTGCTCGGGCTGTCCGGCGGCATCGACTCGGCCCTCGTGGCCGCCATCGCCGCGGACGCGATCGGCGGCGAGAACGTCGTCGGCGTCGCGATGCCGTCGGTGCACTCCTCCGAGCACAGCCTGGATGACGCCGAGGACCTGGCCAAGCGGATCGGCGCGGACTACCGGGTCCAGCCGATCAAGGCGCTGGTGGACGCGTTCGACGGCGAGATCCCGCTGGAGGGGGTCGCCGCGGAGAACCTGCAGGCGCGCCTGCGCGGCGTGATCCTCATGGCGATCTCGAACCGCGAGGGCCACCTCGTGGTCGCGCCCGGGAACAAGTCCGAGCTGGCCACGGGGTACACGACGATCTACGACGCCGGCAGCATCGGCGGGTTCGCACCCATCAAAGACGTCGACAAGTCCCGGGTCTGGGCGCTGGCCCGGTGGCGCAACGACGCTGCTCTCGCTGCGGGCGAGATCCCACCCATCCCCGAGTCGTCGATCACCAAGCCGCCGAGCGCCGAGCTGCGCCCCGGGCAGGTGGACCAGGACTCGCTGCCGGCGTACAGCCTGCTCGACGAGGTGCTCGACGCGTACGTCGAGAACGCCGAGGGTCGCGACGAGCTCCTGGCACGGGGGTTCGACCCGGCGGTCGTCGACAAGGTGCTCGCCCTGGTCGACCGCGCCGAGTGGAAGCGCCGGCAGTACCCGCTGGGCACCAAGGTGACCGCGCTGGCGTTCGGTCGCGACCGACGCCTACCGATCACCACCGCGTGGCGCGAAGCCTGACCAGACCGACAACGGGAGCACCTGAACTGATGAGCCAGACCCCCAAGCGCGTCCGCGTGCACCACCTGCGCGAGGCCAAGGAGCGCGGTGAGCGACTCACCATGCTCACGGCGTACGACGCCGTCACGGCGCGCATCTTCGACGCCGCCGGCATCGACATGCTGCTGGTGGGCGACTCGATCGGGAACACGATGCACGGGCACACGACCACGCTGCCCGTGACCGTCGACGACCTCATCCCGCCGGCCCGCGCCGTCGCCCGCGCCGCTCATCGGGCGTTCGTCGTCGCGGACCTGCCGTTCGGCTCCTACGAGGCGGGCCCCGAGCAGGCGCTCGCGACGGCCGTGCGGATGATGAAGGAGACCGGCGTCGCGGCCGTGAAGTTCGAGGGCGGCAAGCGGGTCGTCCCGCAGATCAGGGCGCTGACCGACGCGGGCATACCCGTGGTCGCGCACCTCGGGTACACGCCGCAGTCGGAGAACCTGCTCGGCGGCCCGCGCGTGCAGGGTCGCGGCGACCATGCCGCCGAGGTCCTCTGCGAGGACGCGGTCGCGGTCACGGCCGCCGGGGCGGTCGCGGTCGTCCTTGAGATGGTGCCCGCGCCCGTCGCCGCGCAGATCACGGAGATCGTCGCCATCCCCACCATCGGCATCGGCGCCGGAGCCGGCTGCGACGGTCAGGTGCTGGTCTGGGTGGACATGGCCGGCATGACCGACTGGTCACCGAGCTTCGCCAAGCAGTTCGGCCAGGTGGGTGCCGCGCTGTCGGCCGCCGCGACCGCGTACGCGGACGAGGTCCGCAACGGCACGTTCCCCGACGCCGGTCACCAGTTCGACGCATGACGGCGTCCCGCGCGGTCCTCGTCGCGGGGATCGTGGTGGGCGTCGTGCTCGTCGCACTGGCCGTGCCCGTCCTGGCCGGCGTCTACCCGGTCGCGCAGCTCGTCTCGTTCCGCGCGCCGCTCGGGCTCGGCGCCCTGTGCGTGGCGATCGTGCTCGGCTCGCTGCCCGGGACCCGTCGAGCCCTGCTGCCGCTGACGCTCGCGTTCGCCGTCGGCGCGCTCGCCCAAGGAGCCGTCCTGGCGTGGCGGAGCGTCCCCCACGGCCCCCGCACCAGCGCGGGTCCCGACGACGTGGTCGTCCTCTCGTTCAACACCGCGGACGTCGTGCCGCCCACGGAGCTGGCCCGGCTCGCTTCGGCGCACCACGCCGACGTGATCGTCCTGCCGGAGACGTCGGAGCCGACCGCGCAGGCGACGGCCGACCTGCTCGCGGCGCAGGGGCGCCCGATGCAGGTCCGGTTCGACGCGGGTCCCGCGACCGGCGTGGCCGGCACGGCCCTGCTCGTCTCCCCGGGCGTCGGGAGCTACGTGACGTCCGAGCCGGTGGACACCCGGTTCGGCTCGGTGCGTGCCGACCCCGCAGACCCGACCAGGTCACCCATACTCGTCGCGGCGCACACCATGCCGCCCGGCCACCGGTCGACGATGGTGGCCTGGCGGCACGACACCGCGCTGGTCGCCCGGACCTGCGCCACGACGCCCGGAGCCATCGTCGCGGGCGACCTGAACGCCACGCTGGACCACCCGGGGCTGGGCGACCTCGGACCCTGCGTCGACGCGGCGCAGGAGGTCGGCCGCGCGTCCCACGGCTCCTGGCCGTCGTCGGCCCCCACCCTGCTCGCCGCACCCATCGACCACGTGCTCGTCGACGGCCGTACCTGGCGGGTCGTCTCCTTCGACGTCCTGCCGGCCACGGGTGGCAGCGACCACCGGCCGATCCTGGCCACCATCCAGCGGCGCTGACTCAGCCCTTCTCGTCCTGCTCGTCCCACGACTGGTTGCGTCGTCGCGCGGTCTCGAGGGCCTGCGAGGCCGCCTCCCGCGTGGGGTACGGGCCCATGAGCTTGGTGTAGTCGCTCTGCCTGCCCTCCTCCACCTGGTGGGTCTCGGTGTTGAAGTAGAACCCGTCGGCCATCGCCCTCTCCGTTCGCCCCGGGGCACCCCAACCGGCTGCGATGCCCTCCTTTCCGTAGACTGCCAGGTATGTCGTCCGTGCACGCGCCGCGA
This sequence comes from Cellulomonas sp. McL0617, assembly GCF_049994875.1. Lineage (GTDB taxonomy): Bacteria > Actinomycetota > Actinomycetes > Actinomycetales > Cellulomonadaceae > Cellulomonas. The sequence goes on from NZ_CP188256.1 coordinate 2,413,838, forward strand.
AGCGCCCTGGTCCCGGGCACGGTCGGCCCGCGACGCTCCGTCCCGTCCTCGATCGCCCGGCCCGAATACGTCGGCCACCCGGGCCCCGCGCGCTACACCGGCCCGGACGCGTTCGACGACGAGACGGTCGCCCGTATCCGCGTGGCCGCCCGCATCGCCGCGCAGGCGCTGGCGCTCGTCGGTGAGCACGTCGAGCCGGGCGTCACCACCGACGAGCTCGACGCCGTCGGCCACGAGTTCCTGCTGGACCATGGCGCCTACCCCTCGACGCTCGGGTACCGCGGGTTCTCCAAGTCGCTGTGCACCTCCGTGAACGAGGTCATCTGCCACGGCATCCCCGACTCGACCGTCGTCGAGGACGGCGACATCGTGAACATCGACATCACGGCCTACATCGGCGGCGTGCACGGGGACAACAACGCGACGTTCCTGGCGGGCGACGTCGACGAGGAGTCCCGCCTGCTGGTCGAGCGCACGCAGGAGTCGCTCGCCCGGGCCATCAAGGCGGTCGTCCCCGGCCGCGAGATCAACATCATCGGACGCGTGATCGAGAAGTACGCCGCCCGGTTCGGGTACGGCGTCGTGCGTGACTACACCGGGCACGGCGTCGGCCCCGCCTTCCACACCGGGCTCGTGATCCCGCACTACGACGCGGCCCCCGGCTACGACACCCTGATCGAGCCGGGGATGGTGTTCACCATCGAGCCGATGCTGAACCTCGGCACCCCGGACTGGGTCATGTGGGACGACGACTGGACGGTCGTGACGGCCGACGGCCGCCGCAGCGCGCAGTTCGAGCACACCCTGCTCGTCACCGAATCCGGAGCGGAGATCCTGACCCTGCCATGAGCGACGACAAGAAGCACGCGAAGAGGCACAGCACGGCGTTCGGCATCGACATCGGCGGCAGCGGGATCAAGGGCGCACCCGTCTCGCTGCACGACGGCGAGTTCGCCGCCGACCGCATCCGCATCCCGACGCCCAACCCGTCGACACCCGACGCGGTCGCTCGCACGGTCGCGGAGGTCGTCGACTCGTTCGACCTCGACAAGCATGTGCCCATCGGCGTCACGTTCCCCGCCGTGATCCTGCACGGCGTCGCGCAGTCCGCCGCCAACGTCGACAAGTCCTGGATCGGCACCAACGTCGAGAAGGCCGTCCAGCACACCACGGGCCGCCCGGTGCTCGCGGTCAACGACGCGGACGCCGCCGGCTACGCGGAGGCGCTCTACGGTGCCGCGAAGGGTGTCGACGGAGTCGTCCTGGTGGTCACGCTCGGCACGGGCATCGGCTCGGCCCTGATCGTCGACGGCCACCTGGTGCCCAACACCGAGCTCGGTCACCTCGAGATCGACGGGCACGACGCCGAGTCGCGCGCCGCCGACAGCGCGCGCGACCGCGACGAGCTGTCCTGGGAGGCGTGGGCCGAGCGGCTGCAGCGGTACTTCACGGTCGTCGAGAACCTGTTCTGGCCGGACCTGATCGTGGTCGGCGGCGGCGTGAGCAAGCACGACGACAAGTTCCTCCCGCTGCTGGACCTGCGCACCACGATCGTCCCGGCGAAGCTGCGCAACGCCGCGGGGATCATCGGGGCGGCCGCGCTCGCCGCCGACTACCGCGGCTGACGGTGCCCGCCCTGGCCGAGGTCGCCGACGGAGTACATGTCGCGACGAGCGCGGTGTACATGACGACCTCGACGGTGCTCGTCGCACCCGACCGGTCCTGCCTCGTCGTCGATCCGGGCGTGACCGCCCACGAGATCGACGTGCTCTCGTCCGCGATCCGCCTGCACGGCTGGCGGCCCGTCGCCGTGTGGTCGACGCACGGGCACTGGGACCACCTGCTCGACGGCGGCATCTTCACGGGCCTGCCGCGCTGGTCGGGCGGGTGGCCCGTCGACGTCGAGACGCTCATGACCGAGCGCGACGAGGACGAGGAGCTGGCCCGGGTCCTGCTCTCGTTCCCCGGCGACTCCCCCGCCGCGGTCACGGTCGCACCGCCGCTTCGATATCCGGCCGTGGATGGCCTGCTCGACTGGGCCGGTCCGCCGGTGCGGGTGATCGAGCACGGCGCCCACTCCCCCGGCAGCACGTCGCTCGTGGTGCCGTCGGCGGACGTGCTCGTGGCCGGCGACGTGCTGTCCGACGTCGAGATCCCGCTGCTGGACCTGTCGGACGAGAACCCCGCCCGGACCTACCGCGCCGCGCTGGACCTGCTGGCCGGCACGGCGGCACTCGTCGTCCCCGGGCACGGGCACGTCGGCGCCCTCGCGGACCGGCTCGCCGCCGACCTCGCCTACCTCTCGGGTGCGTCGGACGACGACCCGCGGCTGCTCGACCCGTGGCTCGTGGCCGTCCACGAGTCGCAGCGCCACGCCCTGACCGCCTGACGGCGTGCGACCATGACCTGATGGTCTGGTTCATCGTCGGCGGCGTCGCGATCCTGGCGCTCGTGCTGTTCGCCGTCGACCGGATGGTCGCCCGCGGCTGGTTCGACCGCCGCACCCCGCGCGAGCGGCCCAGCGCGCCCGCGGGGACAGGTTCGGGGTTCCTGGGCGACCTCATCGACGTCTTCCAGCCGAACCACGTGCACCTGACCGCCGAGCAGGAGCGGCAGCAGGCCGACATGCAGCACGCCGAGGACACCGACCCGCACATCGATCTCGACTCGGGCCGCGTACGCCTCGACCCCCGGTAGCGGGTGTCGGCGGCTGCCCCTAGCGTGCTCGGCATGGCCCCCGTGATCTCCCAGCTGACGATCGACTCCGCCGACCCGCACGCCCTGGCCGCCTGGTGGCGCGACGTGCTCGCCTGGACCTACGTGTGGGAGCCGGCGCCCGACGACGAGGAGATCGAGATCGCACCCCCCGACGGGTCCGCGACGAACATGCTCTTCCTGCGCGTCGCCGAGCTCAAGACCGGGAAGAACCGGCTGCACCTCGACATCCGCCCTCCCAACGGCTCGTCCCAGCCGGCCGAGCTCGACCGCCTGCTCGCGCTCGGCGCCACCCGCGTCGACATCGGCCAGGGCGACGTCCCGTGGCACGTGCTGGCCGACCCCGAGGGCAACGAGTTCTGCCTGCTGCGCGGCACCCCGGAGGAGGCGGCCGCCCGCCTCGCCGCGGAGACCGCCGGCTGAGGTGCGGATGAGTCAGTCGATACGCCGGGAAACATTTTCGGGGTCTTTGACCTGCGGACTTGCTCCCAAAAGTGGCTCTGACCTGCAGAAACGTCTCACGTCGTCTCACGCTAGTTCACGCGGTTTCAGAGAATCCTGCGGACTAGGTGCGGACTAGAGACCGGCTGAGTTTTTCTGACAGGTCTCTGAGCCAGCCTGTCAGGGCTCCCCCGTACCGTCCCGCGCATGGACTTCAGCCACCACCTGCGCACCCACGCTGAGCCCAGATGCATGACAGAGCTCAGCAGCATGAGAACAAGAACGACAATAAGTGGGAAGGCGTCGTACTCGGCGCGATGTTCACGACAACGAAGTGCGGCTTCAGCAACGCTGCCGGCGAGCCGAACACCGGGATGCCGTACCTCGTGGTGCCACTGCCAGAAGTGGACACTCCAACCTTCTTCGTTTGCCCTTCGAGCACAACAGACGGAACAGGAGGCTGACGACGACGTGACGAGAGCAAGCGAAGTGCGGACCGTCCTTCGCGCACTGGAGGCGGAGCTCGACGCACAGGGCGCGCCGTTCAGCGAGCTGGCACTTCCGCCCGCTTCAACCAGTGCGATGGCCCTCCTCGAGGCGGCCGCCGGCCCGCAGGTGCCCGACGCGCTGCGCGAATGGTGGCAGTGGCACGACGGCCTGACGGACGGAGAACCGTTCTCGGGACTCGATCGGTGCTGGCATGTGGCGCCCCCTGTCGATCGACGCCGCCGTGGATGACCTAGCGGAGTGGCGCGGGCAGTACTACCCACCGAACACCGCAGAACCAGAGTGGCTGACGTCGTGGCTGCCCATGGCCGAGAGCGCCGGCAACGTTCGGCTCGTCGCTATGCTCGAGCGCTCGTCGCCCGACCGTCTAGCGTTGGGCAGATTCGCGGCAGACGAGCCGCACGGCGAGCTGGTTCGCCCCATAGAGCTGGGCCTGGTCGAGCTTGCTCAGGCCTGGCTCGAAGCTCTGCGGGAGCGCTACATCGCGTGGGACAGCGACGAAGGCGGCTGGGTGCAGGGGCCAGGGAGTTCGAGATGGCCGGGTCTCGTCTAGAGGCCTCCCCGACGCCACTGCCGAGTACGGCTGCCGCTATCGGCTACAGCGACAGGACCCTCCACCAGCTGGACAGGTGGGAGTCAAAGCGCGCCACTGGGAAGCACAGCATCTAGCGGACTTCCCACCCTCAGGGCGCGATGGCTCATCTACGCATCACTGCTGATTCGGCATGGCGAGTCCGTCAAGACAGTGCAGGATCGCCTGGGCCATGCGTCAGCTGTAGAGACTCTGGACACCTACAGCCACCTCTGGCCGGATTCTGACAGTCGGACCCGTGAAGCTGTCGATGCTGCGATGTCGCAAAACGTCCTGCGGACTACACGCGGACTAGCGCAGTAGCGCTGAAGCGTTTCCGCAGGTCAGCGGCCTAAAAGCGGATGAGTCAGTCGATACGCCGGGTTCTGTCCTCGCGCGCGGTTGCCCGCAGCTGCGCGAGTGGCGGCCATCCCTCTACGACGTACGTTGCCGCACGCCTCCAGCGGCCTACCCGGGAGCTCGGGCGAGCAGCCCTCGAACGCTCCCTGTCTGACCTTGCTCCGGGTGGGGTTTACCGAGCCGCACCGGTCACCCGGCACGCTGGTGGTCTCTTACACCACCGTTTCACCCTTACCGGCCCAGCGAGCTGAGCCGGCGGTCTGTTCTCTGTGGCACTTTCCCGCGGGTCGCCCCGGGTGGGTGTTACCCACCACCCTGCTCTGCGGAGCCCGGACGTTCCTCGGCGGGCCCGAAGGCCCGACGCGGCCGCCTGACTGACTCATCCGCGCCGCAAGCGTAGCGGCAACCCATCCGCCGGCGGACCGGCGACGAACCCCGGGCATGGACACCACACCGCCACTGACCCAGCGCGAACGCGTCATCCTGGCGCACCTCGCACTCCCCCTGACCCTCGGCGAGATCGCGTCGTCGTTGTACGTCACCCGGAACACGGTGAAGTCGCAGGTGAGGTCCATCTATCTCAAGCTCGGGGTGGCCGACCGTGAGGGTGCGCTGCACGTGGGCCGCGCGTGGGGTCTGGTGCCCGAGGGGCTCGGGTCCCCCGACGACGACGACGGACCGCGCAAGGCCGACGTCCCGCGGCCCGCCGTTCAGACGTCGACGCGATAGTCCAGCGACAGCTCGTCGCCGGAGACCCCCCGGATCCCCCAGTTCTGCGGCGGGCTCTCGATGATGATGATCTCGAGATCCTCGACGGACAGACCCAGGGTCGGGGCGACGTCGTCGTAGAACGCCGCGATCAGGGCCCGCCTCGCCTCGGCGGAACGTCCGGTGAAGCACAGGATCTCGATGACCAGGTACTCCTTGGACCGCGGCGCCACCAGGTCGTCGGCGTCGAGCAGGAGGAACCGGTGGAACCGCTTCTCGGGCGGCAGGCCCCAGGCGCCGACGACCGCCCGGTGGACCGCGTCGGAGATCGACCCGCGACGGTCCTGCCAGACGTCACGCCGGCCGTAGATCTTCACCTGCGCCATGTGGTCCTCCTCGCGCCGACCCAACTCGTGGAGCCTACAGTTCAGGCGTGCTCGTCCTCCTGCCGCCCTCCGAGGGCAAGACGCCGCCGCGCGCCCGCGGCCCCCAGCTCGATCTCGCCGCCCTCTCGGCACCGGGCCTGACGCCGATGCGAGAGAAGGTGCTCGACGCCCTTGCGCAGGTCAGCGCGTCGCCGGACGCGGTCGGCGTCCTCGGGGTGGGGCCCAGCCTCGCCGGCGAGGTCGCGCGCAACATCGGCCTGCGCACGGCCGCGACCGCACCGGCGACGAAGGTCTACACGGGGGTCCTGTACGGCGCGGCGGGCCTGGACCGGCTGACGGCGACCGGGCGCGCGCGGGCGGCGGAGTCGGTCCGGATCGTCTCGGGGCTCTGGGGTCTGGTCGCCCCGGACGACCACATCCCCGCCTACCGGCTGTCGATGGGGACCGACCTGCCCGGCATCGGACCGCTCGCCGGCGCGTGGAAGGGGGCGCTCGGCGCCGAGCTGCAGCAGCGGCCCGAGGGCGAGCTGGTGGTCGACTGCCGGTCGGCCACGTACCTTGCGGTGTGGCGTCCCCCGACGACCGCCGACTGGGTGGCCGTGCGCGTCCTGCGGCAGGAGGCCGACGGGACACGGTCGGTCGTCTCGCACAGCGCCAAGCACACGCGCGGGCTGCTGACGCGTCACCTGCTCACGCGTCGTGGGAAGGCGCCGCACGATGCGTCGAGCCTGACGCGCGTGGCCGGCGAGCTCGTCGGGACGGATCTGCTCGCCGTCGAGCTCGGGCCGCCCGCGCGCGGTGCACGGGTGCTGTCGCTCGTCGTGACGTGAGGCGCATCCCCTGGTGGCTGGTGGCGGTCGTCGCCACGGTCCTCGTGGTGGTGTCCGGGTGGCTGCCCGCCGACGACGCCCGGGAGACCGCCCAGCGCACCATCCCGATCCTCATCTTCGTCGCCGGCCTGACGGTCGTCGCCGAGATGTGCGCAGGCGCCGGGTTGTTCGAGCAGGCGGCCGGTCTGGCGGCGCGTGTCGCCGGCAAGCGCCGCTGGGCGCTGTGGGCGCTCGTGGTCCTGCTGGCCGTCCTGAGCACGGCCGTGCTGTCGCTGGACACCACGGCGGTGCTGCTGACGCCGGTCGTCATCGCCCTCGCCCGACGCACGCACACACCGCCCCTGCCGTTCGCGATGGCCGTGCTCGCGCTGGCCAACACCGCGTCGCTCCTGCTGCCGGTGTCGAACCTGACCAACCTGCTCGCCGATCACGTGCTCCGGCAGGCGCACGTCGGCTACCTCGGTCTCATGTGGGCCCCGGCGCTGACGGCGATCGTCGTCACGGTGACGATCCTCGCGGTGCGCGACCGCCGCGTGCTGCGCGGCGAGTTCACCCCGAACCTGCCACGCCCCGCCCGGGACCGGCCGCTGCTGGTCGTCGCCGCCCTGACCGTCGCGGTCCTCGGGGTCGCCTTCGCGGTGGGCGCCCCGACCGCACCGACGGCCGTGGCGGCGGCGGTCGTCCTGCTCGTCGTGACGCTCGTGCGGCACCAGAAGCTCCCCGTCAGGGCCCGCGACCTCGTCCCGTGGCGGACGCTGCTGGTCGTCCTCGGCCTCTTCGCCGTCGTCGAGACCCTGCAGGCCCACGGCCTGGGCACGCTGCTCGCTGACGCCGCGGGGACAGGCGACCGTGTCGGCTCGCTGCTGCGGGTGGCCGGCGTCGGCGCGCTCGCCGCGAACGGCGTCAACAACCTGCCCGCCTACCTCGCGCTCGAGCCCGCGATGGGTGGTGACCCGCTGCGCATCGGCGCCCTCCTGATCGGCACGGGCGTCGGCCCGCTGATCACCCCCTGGGGCTCGCTGGCGACCGTGCTGTGGTGGCAGCGCTGCCGCACGGTCATGCTCGACGTCCCGACGCGCACGATCGTGCGGCAGGGACTGGTCCTCGCGCCCGTTGCCGTTCTGCTCTCGACGCTGGCCCTCGTCGCGACGCACTAACGGCCGGTCGACCAGCCCTCGCTCGGCGCACCGGCCACGGCGACCTCGTCGCGACGGTCCTCGAACAGCCGGATGATGCTCACCGACGCGGGCGCGACGCGCAGCTGGCTCCACGACGACGGCTGAGCGCCCATGGTGACGCCGAGCGCCGCACGGATCGAGACGGCGTGACTGACCACGACCACGGTCCGGTCCACGCCCTCGGCGAGCAGGGCGTCGAGCCCGCGGCGCAGCCGGACGCCGACGTCCTCGATCGACTCCCCACCGGGCGGTCGCACGTTCGCCGCGGTGTGCCAGGGCTCGAGCTGCCCGGGCCAGCGCTCCTCGATCTGCTCGGCTGTCAGCCCCTGCCACTCGCCGAAGTCCGCCTCCTGGAACGTGGCGTCGGTGCGCACCGGCAGGCCGAGGCGCTCGGCGATGATGGCGCCGGTCATCTGCGTGCGCACCATCGGCGACGCGATCACGAGGTTGGGGTAGCGGATGTCGCCCCAGAGGTCACGGCCGACGCGGTCCACGAGGTCCGCCGCGTCGTTGGCCTGCCGGATGCCGGTCCCGTCGAGCGGCGGCCCCGGTTCGCCCGAACCGGAGTACCCGCGCGCGACAGTCATGGTCGTCTGCCCGTGTCGGACGAGGACGACAGTGACCGGCTGCTCCTCGTCGAAGCGGACGCCGGCGCCCGACGGACGGGGGGCCAGGCCTGCGGGTGGGGACTGAGGTACGACGCCGTCGCTCACCAGGGCAGTCTTGCGGTCCGTGGCCGGGTTGGCGAGGGGCGGTCAGCCTCGCGCGGGCTCAGGCAGCCTGACGAGGATGCGTCCGCACTCCTCGCACCGCACGACCTGGTCCTCGGGCGCCTTGCGGATGGCCTCGACATCGAGCGGGTTGAGCTCGAGTCGGCAGCTCTCGCACCGGGCACCGCGCAGCGCGCCGGCGCCCCGGCCACCGAGCTGGGCACGGAGCTTCTCGTAGAGCGCCACGAGCGCCGCATCCAGGCCGTCCGCCGCGACCGCACGCTCGGACCTAACCGCGTCCGCGTCGGCGTCGAGCGCGGCGAATGCGGCGTCGCGCTCGGCCTCGACGGCGGCGCGACGCGACGCCAGGGAGTCGTGCGCGGTCGTGACCTCGGCCAGCGCGGTCTCGTGGGCCTCGAGCCGCTCCATCACGTCGAGCTCGACCTCCTCGAGGTCGGACTGCCGACGGCCCAGGGCGACGAGCTCGCTCTGCAGGGCCTGCAGGTCCTTGGGGCTGCCCTGTCCGGAGTCGAGGCGGCCCTGGTCGCGCGCGGCGCGGTTGCTCACCTGCTCGACGTCGGCCTCCGCCTTCGTCAGCTCGCGCTTGAGGTCGCCGACCGCGGTCCGGCTGGTGACCAGCGCGGTGTACAGGTCGCCCACCTGCGAGTCGAGCTCGACCAGCCGGGCCAGCTCCGGCAGGGTCCGCCGCTTGTGCGCGATCTGGTCCAGCCGGGTGTCGAGCTCCTGGACGTCGAGCAGTCGGCGCTGGTCCGCTGCGGGGGCTGTGGTCACGGGTGTCCTTCGGTCGAGGCGTCGGGTGCGGTCTGCTCGGGGCTCGCGACGCGGCCCGTCCACGGGTCGGTGCTCAACGTGCTGACGCGCGTGACCACCGTAGTCCCCGCAGCGGCGGCATCCTGCTCCAGCGCACGGGCGGCGTGCGCCAGCCAGGGCCACTCGGAGGCGAAGTGGGCGACGTCGACGAGGTACGGGGTGCCGCTCTCGTGGTCGGCCCGCTCACGCAGCTCCGAGGCGGGGTGGTGGCGCAGGTCGGCGGTGACGTACACGTCGACGGCCGCGCGCCGGACCGCGTCGAACAGGGAGTCGCCCGATCCGCCGACCACCGCCACGCGCTCGACGCGCCCGTCCGGGTCGCCGGCGAACCTGATGCCCTGCGCGGTCGCGGGAAGGGCCTTCGCGACGACGTCCGCGAACTCCCGCAGCGTCGTCGGCTCCGTGAGCCGGCCGACCCGCCCGATGCCGGTCGACCCCGGCCACGAGGCCATCTCCAGCACGTCGAAGGCGGGCTCCTCGTAGGGGTGCGCCGCTCGCATCGCGGCGACGACGGCCGCACGTACCCGCCGTGGCGCGACCATCTCGATGCGCGCCTCGACCACGCGCGACGCGACACCCGCCGACCCGATGGTCGGGTTCGCGTCCCCCGACGGCGTGAACGTGCCCTCACCGGTCGAGGTGAAGGCGCATCGGCTGTACTCGCCGATCGCCCCGGCACCGGCGGCCGACAGCGCATCGACCATCCGCTCCGCGTCGGCGACCGGGACGAAGACCACGTGGCAGTCGAGCGCCTCGACCGGTTCGGCGTCCAACGGCGCAGTCTCGAGGAGCCCGAGCGCCTCGGCGAGCGCGTCCGCGACTCCCCCGGTCGCCGCGTCCGCGTTCGTGTGCGCCGTGTACAGACCGATCCCGTCCAGCACCAACCGGTGCAGCAGCGCGCCCTTGAACGTGGTGGCCGCGATCGAGTGGACCGGCTTGAGCAGCAGGGGGTGGTGGGTCACGACGAGGTCGGCACCCCAGGCCGCCGCCTCGTCGACGACGGCCGCGAGGGGGTCGACGGCGAACAGCACCCGCGCGACGGGCTGCGACGGGTCTCCCGTCACCAGACCCACCGCGTCCCAGGCCTGCGCGGTGGCCGGCGGGTAGCGACGTTCGAGCAGCTGCACGACGTCGGCAAGGCTCGCAGCGGTCACGCCTTGCACGTTACCCAACGCGGGCCTCGTCGCCGACGGAGACGGTGCCGAACCGCACGGGCACCATCTGGATCCCGAACCAGACCTCGCCGTCCCGGCGTCGGTGCCGCGCCAGCGTGCGCAACGGCTCCTTGCCCTTGCGCTGGGTGTCCGGGTCGATCGTCGTCATCACGCACCGGCCGCACGTGTCGGCGAACCGGAGCTCGACGTCCCCGACCACCACGGTCGACCAGTCATCCTCGGCGAACGGCTCGAGGTCGCCGTCGAGCACGAGGTTCGGCCGGAACCGTCGCATGTCGAGCACCCGTCGCGGATCGGGCGCGGGCCGGCCCGCCACGAGCGCCTCGCCCACCAGCTCGTCGTGGATCTCGTCGGCCCACGTGTTCAGCCGTGCCAGCGATGCCGTCGTCGTGACGTGCAGCGGGCCGGTGTCCGTGAGCGCCAGCGGGTCCGCGACCGTGCCGCCGTGCCGGTCGGACATGCCGCGCCGCGCCGGGTCGTCGAGCCACACGAGCCGGACGGAACGGCCGAGCAGCTCGGAGCACCACGCCGCCGCCTCGGCACCCGCCGGCGTCGCGGTCCCCACGCGCGACATCTCGACCGGCACGTCCGCCGGACCGCTCGGCTCGGGCACGACGATCGTCGGCAGGCCCGCGCCGGACAGCTCAACGCCGCCGTCGAGCGGCCGCGCGTGCGCGGCCAGCATCCGCGGGAACTTGCGCGCTGTCAGGGTCACGCCGTCGTCTCCGACGAGCATCCACCGCCGGTCGGCGCGCGGCCCGGCGACGCCGACCGTCATGCTCGACAACGGGGTCCCGGCGAACGACTTCACGGGGAAGACGGTCAGCGCGGAGACGACGGGCATGGTGCGGACAATAGGCCAGCGAGCCGGTCCGCGAGGCATCGGCGGGCGGCCGCCCGGCGTGCCCGACCTCCGGACGAAGGACGACGGTGGGCCCGGCCGGTTTCGAACCGGCGACCTCCGCGGTGTAAGCGCGGCGCTCTGACCAGCTGAGCTACAGGCCCTGACAGATGACGGTCGCTCAGCCTACCGGGGACCTCAGGCGGCCAGGTCCGCGATCGCCGCGCGGTAGGACGCGAAGTCGCGTGCCTTGCCGGGCGGGTTCACGACGGACCACCGCAGGATCCCGGCGCCGTCGACCAGGAAGCTGCCGCGTACCGCGAAGCCCTTGGCCTCGTCGAACACCCCGTAGGCGCGCGCGACCTCACCGTGCGGCCAGAAGTCCGACAGCAGGTCGAAGCCGAAGCCCTCCTGCGCGGCCCATGCGCGCAGGGCGTGCTTGGGATCGCACGACACGACCGCGACGTGCACGCCGGCCTGCTCGAACTCCGTGATGTTGTCGCGCAGCTCGCAGAGCTCGCCGGTGCACGTGCCGGAGAACGCGAACGGTACGAACACGATCACGGTGGGGCCGCCGCGCAGACCGCTGAGGGTCACGGGCGTGCCGTGCGTGTCGAGCAGGGAGAAGTCGGGCGCGAGATCGCCGACGGTCGGAGTCGCCATCCGGCGACCCTAACAACGGTCAGCGACCGCGGCCTCTGGCGGCGAGCCGGGTGGCGGACCAGTCGGCGGCGATCGACAGCGTGCTCATGGCGTGCAGCCCCGAGGTCGTCGCGGCTTCCTCGATGTCACTGTGCGAGACGTGGCCCGTGCGACCCGCCTTCGGGGTGAGCACCCAGATCGGCCCGTTGTCGTCGAGCACGGTGAGGGCGTCGACCAGTGCGTCGGTCAGGTCGCCGTCGTCCTGCCGGAACCAGATCACCGCGCCGTCGGTGACGTCGTCGTAGTCCTCGTCGACCAGCTCGGTGCCGGTGATGTCCTCGAGCCCGGACCGCAGGGTGTCGTCGACGTCGTCGTCGTACCCGAACTCCTGGATCACCTGTCCAGCGGCGAAACCCAGACGAGACGCCACGTTCGAGGCGTCGTCCGTGGTGGATGACACGTCCTGACCGATCCCTTCCCTCGCTCGCCCCAGGCCGGGGCGACGCTTCCTGATGCCAAACCGTAGCCCACCGCACCCGTGCGCGGCCCGGCAAGACACGAGGTCGGGGGCGCCGGTGCACCTCCTGTGTCATGGACGTCACGTGAGGGTTCTGGGCACTCGGTGTGACTTTCGGGCCCTCGGGGTCAGAGAATGGGGGCACTACCCCGCACCCCGTCACGCCGCCCACCCAGGCGCGCTCGACGGGGCCGGGCACAGATGCGCCGCCGATGCCGACCGGGCTCGTGCGCGCTGACGAGACGCAAGGAGCGCAGGTGGCTTCGATCGACGAGACGGGACCGCTCATCGGCGGCCTGCTCAGCCAGGTCCCGGACATCGATCCGGAGGAGACCGGCGAGTGGGTGGAGTCCCTCGACGGACTCATCGACGAGAAGGGCGGCCCTCGCGCGCGCTATGTGCTGCTCAGCATGCTGCGGCACGCGCGCCAGCGGAACGTGGCCATCCCGGCCTCGCTCAACACGCCGTACGTCAACACGATCGCGGTGGACGACGAGCCGTACTTCCCAGGCGACGAGGCGCTCGAGCGCCGGTACCGGTCGTGGATCCGCTGGAACGCCGCCGTCATGGTGACGCGTGCGCAGCGCCCCGGCATCGCGGTCGGCGGGCACATCTCGTCGTACGCGTCCGTCGCGACGCTGACCGAGGTCGGCCTCAACCACTTCTTCCGCGGCAAGGACCACCCGGGCGGCGGTGACCAGGTCTACTTCCAGGGTCACGCCTCCCCCGGCGTCTACGCCCGCGCGTACCTCGAGGGACGCCTGTCGGAGCACCAGCTCGACGGGTTCCGCCAGGAGCTGTCGCACCCCGGCGGCGGACTGCCGTCGTACCCGCACCCGCGCCTCGCGCCGGAGCTGTGGGAGTTCCCGACCGTGTCGATGGGCCTCGGCCCGTCGGCGGCCATCTACCAGGCGTGGACGAACCGCTACCTGCACCTGCGGGGCATCAAGGACACGAGCCAGCAGGACGTCTGGGCGTTCCTCGGCGACGGCGAGATGGACGAGCCCGAGTCGCGCGGCATGCTCCAGCTGGCCGGCCAGCAGGGCCTGGACAACCTGACGTTCGTGGTCAACTGCAACCTGCAGCGTCTCGACGGCCCGGTGCGCGGCAACGGCAAGATCATCCAGGAGCTCGAGGCGCAGTTCCGCGGCGCCGGCTGGAACGTCATCAAGGTCGTCTGGGGCCGCGAGTGGGACGCCCTGCTCAACGCCGACAAGGACCGCGCGCTGGTCAACCTCATGAACACCACGCCCGACGGCGACTTCCAGACGTACCGAGCCGAGGACGGCGCGTTCATCCGCGAGAACTTCTTCGGCCGCGACCCGCGGACCAAGGCGCTCGTCGAGAAGATGACGGACGACGAGATCTGGGCGCTCAAGCGCGGCGGGCACGACTACCGCAAGATCTACGCCGCCTACAAGGCCGCCCGTGAGCACACGGGCCAGCCGACGGTCATCCTGGCGCACACCATCAAGGGCTACGGCCTTGGCTCCGGGTTCGCCGGCCGCAACGCCACGCACCAGATGAAGAAGCTCAAGGGCGACGACCTCAAGACGCTGCGCGACTCGCTGCACATCCCGATCACGGACGAGCAGATCGACGCCGACCCGTACCTGCCGCCGTACTACCACCCCGGCACCGACGACGAGGGCATCCAGTACCTGCTGGAGCGTCGTCGTCAGCTGGGCGGGTTCGTGCCCGAGCGCCGGACGGCCCACAAGCCGCTGGACCTGCCCGACGACAAGGTCTACGAGGGCCTGGCCAAGGGGTCCGGGCACCAAGAGGTCGCGACCACCCAGGCGCTCGTGCGGCTGTTCAAGGACCTCGTCCGGGACAAGGGCTTCGGCCACCGTCTCGTGCCGATCATCCCCGACGAGGCGCGCACGTTCGGTCTCGACTCGATCTTCCCGAGCGCGAAGATCTTCAACACGAACGGCCAGAACTACATGGCCGTGGACCGCGAGCTCATGCTCTCCTACAAGGAGTCCGAGTCCGGCCAGATCATGCACACGGGCATCAACGAGGCCGGGTCCGCCTCCGCGTTCCAGGCGGTCGGCACGTCCTACGCCACGCACGGCGAGCCGCTGATCCCTTTCTACTTCTACTACTCGATGTTCGGTTTCCAGCGGACCGGCGACCAGTTCTGGGCGGCAGGCGACCAGATGGCGCGCGGCTTCCTGATCGGCGCCACGGCCGGCCGCACGACGCTGACCGGCGAGGGTCTGCAGCACGCCGACGGTCACTCGCCGCTGCTCGCCGGGACCATGTCGCACGTCGTGCACTACGACCCGGCCTACGGGTACGAGATCCGGCACATCGTGCGCGACGGCATCGAGCGCATGTACGGCGACGCCGGCGGTCGCGACCGCGACGTCATCTACTACCTCACCGTCTACAACGAGCCGATGCCGCAGCCGGCCGAGCCGGAGGACGTCGACGTCGAGGGGATCCTGCGAGGCATCCACCTGATCTCGCCGATCGAGGGCGACGGGCCGCGCGCCCAGATCCTCGCCTCGGGCGTCGCGATCCCGTGGGCCCTGGAGGCCAAGAAGCTGCTCGCCGACGACTGGGGCGTCCAGGCGGCGGTCTGGTCGGTGACCAGCTGGAACGAGCTGCGTCGCGACGGCCTGGCCGCCGACCAGCGGGCGTACCTGCACCCCGGCGAGGAGGAGCGCGTCCCGTACCTCACGCAGAAGCTGCAGGGGGCGGAGGGTCCGTTCGTGGCGACGACGGACTACGACCACCTCGTAGCCGACCAGGTCCGTGCCTGGATCCCCGGCACGTACGCGACGCTCGGCGCCGACGGCTTCGGGTTCTCGGACACCCGCGCGGCGGCCCGGCGGCACTTCAAGATCGACGGCCCGTCGACGGTGGTCCGCGTGCTGCAGCAGCTGGCTCGCACGGGTGCGGTCGGCCACGACGCGCCCGCGCAGGCCATCGAGCGCTACCGCCTGCACGACGTCAACGCCGGTACGTCCGGCAACGCCGGCGGCGACAGCTGACGATCTGACGAGACGACGAAGGCCCGGGACGATCGCTGCCCGGGCCTTCGTCGTACGGTCTGCTTCCGGTCAGGTGCCGGGGATGTTCTGCTCGGCGTGCGCCAGCTCGCGGGCCAGCTCGCTCTTCAGGTCCGCGACCGCCTTCTGGTCTGGGTACAGGTCGAGAGCCGCGATGTGTTGCTTGGCCTCCAGCGGCCGGCCCGCCTCCACGGACGCGAGCACGAGCTGGCGAGCCACCTCGGGGTCGTGCTCCCGAGGGCGCCAGTGCCCGACGCCCAGCCCGATCGCGTCGACGGGCAGGTCGGCGTCCCGCAGCAAGGCCAGCGCCTCGACGAGAGCCTTGCCGGACGGGTCCCGCTCTGCCGCCGTCGTCAGGCGGCGCAGGGTGCCCTCGCGGTCGTCGAGCACCGACAGCCGGGCGACCTCGATCAGCGGGTACCAGGCGCGTGGGTTGCCCGCGAGCTCCTCGCCCAGCGACCAGACCGCGAGGTCCGCCGCGCGCTGACGCTCCACCTCGTCGGACGGTGCCGCCAACGGGTCGTCGTCGGCGACGGTCGACTCCGCGGCGCGGCGACGGACGATCTCGGCGAGCGCGACGAACGCCCGTTCGTTGTTCGGATCGTCGCTCAGCATCGACCGTAGGGCGTCCTCGTGGAGGGTGTCACCGCGCCGCGCGACACTGGTCGGACGGCGCGCGCCAACCCGCGACGCCGACGACGGCCGTCGCATCAACTGACGCAGGCGGGGCAGGAGTGCCATGCAGCGACCTTATCCGTAAGGGACGAACCACACCGGGCGACGACGTCGCCGACACGGGTGCGCGCCGACCGGCGTTTGTCGACTTCCCACAATAGGCACCCTATGCTCGCCCCATGTCCAGCACCCTCGACGGGCCTGCTCCCCAGACCTCCCCGCCGCCCGCCCGGCCGCGTCGCACGGCGCCGGCCCGGGTCCGCACGCCGGCGACCGCCGTGCTCGAGCCGCGCGGCGGTCCGGAGACCCAGCGTCGCGTCCGCGAGGGAGCGGGACTGCTGTCGGCGGCCGCCATGCGGCGGCTGGACGAGGACCTGGAGTGGTACCGCCAGCTGCCGGCGGAGGACCGCTCGTGGGTCGGGCTCATCGCGCAGGCCGGGATCACCGCGTTCGTCACCTGGTTCGCCGAGCCGACCCGCCCTCCGCACGGCGTGGGCGACATCTTCGCCACCGCACCGCCCGAGCTGACCCGGTCGATCTCCCTGCAGCACACCCTCCAGCTGGTGCGCGTGGTGGTCGACGTGGTCGAGACCAACAGCGACCGCCTGGCCGCGCCGGGCGACGAGCGGGAGGTTCGCGAGGCCGTCCTGCGGTACTCCCGGGAGGTCGCGTTCTCCGCCGCGGAGGTCTACGCCCGAGCCGCGGAGATGCGTGGCGCCTGGGACGCGCGGCTCGAGGCCCTCGTCGTGGACGCCCTGGTCCGGGGGGACGCGGACGACGCGCTGCGGTCGCGCATCGCCGCGCTGGGGTGGAGCGGACGAGGGTCGACGCTCGTCATGGTGGGCACGACGACGTCCGCGCTCGACGACGTCCGCGCCGCCGAGCTCCGCCGGGCGACCCGCCGCGCGGCGGACGACGCGCTCGTCGGCATCCAGGGCGACCGCCTGGTGGTGTTCCTGGGCGGCGAGGGCGACCTGCGCGCCGCGGCCGCGACCCTGCTGCCGCGGTTCGGGCCTGGTCCCGTCGTGATCGGACCCGTCGTCGGCGACCTCACCGACTCGGCCCGGTCGGCCCGCGCCGCGCTGTCGGGACTGCTCGCGGCGCCCGCGTGGGAGCACGCACCGCGTCCCGTGCAGGCCGACGAGCTGTTGCCCGAACGGGTGCTGATCGGCGACGAGACCGCCCGCCGGACGCTCGTCGCGCAGGCGTTCGCGCCCCTGGCCGCCAGCCAGGGATCCCTGCTCGAGACCCTCTCGGCCTACCTCGGGACGGGACGCTCGCTGGAGGCCGCCGCACGCACCCTGTACGTGCACCCCAACACGGTCCGATACCGCCTGCGACGGGTCGCCGACGTCACCGGATGGGATCCGCTGGACGCCCGAGAGTCGTACGTCCTGCAGACCGCGCTGGCCCTCGGCCGGCTCGACGCGGCGGCCGGCTCTTTGTAGGAGAGGCACAAGGGCGTCCCAGAAGGTTGGTGCCCGCCGTGACCGAGAGGCACGGCGGCGGGAAGGCAAGGTTGAGAGCGTGCTCGTCGTCGTCTGCCCCGGTCAGGGCGCCCAGTCCCCCGGCATGCTCGCCCCGTGGCTCGAGCTGCCGTCCGTCGCCGAGTCCATCGCGCGGGCGTCACGCACGACGGGTCTCGACCTGGTCGCCCACGGCACCACGTCCGACGCGGACACCATCCGCGACACGGCCGTCGCCCAGCCGCTGCTGGTCGCCTCGGCGTTGGCCAGCCTGCGCGCGGTTCTCGACCTCGATGCCGACGCACCGCTCGCTCTCGCGGCACAACCGCTGCTCGGCGCGACCGCCGGTCACTCGGTCGGCGAGCTGGCGGCGGCCGCGATCGCGGGCGTGCTGACCGACGACGAGGCCCTGCGCCTGGTCACGGTCCGCGGGGCCGCCATGGCCCGCGCCGCCGCCGCCACGCCGACCGGCATGAGCGCCGTCCTGGGCGGCGACCCCGACGAGGTCCTCGCGCTCCTGGCGCAGCACGGTCTCGTGCCCGCGAACGTCAACGGCGGCGGCCAGGTGGTCGCCGCGGGCACGCTCGACGCGCTGGCCGCGTTCGCCGCCGCCCCGCCGACCAAGGCTCGCGTGCTCACGCTGCAGGTGGCCGGCGCGTTCCACACCGAGCACATGGCACCCGCCGTCGCGGAGCTGCGAGCCGCCGCGGACGACGTGACGCCCGGCGAGCCGATGGTGCCGCTGCTGACCAACTCCGACGGGTCGGTCGCGGCCTCCGGTGCTCGGGCCCTCGAACTCATCGTCGCGCAGGTGGCCAACCCGGTCCGTTGGGACCTCTGCCAGGCCAGGCTGCAGGAGCTCGGGGTCACCGGGCTGCTCGAGGTGGCGCCCGGCGGAGTGCTCACGGGTCTGGCGCGGCGTACGCTGCCCGGGGTCGAGACCGTTGCCGTCAAGACCCCCGCCGACCTGGACGCCGCACGCGACCTCATCCGTCGGCACGCCGGAAGCCCCGAGACCCTGCAGGAGAACCCGTCGTGACCCGTCCCACCCTCACGCAGGCCACCGGACCGGCGCACACCCGCATCCTCGGCCTCGGCGGCGTCCGCGGCGAGAACGTCGTCACCAACGACGACATCGCCGGCCCGATCGACTCCTCCGACGAGTGGATCCAGCAGCGGACCGGCATCGTGACGCGCCGCCGCGCGTCGGCGGGCACGGACGTGCTCGACCTCGCCGAGGAGGCCGCCATCCTCGCGCTGAAGGATGCCGGGCTCACCGGCGCCGACATCGACGTCGTGATCCTGTCGACCGTCACCTACTTCAACCAGACGCCCGCGGGCGCCGCGATCATCGCCGACCGCATCGGCGCCTCCCCCGCGGCCGCGTTCGACATCTCCGCGGCGTGCGCCGGCTACTGCTACGGCATCGGCCAGGCGGACGCACTGGTCCGGGCCGGGACCGCCCGCAACGTGCTGGTCATCGGCGCCGAGAAGATGAGCGAGTTCATCGACCCGACCGACCGCACGATCTCGTTCCTGCTCGGCGACGGCGCCGGCGCGGTCGTGATCGGCCCGTCGGACACGCCCGGCATCGGCCCGACGATCTGGGGTTCTGACGGCGGACAGGCCCAGGCCATCCGCCAGACCCACTCGTGGCTGGCCACCCGCGACGAGGGCCTCGGCTGGCCGACGCTGCGCCAGGAGGGCCAGAGCGTCTTCAAGTGGGCCGTCTGGCAGATGGCTCCCGTCGCGCAGAAGGCCATGGACGCCGCGGGCGTGACCGCCGATCAGATCGAGGCGTTCATCCCGCACCAGGCCAACATGCGCATCATCGACCAGATGATCAAGACCCTGAAGCTCCCGGAGAGCGTCGTCATCGGCCGGGACATCGCCGAGACGGGCAACACCTCGGCGGCGTCGATCCCGCTGGCGACCGAGCGCCTGCTCCGCGAGGGCCAGGTGTCCAGCGGTGCGCTCGCCCTCCAGATCGGTTTCGGAGCCGGCCTGGTGTACGCCGCGCAGGTCGTGGTCCTGCCCTGAACCCAGCTGTCGGTACGGCCCCCGCTGTACCGTTCGTCCGACCCCACACAGCACGACCCGACACGAGGAGACACCGATGGCGTACAGCGAGCAGGAGATCCTGGCCGGCCTGGCCGAGATCGTCAGCGAGGAGACCGGGCTTCCGACGGACTCCGTCCTGCCCGAGAAGTCCTTCACCGACGACCTCGACATCGACTCCCTGTCGATGATGACGATCGTCACGCTGGCCGAGGAGAAGTTCGAGGTCACCATCCCGGACGACGAGGTCAAGAACCTCGCGACCGTCGGCGACGCCGTCACCTTCATCGCGGGTGCGCAGGCCTGAGCCTGTCCCCACCGGTCCGTCCGGGCGGCGCGTCTCGTGCCGCTCGGACGGTCCACCCCTGATCCCCGAGTACCCGATCTGGAGCACCGATGAGCCACGTACCTGATGTCGTCGTCACGGGACTGGGCGCGACCACCCCGCTGGGTGGGGACGTGGCCAGCACCTGGGCCGCCGCGCTGAACGGCGAGTCCGGCGCACGGCGCTTCGACGACGCCTGGTTCGAGCGGGCCGGACGCTTCGGCATCCCGGTCGAGTTCGCCGCGACGATCAAGGTCGACCCGAGCGAGGTCCTGACCCGCCCCGAGCAGAAGAAGATGGACCCGTCTGCGCAGTACGCGATCATCGCGGCGCGCGAGGCGTGGGCCGACGCCGGCGCACCCGAGGTGGACGGTGACCGGCTCGGGTCGGTCGTGTCGTCCGGCATCGGCGGCATCCAGACGATCCTCGACGCGTGGGAGAAGCTCCTGGGGAGCCCCGACGGCGGCGCCCGCCGCGTCCTGCCCATGACCGTCCCCATGCTCATGCCCAACTCCCCCACGGCGTACGTCTCGTTGGAGTTCGGTGCCCGCGCCGGCGCGCACGCGCTCGTGTCCGCCTGTGCCTCGGGCGCCGAGGCGATCGGGTACGCCGCCGACATGATCCGCACCGGCCGCGCCGACGTCGTCATCGCCGGCGGCACGGAGGCGTCGATCCACCCGATGCCCGTCGCCGCGTTCGCCGCGTCGCGCACCCTCTCGCTGCGCAACGACGACCCCGAGGGCGCGTCACGCCCCTACGACGTCGACCGGGACGGCTTCGTCATCGGCGAGGGCGCCGGCGTCGTCATCCTGGAGAGCGCCGAGCACGCGGCCGCCCGGGGCGCCCGCGTGTACGCGCGCATCGCCGGCGTCGGCCTGTCCGCGGACGGCTACCACATCACCTCCCCCGAGCCGTCGGGCGACGGGCAGATCCGCGCCATGAAGGCCGCCCTCGAGGAGTCCGGCATCGCCCGGACCGACATCGTGCACGTCAACGCGCACGCGACGTCGACGGTCGTCGGCGACCTGATCGAGGCTCGGTCGATCCGCGGCCTCCTCGGCGACGAGGCCGACCACGTCGCGCTGTCGGCGACCAAGTCGATGACCGGCCACCTGCTCGGCGGCGCGGGCGCGCTGGAGACGATCTTCACCGTGCTGGCGCTGGTCGAGCGTCAGGCGCCGCCGACGATCAACGTCGAGAACCCCGACCCCGAGCTCGTCCTGGACCTGGTCCGCGACAAGCCGCGCCCGCTGCGTGACGGCCAGATCGGCGCCGTGAACAACTCGTTCGGGTTCGGCGGCCACAACGTCGCGCTGGTCGTCGCGTCGGTCTGATCCTCAGGACCGCTCGCTGATTCAGTACCCGCTGAACGCGTCGGTCCTGATGCGGCGCACACCGGACCCCCGCAGCACCCGGCGCGTCGCGTCGACCATGCCCGGTGAGCCGGAGACGTAGGCGACCCGGGTGGTGAGGTCCGGGACGTGGCTGCGCAGGACCTCGGGGTCGAGGAGCGGCGCCGGGACGTGCGCCCAGCCGGTCGGCAGGTCGTCCGCGAGCGTCGGTGACACGACGACGACCCGGGCCCCGGACGCGACGAGCACGTCGGGGTACGCGGGCGGGTCGCCGGGGTTCAGCAGGAGCACCACGACGACGTCGCGCCGGTCGTCCGAGCCCGCGACGGCCGCCAGGTGGCTCACGAAGGGCGTGATCCCGATCCCACCGGCGACCAGCAGCAGCGGCACGGACGCGTCGCGCGGGAGGAGGAAGTCGCCGCCGACGGCGGTGACCCGCACCAGGGTCCCCTCGGGCACGGCGCTGAGCGCCGCCTTGAACGTGCTCGGCTGCTCCGAGAGCCGGAACGCCACCGCGACGTCGGTCTCGCCGCCCGGAGCCCGAGCCACCGAGAACACGCGCCGCGAGCCCCGGGAGTCGGCGTCCGCGTGCGGCACGTGCAGCTCGATCCACTGGCCTGCCTCGAACCGCATCGGGTTCTGCGGGGCGAACGCCACCTCCCGGACGCCCGGCGCCACGGTGCGATGACCCTGCACGCGCAGGAGCACGGCCCTGCGCTGCCCGACGGTGAACGCGAGGACGTTGCCCACCACGAGCGCCAGCTCGGGCGAGTTGTACAGGTGCCCGACGGTGAACGGCACGAATGTGAGCGCGCCGACCAGCGCCGCCTCGACGAGCTGCTGGCGACGTCGCGGCGGCAGGGTCAGCGGCTCGGTGAGCATGAAGCAGGCGGCGAACACGATCGGGTACGACTGGAAGGGGCTCGTCACGGCCTCGACCGGCGACGCCCCGGCGTGCAGCAGCCGCGGGACCAGGACCGCGAGCGACGCCAGCACGGCCGTGGCCACGAGGAGTCCGCGACCGGTCCGCAGCACCACGACGAGCCCGGCGAGGGCGACGATCGGCAGCAGGGTGGGCGTCGCGACCCACCACGCCGCCGGGAACCCGCCGAACGGCACGGCGACGAGTCCGCCGATCAGCGCCCCGGCCGCCGCCGGGTTGAGCACGTGCCGCGCCCGCACGGCGAGGACGAACTTGGACAGGCTCGCCACGACGGCGGCACCGGCGAGCGTGAGGAACGAGGTGACGTTGAGCTGCGGCCAGAACAGGAGCGCCAGGATCAGCCCGGTGATCACCGAGGACTCAGCGTGCACGCGAGTCCGCCACAGGGCGCCGCACAGCCGGCTCGTCAGCACGCTGACCAGCACGGCCACGACCGCGAACAGGAAGATGGCGAGCGGGTCCTGCGAGATCGAGCCGGCCAGCGCCAGCAGGATGGCCGACAGCAGGATCGCGCCCAGCGTCCACGTCATGACGCGGTAGGTGGTCGCCCTGCCGAGGAACCCGCTCATACGAACACCTCTCCGGGCAGGCCCAGGGAGTACCGCAACCGGCCGTCCGCGCCGAGGCGCGCGTACGTGTGGCGGATCACGGCCTCGAGCCGGTCGGCATCGGCAAAGAAGTGCGCCGTCGCCAGCCCGTCCGCCAGCATCGCGCTCTCGGCCACCACCCAGGTGGCCACGACGTCCGACGCCGGCAGGCCCGTGCGCGCATCGAGCACGTGGTGCAGCCCGTCACCCCAGGCCCGACGGTCCACGGCGGAGCCGCACAGCGCCGCGTCGGCGAGCTCCACCACCCCGATCGCGCGAGCCGGGTCGCCCGGCTGCTGCAGCGCCACCCGGAACGCCGGGCCGCCGCGGTGCACCAGGTCGCCGCCGGCGTCGACGACGTACCGGTCGATCCCGCAGTCCACCAGCTCGTCAGCGACGAGATCGACCAGCTGCCCCTTGCCCGCGGCGCCGACGTCCAGCAGCACGGGCTCTCGGAGCACCAGCACGTCGCCGTCGCGCTCGACCACGTCGTCCCACGTCGGCGCCGGCTCGGGCGCGCCCGACGGGCGCAGCGTGTAGTCGCCGTCGTACCCGAGGCGCACGAGGCTGCGGCCGACCAGCGGCGACACCGCTCCGTCGGTGACGCGCGCGAGCAGCGCGTAGAGGTCCAACAGGGGTGCGGCCTCAGGCGGGAGCCGATACGTGCCGGCCTCGCGCGCCATCGTGCTGACCAGCGAGTCCGGGCGGAACCGCGACCAGACGGCGTCGTAGGCCTCGATCCGTCGTCGGACGCGCGACGGCGTGGCGACGTCGAGCGGGCCGTCGAGATAGATCGACCACCGCGTGCCGATGGCGTCGAACGACGCCTCAGGCCTTCGCATCGGCCGCGATCTCGGCGAGCGCCGCGTTGAAGCCCTCCGACGTGAGGGAGGAGCCCGAGACGACGTCGACGTCCGCGTCGGTGATCTTCTTCCCGACGACGGCCTCGGCGATGCCGGAGGCGAAGTCGTGCTGGTACTGCGCCGACGTGGGGTTCGTCGCCTTCGGTTCGACCTCGACCGCGGTGATCACCCCGCCGGAGAGCTTCACCGAGACCTCGATCGACTCCTTGCCCTGCGGCGACTGGTACGACCCTGCGGCCGTGTAGGTCCCGTCCGTGTAGCCCGACGCCGACGGGTCCGCCGCCGTCGGCTCGGCCTCGGTGATCGTGGCACCGCCTGCGACCGCCGCCGTCGACGGGCCGGCGGGATGCGACGGCATTCCGTCCGAGCACGCGGCCAGTGCTGCGACGACGGATGCTCCGGAAACGAGCGCGACCGTGCTCCTCGTGGGTGTCCTCATGGAGAAGGCTTCCTTGTTCGTGCCGACCAGCGGCGTGAGATCGCGACTCTGGTGGGCACTCTAGGGAAGTTGTCTGGGGCGACGCTGTGCAGGTCCAGCAGCCGAACGCCGCGCCGGCTCAGCCCACCCGGTGCAGCCAGCGCACGGGTGCGCCCGCACCCGCGTACCGGAACGGCTCGAGCTCGTCGTCCCACGCCTGCCCGAGCGCGAGATCCAGCTCCGTGCGGAGGCGCAGCGGGTCCGCGGCGTGCTCGAGGGCGGCGCGGATCCGGTCCTCGGGCACGACGATGTTGCCGTGCACGTCCGTCGCGGCGTGGAAGATGCCCAGCTCCGGGGTGTGGCTCCACCGGGAGCCGTCGACGCCGTGGCTGGCCTCCTCGGTGATCTCGTAGCGCAGGTGAGCCCAGCCGCGCAGCGAGGACGCGAGGCGCGCGCCGGTGCCCTGCGCTCCCTGCCACGAGTGCTCAGCCCGGTAGAAGTCCGGTCCGGCGGGCTGCGCCGTCCAGTCGAACGACGCGCGTCCGCCCAGCACGTTGCCGGCCGCCCACTCGATGTGAGGGCACAGCGCGCGGGGTGCAGAGTGCACGAAAAGTACACCGCGGGTGATCGCACCTGCCATGTCGTCCTCCTGAACGGGGTTCGAGGTTCGTCTTCCCCAACGACCTCAACGCGTTCGGACGAGCAACACAGTCTCGCGGCGTGCTGGGGCCAGCATGCACGACGAGTCGCGCGAACGCCAGCCTGCCGCGCTCAGAGCTGGTCGCGGATGGTGCGCATGGCCTTCTTGCGCACCGATCGCTCGAGGCGGTCCAGGTAGAGCATCCCGTCGAGGTGGTCCACCTCGTGCTGCAGGCAGCGGGCCATGAGCTCGGTGCCCTCGACGACCACCTCGTTCCCGTCGAGGTCGGTGCCGACGACCCGCGCGTACCAGGCGCGTCGGGTCGGGTACCAGAGGCCGGGCACCGACAGGCACCCCTCGTCGCCGTCCTGGTACTCGTCCTCGGACAGCTCGACG
Source organism: Cellulomonas sp. McL0617 (assembly GCF_049994875.1). Lineage (GTDB taxonomy): Bacteria > Actinomycetota > Actinomycetes > Actinomycetales > Cellulomonadaceae > Cellulomonas. The sequence goes on from NZ_CP188256.1 coordinate 2,438,993, forward strand.
ATCGTCGGGTTGAGCACGTAGCCCACCTCGTCGTCGATGTTCCAGGAGAACGCCCGCAGGCCGACGCCGATCTGGTTGGCCGCCAGCCCGGCACGCCCGTCGGTGTCGACGGTCTCGACGAGGTCCTCGACGAGACCGCGCACACGCGCGTCGATCGTCGTGATCGGGTCGCAGGGGGTGCGCAGGACGGGGTCTCCGACGGTCCGGATCTCTCGCATGGCCATGCGGTGATCCTTTCATGACCGGCGCGGTGCCGAGGTTCGGCACCCTGTGTGACCGGGGAGACAGCCGCGTGCCCGCCATCGGCAACGGCCCGCGAGGTAGGCTTTGTACTGACCGGTCAGTTTAAGGAGCCCGCATGCCCGTCCTCGCCGCCCAGGCGCACGCACTGTCCCTGACGGGCGACCGCGGCGCGATCTACGGCCCCCTCGACCTCGACGTGGCCACGGGCGAGCTCACCGTCGTGCGCGGCCCGCAGGGGTCCGGTCGGACCAGCCTGCTGCTCACCCTCGCCGGCCGGATGGTGCCCGACGAGCCGTCGAGCCTCGTCGTCCTCGGCCACGCGCTGCCGGACGACCGTGGCGCGCTGCAACGGGAGGCCGCGCTCGCCGGGTTCGCGGGGATCGACGATCTCGACGAGTCCGTCACCGTCGCGCAGCACGTCCGCGAGCGGCTCGCGTGGCTGTCCCCGTGGTACCGACGGCTGCGTCGGCCGGACCAGGGTGTCGTCGACGCGCTCCTCGCACCCGTCTTCGGCGACGTTCCGGTGCCGGCGGCGCAGACAGTCGTCTGGCATCTCGACGAGGTCGAGGCACTCCTGCTGCGGATCGCCCTCGCGATGGCGCAGCGGCCCCGGCTTCTCGTCGTCGACGACCTCGACCAGGTGCACGACCCAGCCCGCCGCCGTCTCGTCTGGGACCGCCTCGAGGCTCTGACCGACGACGGGCTGACCGTCGTCGCCGCCAGCGCCGCCGCCGCCCCGTACGTCCGGCACACCCAGCTCCACCTCACCCACTGACGAAGGACGCCCCATGCTCTCCCTGACCTCGGGCGGCGAGCTCCGCCGGTTCCGCCGCGGACGGCTCCCCCGGCTGGCCGTCGCGGCGATGCTGCTCGTCCCGCTCTTGTACGGAGCCCTGTACCTCTGGGCGTTCTGGAGCCCGACCTCGCACCTCGACCGGCTGCCGGTCGCGCTGGTCGACGCCGACACGGGCGCCCCCGCCTCGGACGGCACCCGGCTGACCGCCGGCGCCGACCTGACCGCCCAGCTGACCGACGCCGGCGATCTCGACTGGCACCCGACCGACGCGTCGGACGCGGCCGCGGGCGTGCAGGACGGCGACTACTACTTCGCCGTCACCATCCCGGCCGACTTCTCGACGTCGCTCGCCTCGGCCGGTGGGGACACGCCGACCAGCGCACGGATCGACGTCACCTACAACGACGCGAATTCCTTCATCGGCACGACGCTCGGCCGCTCGGCGATGACGCAGGTGCGCGACGCGGTCGCCGCGACCGCGGGCCGGCAGGCGGTCGACCAGGTGCTGGTGGGCCTCGGCTCCGCCCGCGAGGGACTGGTGCAGGCCTCCGACGGTGCCGTCTCGCTGCGCGCCGCGGCCACGCAGCTCGGCGCCGGGGCGACCCAGGTGGCCACCGGTGCCGCGCAGGCGCGTGACGGGGCCGCCGCGCTCGCCGGCGGGACGGCGACCCTGGGCAGCGGCGCGGCCCAGGTGGCCTCCGGCAGTGCGACCCTCGCCGACGCGGCGCACCGCCTGGCCGCCGGATCCGACACGGCCCACGCCTCGGCCGGGGCCGTCGCGGGCGGCGCGCAGAAGGTCGCGGACGGCGTGCACGCGACGGTCGGCACGATCGGCGGGCTGCTCCCCCAGATGGGCGCCTATCTGACCGCCCGAGCCTCCGCCGGCGACGCGGACGCCGCCGCCCTCCTGGCCACGCTGGGCTCGTCGGACCCCGCCGCCCTGTCCGCTCAGCTCCAGCAGCTCGATGCGGGCGCCGCGCAGGTCGCCTCCGGCGCCGCGGCGCTCGACGACGGGCTCGGGTCCCTGGCGGCCTCCGCGCAGACCCTGGCCACCGGTGCGACCACGCTCGCAGGCGGGGCCACGGGCGTCGCGGACGGCGCGGCGCACGCCGCCGACGGGTCCGCCACGCTGGCCACCGGCACGGCGGCGCTGGCCGACGGCGCCGCACGGGTCGCCTCCGGCACCTCGCAGGTCGGCGACGGAGCCGCCCAGCTCGCGGACGGTCTGTCCGACGGCGCCGCGCAGATCCCCGACGACTCCGCGGATCAGCGGACGGCTCGGGCGACGACGATCGCGAACCCCGTCGAGCTCGCGACGACGGATCTGGCCACCGCCGACAGCCTCGGCGAGGGCTTCGCCCCGATGTTCCTGCCCATGGCGCTCTTCGTCGGCGGGATCATCACGTGGCTCCTGCTGCGCCCGCTGCCCTCGCGGGCGCTGGCCACCCCGGCGTCCGGCTGGCGCGTCGCCATCGCCGGCTACCTGCCCGCCGTCGCCGTCGGTGCAGGTCAGGTCGCCGTCCTGCTCGGCGTGGTCGCCCTCGGGCTCGGGCTGAGCATCGGCCACCCGGTGGGCACCGTCGCGTTCCTCGTGCTCGTCGCCGCGGCGTTCCTCGCCGTGCAGCAGATGCTCATCGCGGTGCTCGGGCCGGCCGCGGGCAAGGTCGCGACGATCGCCCTGCTCATGCTCCAGATCACGTCCGCGAGCGGGACGTACCCGGTGCAGACGACCCCGGCGTTCTTCCAAGCGATCCATCCGCTGCTCCCGATGACCTACGCGGTGCAGGGCCTGCGCGACCTCGTGACGGGGACGCCCGACGCCCGGCTGTGGGTCGCCGTCGGCTATCTGGTCGCCGTCCTGCTGGCCTCGCTGGCGGTCACGGCGTGGAAGGCGGGCCGGATGCGGACCTGGACGGTCTCCCGCCTTCACCCGGCGTTGACCATATGAGTGCCCGAGCGATCTGAGAGGCTGCGGCAATGCGCGCAGGGGGCACCAGGGAGCAGATCGTCGAGGCAGCGCTCGCGCTCGTCGCCGAGCGCGGCTTCGCGGCCACGTCCGTCGACGACATCGCGGCGGCGGCCGGCGTCGCCAAGGGCAGCATCTTCTACAACTTCGGCTCCAAGGCCGGCCTGTTCGAGTCGATCATCAGCCAGGGCGTCGGGCGGCTGACCGCCGCACTGCGGTCCGCGTCCGACGGGCTGCACGGTCGCGACGCCCTGGAGGCGCTCGTGGGCGAGCTGCTCGCCCAGATCGAGGCGCACCCGGACTTCGCCAAGCTGATGGCCGCCGAGTCGTTCCGGACGGGCCGCAGCTGGCAGGACTCGATCCGGCACCTGCGCGACGAGTCGATCGGCACCTTCGCCGACGTCGTCGCGGAGACGTGGCCGGAACGCAACGCTCTGCTCGCGGCCGCGGCCCTGTTCGGCGCGACGCTGCTGGCAGGGCTCGAGTGGCTCGTGTTCCAGCCCCACCGGACGCAGGCCGAGGTCCGCGACGCGGTCCTGGCAACCATCGCCTGAGACGCAAGAAGCCCGCCGTTCCCGGCGGGCTTCTTGGCATTCGTCCCGAAGGACGTCAGGCGTTGGTCGAGATCACTCGCCGCGCTGCGTGGGGACACCCGTGAGCAGCGAACGAACCTCGGACTCGTGGAAACGGCGGTGGCCGCCGAGGGTACGAACCGCCGAGAGCTTGCCGGCCTGGGCCCAGCGCGTGACCGTCTTGGGGTCGACGCGGAAGAGGACCGCAACCTCACCGGGGGTGAGAAGGGCGCCCTGCGAGAGGGGGGCGTCGATGGTGGTAACAGCCATGATGGATCTCCTGTCGTTCGGTAGCTCGGCTGGCCTCGTGGGCCCCGTGGCTTTGCGTCCCCGCCTTGCAGCGGGTTTGCCGTTTGTCGCTGACAACCGGAACTATGCCCGGTTCTGGACAGGTGTGCAACAAGCTGTGACCGCCGTTTCGCGGGCAAACGGGTGATTCAAACCCTCCGAAACCGGACGACGGCGGCCGTTCACCTTCCCTCCGGCACCCGTCGTGTGGCATCGGCGTACGGCGCACCTGCGGCCGCTCGGTGCGGCGAGCGAAACTCTCGGACGGCGGTGCGCACAGCCTCTGACCTGGAGATATGTCGCCGGTCGAAGTTAATCGTCGGGTGTCCGTTTCGTGGTGGACCTACCGAGGGACGGGGCCGTCGGACGTCTGTGCGACGACCTCGGCGGACAGATGAGACAGACCGGGGCAGACTCCCCGACATGTGGCGCATTTCACCCGTTCGCCGTAGAGCGGCTCGACGCGCGATCAGCTTCCTCCCGCCGGACACGCGGCCCGTTCACCCTCTGATGCCCCCTTCGGTAGGGTTCGGCGTGCCCCAGTAGCTCAGCCGGTCAGAGCGCCAGACTCATAATCTGAGAGGTCGTCGGTTCAAGCCCGACCTGGGGCACCGCGCCACGCGGGTACCGTGCTGCCGTGGCCCTGTTCTCCCGTCGACGACTCCCCGACGCCGTCCGGGCGCGCCTCGAGCTGCGTCCCGGCGACACGGTGCTGGTCAGCACGGAGCTGACCGACGACCGCTGGGTCGTGGCCAGCCGGCTGGCGCTGCACGTGCTCGACGCCGGCCAGGACGTCGCCCGCCACCCGTGGTCCGACATCGACCACGGCGCCATGGACCCCGCGACCCGCACCCTGAGCGTGCGGTGGGTCTGGGGGCGCACCACCCGGTTCGTCTTCGGCGACGCCCCCGGGTCCACCGCGTTCGCGCAGACGTTCCGCGAGCGCGTCCAGCAGTCCGTCGTCCACGCCGTCGCCACGACCCTGCCCGACGGCCAGCGGATCCGGGTCGCGCTACGCCGCGGCGAGGACGGCGAGCTGTTCACGCAGGTGCTCGGCGAGGGCTCCGTCGACCTCTCCGACCCGGCCGTCGCGGCCGTCGTCGACGCCGCGGAGGACGAGGTTCGCGACGCCGTCGGGCTCCCCCGCTGAGTGCGGGAGCACCCTCTGACGGCTGCTACAGTTTTCCCCGCACGATCCCTCGTAGCTCAATTGGCAGAGCATCCGACTGTTAATCGGACGGTTACTGGTTCGAGTCCAGTCGAGGGAGCATATTGGGCCCCTGACCTGCACGAATGGTCAGGGGCCCTGCCCGTACCTCGAGAACTTGCTAGGCCCGAGCACGTTGTGCGGAGCGCGCGGATGACGCTCACCGAACGTTCGGTTGCTCCGCTGCAGCCGCGTCATCGCCCCACGCGAGCCTTGTCTCGCGGTCGCCGAGGTCGCCGCATCGCTGAGGGTGGCGCCCGGATTCGTGCGCCGGCTGATCGCGACCGGCGAGCTCCCGGCGACCCGCCTTGGCAGGCGACTGGTCCGCATCCGGGCGGCGGACGTCGAGGCTCTCTCGACCGCGGCGGCGGCGCCCAACCAATCGGCTCCTAGGTTCGACGTCGGCCGGAGGGTGACCGGCCGGTCGCAGCACGCCTGGTCGGCACGACCGTCGATCAAGCGTGCGATCGACGCCGCTTGGGGGCCCCGCGTGTTCACCGAGCGCGTTCGAAGCTCTCTCGCCGGCCGACGCAGTCAAGTGGTCCGGTGCGTCCGGCGCCTCCGACGCCTCCGACGCCTCCGACGCGATAGCAAGGTGATCGCAGCGCCGGGCCCAGCCGCGGCGGCCGATCCGCAAGGGCCATTCGGCGACCGACGGCAGCATTCGCTTACCGCTCGGTAAGTATTCATATAGTCTGCGGGCACCGGGCCGCGAGCGAAGGAGCCGAGCCGCGTGGAGAGCATCACCAAGAACCGACAGAGCCTGACCACGCTGCGGGCGATGATCGAGCGGGCGTACGGACCGGACCAGGTCCCCACGGACGCGTCGGGCGACTGGGTGGCGGAGCTGGGGCACGGCTGGTTCAACGTGGCCTACCGCCTGACGCTGCGCGACGGACGCGACGTCGTGATGAAGATCGCCCCGCCGGCCGACGTGCCGGTGATGACCTACGAGCGCGGTGCGATGCGCATCGAGCTCGAGTCGCTGCGGATGATCACCGAGCGCACCGGCGTGCCCGTGCCGCACATCGACTTCGCCGACACGAGCCACGACCTGGTCGGCGCCGACTGGTTCGTCATGCCGTTCGTGGACGGCGACAACCTCGGCATCGTCAAGAACGATCTGCCTCCCGGCGTCGTCGCGGACTACAACGAGGAGCTCGGCGCGGCGAACCGCGAGCTCAACTCGATCCGCGGCCCGTGGTTCGGGCCCCTCGCCGGCCCGGGTGACCCGTCGTGGCGGGTCGTGTTCACCGGCATCGTCGAGGACGTGCTGCGCGACGGGGAGCTGCGCCGGGGCGACCTCGGCTGGGACTACCACGTCGTGCGCAAGACGATGGCCGAGCACGCGGACGTCCTGGACGAGGTCACCGAGCCGAGGTTCATCGAGTGGGACCTGTGGGACTCGAACGTGATGATCCGCGACGGCCAGATCGTCTGCATCATCGACCACGAGCGGGCGCTGTACGGGGACCCGCTCATGGAGGCCGGGTTCGTCGCCTCCCAGCTGCCGGGATTCGGGGACTCCACCGCGTTCATGCGCGGCTATGGCTGGCCGGAGCTGACGGCGAACGAGCGGGTCCGCCGGCGTCTGTACTGCCTGCACCTGGTCCTGATCATGGTGATCGAGACCGTCTACCGCGGCCACACCGACGCCCACCAGTACGACTGGGCCCGCACCCAGCTCGACGAGATCATGGCGCTGCTCGCTCGGCCATGACCACGACGAGCGGACAGCGCCTCGACCACACCACCGCGCTCGGGACCGAGCCGCTCGGGCGCCTGCTGTGGCACGCCCGCTCGCAGACGACCTTGTCGGTCGGCGTCTACGGCATCTACGCCCTGACCAACGCCTGGTTCGTCGCCCGAGGGGTCGGAGCGACCGCGATGGCGGCCGTCAACCTCGTCGCCCCGCTCCTGCTGTTGCTCGGCGCCGTCTCCACGGCCCTGGAGTCGGCGCCGCCTCGGTCGTCTCCCGCAGCCTCGGTCGGGGCGACACCACCACCGCCGCGCGTACGGCGGGAACGCGTTCACGGTGTTCTGGGCCGCGGCGATCCTCACCACGGTCGTCGGGCTGAGTGCGCTGGACCAGGCCTACTGCTTCTCGCCAACGGTGATGAAAGGGCGTGCCCGGCCCTTTCGTGACGTTGAGCTGGCGGGCCGCCGGATCATGCACGACGGGCCGTGGGGCTAGGCACGCCTCCGGCACTTCCGCTCGCGCAAGCGACAGCGACTGACCTCGTCGTCATGTGCACGAATACCGAGGTGCGCACATGAATCGAATGTCGGGGTTGGGTCAGTACGTGTCCAGGGACTCCTTGAGGGCCAGCAGGCACTTGTCGATGGCTATGTGGATCTCGGCGGAACGCGGATCGGCCGTCGCGGCCTGCCGTGCCTTCTTGATGCCATCGGGATAGAGGATGTTGCTCTGGATCACGTTGATCCGCTCGATCCCGTTGATCTTCTTCAGGTGAAACCCGTCGGCGTAGAGGTGCACATGCGGCTGGTCGCCCTTGCCGCAGAGATAAGACCCCCCGGTCTTGTCCGGACTGTTGGCCTTCAGCGCCTTCGCGGCCTCCGTGCGTAGGACGAGCGGGTCTTTCTGCTTGGGCGCAACCTTCGGGGCTTTCAGTCGACTGACGAGTTCCGTGATCAGGTCGCTCTGCTTCAGCTTGGCCGTGATTTCCAGGGCAGACTCCGCCACCGCTTTGTCGACCGCTGCGTCCGTCAGCGACGCCGCGAACGTTGCCTTGCTCTCGATCAGCTCGACGGAGATGGAACCGCCGGCGATCTTCAGCTGGCCGATCACCTCGTTGAGCCGCGCGAGGGTCTTCACCTCCACCGTCTCCTTCTTCTTTCCCACGGTGGTGGTCGTCATCCGTCGAATGGCGGGCGCGGTCTGCTGCTGCCCGGTGCGAGCCACCTCGTGGGCGAGCGCCGCGCCGGTCGCCGGTGCTCCGTCGAACGCGCCGACCTCGGCGTCGGCCACCCGCTCGGTCCCACGGTTCCGGCGCAGCCGGGCCAGCGCGGTCTCGGCGATCGCGTCGGCGGCCGCCTCGGCCGGGTCTGCTGCGCGCCCGATGGTCGGCGCGCCCGCGGCCGAGAGGTGCACGCCGGACCGACCTTGCACGACATGGGCGAGCTCATGGGCCAGCAGCCGCTGCCCGGCGGGAGTCTCGGGTGAATAGGTACCGTGCGTGAAATAGAGGTCCTGGCCGTGGGTGAAGGCTGTGGCCTGCAGGGAGCGCGAGATCTGGTCGGCCTGAGAATCGGCGTGCACGCGAACGCCGCTCAGGTCGGCACCCATCGCCTCGCCCATCGGACCGGCGACCGAGTCCGACAGCCGCGCACCGGCTCCGCGAAGCCGTTCCAGGGCCGACGCGGTCTCGGGCACCACGGCGGTCCCGCCCAGCGCGTCGTCGCCCTCGCTCAGGCGTCGGACCGGGTGCACGAGCCCGGAGATCGGGAACGGGGAGCGGGGACCTGCGGCGACGGACACTGCCGGCCGCGACGGGCGAGCCCGCTCGAGGGGCTCACGGCTATGGACGCGTGCGGCGCGGCTGGTCGCCATGCGATGCCCCCTGGTGTGGCGTCGCAACCCCCTGTGCTGACGCGGTGCCCAGCAGTCTCCGCCGAATCGTCCGTGGCGGCAATGGCCACCTCTAGGTCTGGAGGACGTCAGCGCTCGTACGCCCACGTGCGGTCGGTGGGCATCCGGGCGATGGCCGGTCCGATCGCGAGCGACGCGACAACGAGCGCACCGCCCGGTGTCGGACCCATCCTCTCCGAACCGCTTGGTGCACGAAGCCGGCGGGGTTCTCACGGGTATCGAGACCGACCGCGAGCCCCCTGAGACGGCCGACGTCGCGCGCCGCGCGGGGGGCACCGATGGCGGCGCTCGCCGCCGAGCCCTGGCCCGACTCGTCTACAGAGCGCCGGGCGGCCAGTCCGGGCGTGCGCCGAACCGCACGTGACCCGTGCTCGGGTCAACGGCAAGGGCGACGGGTTCCTCCCGAACCAATGATCATGGCCTCTCGGTTCGGCGTCGCCGACTGCCGGCGATCACCAGCATGACGAAGCCAGCCGTGAGTGACAGGACCGCGAGTTCGAACACTCCAGCGGGATTGGAACCGGTCGCGGACAGCACCCCGCTGCTCCCTTCGCCATCACTAGGAAGAGGGGTGACGGTGACTTCTGCCGCTGCTGTTCCAGCCCCAGGGTCCGGGTTGGGGGAGGTCGTCGTAGACGACGCGACGTTCGTCAGGACGCCCGGACCGTCAAGACGTGCCCTGACCGTGATGGTCACGGAGTCTCCGGCGGCGAGGGTGCCCAGGAGGCAGTGCACAGTCTGGCCGGTGATCGTGCAGCCAGAGTCGGCGCTCAGCGGCGCGATGCCTGCGGGCATCGGGTCGTTCACGACGACGTTCTCGGCGTCCCCCGGCCCGGCGTTGGTCACGAGCAAGGTGAATCTGACTGTGGCCCCGATCGCGGCCGAGGCCGGCGACACGGACTTCTCCAGGGTGAGCGTCGCGGGCCGCGGGTCAGCGACGACCACAGCTGATTGGGCGTTGTTCGCGAGGTTGGGGTCGAACGGTGTCGAAGCGGATCGATCCGAGGATGCGGTGTTCGTCAGGGTTCCGACAGTGTCGACCGTGGCGACGATCGTCAGGGTGTTCTGCGGCGTCGACTGCGCCGGTGGTGGCGCGATCGGTTGCACGTCGGGAATGCTCCAGACTCCGGTGACGGGGTCGTAGACACCCGCTGTCGGGGTGGCTGACACGAGGGTCAGCCCGGCGGGGAGCAGATCGGTGACGTCGACCTGGCCGGCGGGGTCGGGACCCAAGTTGGTCGCCCCGACGGTGAAGGTGACCCGGTCGCCGACATGCGATTGCGGGGTGTTGACCGACTTGGTGATCTCGATGTCCGCCTTGGGTACCTGCAGCTGGGTCGTGGCGACGTTGTTGTCGAGAACCGGGTCGAACACCACGTTGTCGTCGACGACCACCTGGTTCTGGAACCAGCCGTCGAGCACCACCTGCACGTCGACCTGCAAGACCACCGATGCGCCGTTCGCGAGAGCGCCGATGGTCCAGATTCGGGTGGTCGGGTCGAAGGTCGTCCCCGGTGGGACGGTTTCCCCGGTGATCACGGCGTGCAGCATCAGCGGGTCGTAGGCGAATGTCTGCAGGGAGTCGTTCGGGCCGTTGTTGGTGACGGTGATCGAATAGACCACGGACTGGCCGGGCCGCGCGACCGTCGGGGTCACGGATTTCTGAATGGCGAGGTCGGCGAGTCGCTGGATGTCCATGTCGACCGAGTCGCTGTTGTTCGTGGGATCGGCGTCGCTCTCGGTCAAGGAAACGAGTCCGACGGTGTTCGTGGTGTGTCCTGGGCTCGAGGCGATCGCCCGGATGACGAGGATCGCGGACTCCCCGGGCGCCAGGGTTCCCACGGTCCAGTCGCCGGTCACCGGGTCATAGGTGCCGGCGCCGGTCGCGGACACGAAGGTGAAGTTCGAGGGAAGGAGATCTCTGAGGAGGACATTGGTTGCCGTCGCGGGCGTCGTCAGCGGGTGATTCGTCGCCGTCAAAGTGAAATCGACAGTCGAACCGAGCGGAACACGAGTGGGCGGGTCACCCCGGAGGATGTTGAGCGATTTGGTGACGCCGATGTCAACCGTCGGCTGCGCGGTGGTCAGGGTCGCCGACGACGAGTTGTTGTCGGGCACCGGATCGGTCACGATGGGCGACCGGATCGTGGCCGTGTTGACCTGGGTGCCCCCGTCGATGACGGTGGCCGTGAGGACCGCCAAGAGTTCATCCCCCGGCGCCATGGTGCCGATGGTCCACGTTCCCGTCGCCAGGTCGATCGTTCCTCTGTCGACGGTGGCGGCCGTCACCGTCACGCCCGGCGGCAGCAGGTCGTCGACGGACACGTTCAGCGCGGTCTCCGGACCCAGGTTCGAAGCCTGCATCTGGTAGGTCACGGTGTCGCCGACGGTGGCGGTTTGAGGGAAGACGTTCTTGACGATGGCGAGGTCTGCGATCGGGGGGCGGACGGTGATCGAGGCGGAGTCGGAGTTGTTCGAGGGATTCCGGTCAGGTGGCGTCGAATCGCCGGTGGTGACCGCAAGGTTGGTGTAGGTGTCCACGTTGTTGCCGGAGACGACGAAGTCGCGTGTCGCGACCTGGCCCACCGCAAGGGAGCCGACCGTCCAGAGACCGGTAGCGGGGTCGTAGCTTCCGTCGCCAGACGATGCTGCGCTGTCGTAGTCGAGGGTGGCGGGCAGGGTGTCCTGCACGGCGACGTTCGACGACGGGAACGGACCGAGATTCTGCACGGTGACCCGGAATGTCGCCGGCGCCCCGATCGGAACGGTCGAGTTTCCGATCACCGTCTTCGTGACGGCGAGGTCCGCCGTCGGTACGACCGGGTTGAGCGTGACGCTCGCATTGTCGTTGGCGGAGTTGATGTCGATCTGGTCGGTTGCGGTCCGGGTGGCTGAGTTCGTGATCGCCGTCGTCGAATGCACCGACGCCGTGATCGTCAGGACGACCGATGCATTGACGGCTAGCCCACCGATCGTCCACGCCCCGGTCAACGCGTTGTACGTCGTACCCGCGGCCGGTGCCGAGGACACGTATTCGAGCCGGGTGTCCGGGCCGAAGTTGGGGATCAGATCGGTGACCACCACCCCGGTGGCTGCGCTCGGCCCGTGGTTGGTGGTCGTGAGGGTGAAGACCACGTTGCTTCCGAGCACCGGCGTCTGGTCATCCACGGTCTTGGTGATCCCGACATCGGTGGCGACCGGGATGGTCGCGGTCGCCGGCACCGAGGTGATCGTCTGACCGAGCGGTGTCGACGCCGTCACCGTCGCCGTATTGACCAGGAAACCGGCGGCGTTCAGCTGGCTCGCGGCGATCGGGTGACTGCCGGTGCAGGTCATGTCCGCGCCCGGCAACAGCTGCGGTTGCGGGCAGATCACCCCACCTGCCGCGATCCGGTTGTCGGTGACTGAGAACGTCGTGAGTGTCGATCCCCCCGTGTTTCGCACCACGAACTGGTAACCGACCTGCTGTCCGATGGAGTACGGCGGCGGGGTGACCACAGATTTCGTCAGGGTGATGGCCGTCGTGAGCGGCACGCTCACAGCTGCGGGCGGCGACACCACCGGGCCGCCCGTGCTGGTCGCTGACGCGGTCGCCGTGTTGTCCACCTGTCCCGCGGCGGCGTCAGCGGTCGTGACCGTGTACGAACCCTTGCACGTCGTCGTCGAGCCCAGCGCTGGGGCCGGTTGCAGTGTCGTCAGCAGGCAGACGATGTTCGCGCTCGGTATGAGGCTGTCAGTGATGCTCAGGCTGCTGACCGGAATGCTCCCGGCGTTGGTCACCGTGTACTGGTAGGGGATGACGGTGTTCGGGGTGATGACAGCGGGCAAGGTGCCCGCTGTGCGATCGACCTGTTTCGCGAGCTGCAGCTGGGGCAGCGGCAGAATGCTCTGGATCTGTGCCGCCCGGATGAGATGCACGTCATTGTTGCCGCCTGTCGATGCGGACAGGCCGAACTTGTAGGTCGTCGGGGTGTTCGGCGGCGCAAGAATGTTCAGCTCGGTGATCCACGGCCCGGTCGGGGTGTATCGCATCTGCACGATGACCCGCGGTATCGGGTTCGCCACCGTCACGGGCGTCACCTGAATGTTCACGCTACGCAGGGATGCGCTCAGCGTAGAAGCGCGGAGCGTGCCGGTTCCGCCGTTCAGCGTCGTTCCCGGGCTGGTCGGATTCGTCACCGGCTGGGGGACGGTCGCCCCGAGCAGGCAGTAGCCGATGAGACCCGACCCGGGCCCGCGGAGAGAGATCACGTTCGGGGCGATCGGACCGGTCGCAGTCGTCGGTGAACGCTGTCCGACAGGGCATCCGGTACCTCGCCCTTCGCCGTCGTTCCAGAAGTTCCCGTAAGCGTCCAGACCGACGCCGAGATAACCCCCGACGATTCCCGGCTCGTCGTTACGCTGCGCGTATCCGAGACTGCCCCCGAACCCTCCCGGCACCGTCAACGATGTTGACCCGTCGACGAGGAAGAAGCCGATACCGTCTGCCCCGTTACCGCCATATTGGAACTGGTCGAATGTGATGGACACGCCTGCGGTCGAGGGAATCGGCTTGTTGTACAGGATGCTGCCGCGGGCGTTTCCGCTCTGGTCGGTCAGCTGCAGGTAGCCGGGCAGGACTCCGACACCGGGAAGGATGCTGCCGCCGGCTCGGTGTGCTGAGCAGTTCGGGATGCTCGCCGAACCTGCCGGCGGGGCGCCCGTCGCCGGTGCACCGGTCAGGCAGGCGTCTCCCTGCACCGTCCAGGACGGATCAGCGACGGACGAACCGGTGAATGTCTCCCCGACGATGGTCGTCCCGCCCGTCGGAGGGTCCGCAGAAGCGGGTGGCGCGATGACAGCCAGGGCACATATGGCGACGAGGACAGCGATGAGCGATACCGCGGTCGCCTTCCCTTCGCGCACCGATTCACCGCCTTCCGCTGCCGACCTGACCCTACTCGGGCGCCACCCTTGGCGCCATGCATCAGCAGTCCCACCACAATTCTTTGTTTGACTCTTTTACGTGCCTCATTGGTCGGTTGCTCCCGCGGGTCGCGCTATTGCGCCGATGCGGGTCGGCAAACCTATTATCAGCGGTGCCGCGAGGCTCGGTTTCAGAAAGTCGCGTCTCCACGACCGAGAGCGCGGAGCTTCGGCTGCCACGGAAACGGAGCCGTCAGCTCGAGCTTGAGGTCAGCGGGAACGCTCTGCACGCGGCAGAGTGTCGCCGACCGACGCAGTCGACGAGACGGCCGAGTTCCGCAGCGACCCGATCAGCGCCAGCCGGACGAGAACCCCGCCGCGACATCGACCAGCAGCCGCGCCCCGAAGCCGGTCGCGCCCTTCGTCCGCCAGGCGTCGTCGACGTCCGACCGCATCGGCCCGGCGATGTCCAGGTGCGCCCACGGCGTGCCCTCCACCCATTCCGCCAGGAACAGCGCCGCGGTGATCGCCCCGGCGAACTCACCGCCGAGGTTCTTGATGTCCGCGACCTCGGACTCGAGCTGCTTGCGGTACCGGCGGTCGAGCGGCAGGCGCCACACCTGCTCGTCGGTCGTCGCCGCTGATGCCTCGACGAGCGCGAGCATGCCTTCGTCGTTGCCCATGACCCCGGCCGTCAGCGTGCCGAGGGCGGCGAGGCACGCCCCGGTGAGCGTCGCGATGTCGACGATCGCCTCGACCCCGTCCTCCTTCGCCAGCGCGATCGCGTCGGCCATGACCAGGCGACCCTCGGCGTCGGTGTTGACCACCTCGATCGTGCGGCCGCTGCGCGAGACGAGCACGTCGCCCAGCTTGGTCGCGCTGCCGGACGGCATGTTGTCCGTGCACGCCAGGTAGGCGCTCACGGCGGTCGGCACCTCCAACGCGGCCAGGGCCGTCATCGCCGCCAGGACCGCGCCGGCCCCGCTCATGTCCATCTTCATCGCGGCGTGCATCGCGTTCGACGGTTTGAGGCTGATGCCGCCCGAGTCGTACATGATGCCCTTGCCGACGAACCCGAGGTGCCCCGTGGGCTCCCCGGCGGGCACGTAGCGCAGCACGATCATCCGCGGCTCGACCACCGATCCAGCGTTCACCCCGAGGAGCCCCCCGCAGCCCATCGCGACCAGAGCCGCCTTGTCGTGCACCGTCACCTCGAGCCCGTGCTCCCCCGCCAGCCGGACGGCGATGTCCGCAAGGCCCGGGGCGTCGAGGTAGTCGGCGGGCGCGCTGGCCAGGTCGCGCGAGAGCGACGCCGCCCGGGCGAGCACCAGTCCGCGTTCGGCGCCCTGCCGCGCCGCGTCGGCCGACGCGTCGGCCACCAGCAGCACGATCTCTCGGACGGGCACCGCGTCGGGGTTGGTCTTGAACGCGTCGTAGCGGTACCGCCCGAGCAGGATGCCCTCGACGACCGCCTGCGCTGCAGCGCCCGGGTCGGCCCCCACGGAGGCGAGGTCGGTGACGAGCACATCATCCCGGCCCACTCCCCTCGCGAACGCGGCCGCGGCGTCGCGCAGCGCGGCGGGCGTCGGGTCGTCGCCGACCCCGGTGACGACGACGATGCCGTCCTCGCGAGGCAGCACCAGCGTCTGCCCGACGGCCCCGGTGAATCCCCACTCGGTCAGCCGGGCTCGGGTCAGCGGCACGACGTCGGGGACGTCCTTGCCGATCCCCACGGCTACACCTGCCGTTCGGGCGTTCCTCACCTCCTCGAGCGGCGCCACACTCACCGTGACGTCCGCGAGCAGGGCACGCGACGGGATCAGGTCGACGGTCATGACAGGACTCCTCTCAGGCACTTCGTTGACTCACGTGGACCAGATGACGGGGATGAGCCCGATGGCGACGACGAACCACGCCGCGGTCGTCGCCAGACCCAGCTTCCAGTAGTCGGAGAACTTGTAGCCGCCCGGGCCCATGACGATGAGGTTGGCCGGCGTCGCGATCGGCGTGAGGAACGACGCCGCCCCAGCGACCGCCACCAGCATCAGCACCGGGGCCGGCGCCACACCCGCGTCCCCCGCCATGGCCACGGCGATCGGGACGACGATGAGCACGGTCGCCGTGTTGCTCACCACCTGCCCCAGCAGCAGCGTGAGCAGGAAGATCGCGGCGAGCAGCACGCGCGGCCCGCCGTCGCCGACGAGGTCGCCCAGCCACCCCGCCACCAGGTCCGCGGCACCGCTGCTCGAGATCGCGACGGACAGCGGGATCAGCCCGCCGATGAGCACGACGGTCTGCCACGACACCGCGCGGTACGCACGGGTCGGGCTCACCACGCCGCTGGCCACCATCGCCGCGGCGCCGATCAGGCCGGCGATCGCCGCCGGGACGACCCCCGTCGCCAGCAGCGTCACCGTGACCACGAGCACCGCGATCGCACGCCAGGCCGTCGGCCCCAGCGCGACCGTCTGGCGTCGCACGAGCTCCGGGCTGTCGACGACCAGGACGTCCTGGTCGTCGGAGAGCGCCTCGACGGCTTCCCAGCTTCCGTGCACCAGCAACGAGTCGCCCTCGGCGAGCACCAGCTGGTCGCCGCCGCGGTCCTTCCCGAGCCGCCGCACGCCGAGCACCGTCACGCCCCCACGGACGACCCCAGCGAACGCGACCTCGCCGATGAGTCGGGACCGCGGCCGCACGACCACCTCGGCCACGCCGACCTCGCGACCGAGCAGCGCCTCCCGCGTCGCCCGGGTCAACGGCGTCGACGCGACCGCGAACCCGTGCTGCTCGACCATCAGCGCGATCCCGGAGCCGCTGCCCGTCACGACGACGACGTCGCCGATCGCCAGCACGTCGTCCTCCGCCGCGGGCGCCCCTGACGCGCGTTGGACGCCGATCAGCGTCACGTCCTGCGGCACGACGAGGTCGACACCTCGTCGGCCCAGGACGTCGGACCCCGCCTCGGCGCGCAGCCGGAAGAACCCCATGTCGAGCTCGTAGTGCTCCACGAGCGTCTCGACGTGCTCCGAGTAGTCCGCGGGCAGGCTCGACGGCGACCGGTCCGGCAGCAGCCGGCGCCCGCCGACCAGCGCGACGATCACCGTGACCAGGACCAGCGGCACGCCCATGAGTGCGAACTCGAAGAACCCGAACGGCGCGCCGGTCTGCGTCTTCAAGGTGTCCGCGACGATGACGTTCACCGGGCTGCCGCTCAGCACCAGCAGCGCCCCCGCGCTCGCCGCGAACGCCAGCGGCATGAGGACCTGCGACGTCGCCTGCCCGGACCGACGAGCCGCGAGCACGACGACGGGCAGCATCGCCGCGGCTGCCCCGTTCGGCGTGACGAGCGCAGCCATGACCGCTGCGAGCAGCATGAGCGCGACCAGCAGGCGGTTGCGGGCCGTCCCCGCACGCTCGATGAGCTGCTGGCCGGCCCATGCCGTCACCCCGGACGCCTCCAGCCCCTCGCTGATCACGAACAGCGTGGCGATGAAGATCACGACCGGGTCGCCGAAACCCGCGACCGCTTGCGTCGCGTCGATCAGCCCGGTCGCGTACAGCGCGAGAGCCGTCGCGATCGCGACGACGCCGACCGAGAGCCGGTTCCACACGAAGAGGCCGACGCAACCACCAAGGATCAGCAGGCTGACGGCGGCGTCAGACACGCGCACCACCCCCCGCACGCTGCCGCGGTGTCATCCGCCGATGTGCCCGGCGATGACGCTCGTCACGATCACCGACGTGATGGTGACGGTCGAGAACCCGGCGACGATCATCTTGGGCAGGATCTGCCCCTCGATCGCGGCGACCTCCTCGGGCGTCTCGCCGGCCCCACGCGCAGCCTCCTGCGACAGGATCATCGTGCCGGGGAACCCGAACAGCGAGGTCAGGCCGATCGCGATCGACATCGGGACGCTGTATCCCAGGAGCTTGCCCACCACCATCGTGAAGCCGACGATCCCGGCGATGCCGAACACGAACGCGAGCGCGAGCGGGCCGGCGAGGCTCGCGAGGTCCGACAGCTGGACAGTCGCGAGCGGCCCGAACACCAGGATGAGGATCGCGAGCATCATCAGGCCCAGCGAGTCGATCCCCGCCAGCACGGACGCCTTGAAGACGCGCGTGGTGCGCAGCGTGATGCCCAGGATCAGGGCGACGACGAAGGTGTTGAGGACGCCGTCGGTGAGGTTGTTGGCCCCGATCGCGACCAGCACGGTGAGGCCGACGACCATGAGCGTGCCCGGGGTGGTCCGCAGCGCCGCGGGGAGGCGACCGACGTCGGGCTCGACCGGCGCAGCCTCGTCGCTTGCGGCGGTCGGGTCCGCAGGGATCGCTCCGGCGGCCGGTGCACCTGCGACGTTCGCCGTGACCTCGACCAGCTTCGCGGCCCTGAGCTCCGCCTTGATCCGGGCCGCCTCCCGACGCAGGATCACCGACGACAGCGGGAAGCCGATGAGCCCCTGGAGGGCCACGATCAGCACAGGAAAGATCGCGACCGAGGTCAGCCCGACCCCCAAGGCCGCCTCCTGGATGATGAGGACGGAGATCGTCCCGCCGCTCACGGCGCCGACGCCCGCGATCACGTAGTCCAGCGGCTGCGACGCGACGGCGTCGTACGCCCCCGGCTGGTGCCCGCCTCCGAAGATCAGCCCCGCGACCAGCAGGGACACCCCGATGCCGACGACGGCCGCGACACCGATGAGCAGGGTGCGCCACTGCTTCTTGAAGTCGTCCAGGCTGATCATGGTGCCCAGGTGCACGATGATGAACCCCACCACGACCCCGGCCAGCGCCAGCAGCGACGAGGCCGACAACAGGTCGTCGGGGAACACGTTGGTGAGGAACCCGACCAGGAAGATCAGCGACGCGACGAAGAGGGACGACAGGATCGACTTGGTCTTCTTCGCGACCAGGTCGCTGACCGTCCACACAGCCATGACGACGACGAACGCGAGCACCGGATTCATCGACTACCCCTCGCCCGAGCTGTGGCCCTTGCTCCGGTGATCAAATCACACAAAGGACGCGATCCCGGCAGGTGGCGGGTGGTGGCGAGATCGTTATCGAACCGGCCGGCGGCGAGGTGCGCACCGCACGCAGCTGCGGAGGCGGTTGGCCTCTCGGACATGCTGGCCGCCATGTCGGAAAAGCTGCTTTCACCGGCGGCTCCGACTCGAGTGCTCCCCGGTAGCGGACGCCCTCCGGTGCGTGGTTGCCTGAACGAGCGGCGCGGGGCGTGGCTGGTCTGATCGGAGGCGGGGTTCCCATGGCCGAGGTGACCACCCATCGGGTGATCGTGTTCTTGCAGGAGAACAAGACGACCGACTTCTACTTCCCGACCATGGCTGCGTGGGGCGCCGAGGTCGCCAACAACGGAGAACTGCTCACCCTCGGGCCGAACTTCGACCAGCCCCACGACCGGAGCGCGTGGGTCCACTACGCGATCGGCGACTATCCCGGCGTGGCGGCACAGGTCGACAACGACACCGTCATCCCGTTCTACTCCTGGGTTGCCAAGGAGTTCGTCTTCGCCGACCACCACTTCGGCGCAGGGTCCAACTCCACCTCCGGGCACATGCTCGCCATCGGAGGACAGACCCCCACGCTGAAGAATCCGCCGTTCGTCGGCCCGTACCCCACCTGGGACATCCCGTCGATCTTCTCCGTGGCACAGTCCGCCGGAGTGTCCTGGGGAGCGTTCCCCGACCAGAGCGGATACCCCACCAAGTTCTACGCCGCCGTGGACACCCCGGCCGGCGCGGTGAACGTCCATCCCCCGAAGGACTTCATCCCCATGGCACTGGCAGGCACGCTGCCCCAGATCTGCTACGTGTGGAGCCCGGCCGGTTACGACGAGCACCCACCCCACGTCAGCGACCCCGACTACGTCACCAAGGGTCACGACCTGGTGTGGTCCCGCGTGCAGGCCGTGATCGACGGAGGCGGGTGGGACGACACCACGTTCATCGTGACCTGGGACGACTGGGGCGGGTATGCCGACTCGGTACCTACCCCCGCCATCGAGACCGTGCCGGACGCCCTCCACCCGGAAGGGTTCCAGGTGATCGGCGGGTCCAGGATTCCGCTGCTCATGTTCGGCGGCCAGGTCGCCCAGGCGATCGACCCGCAGTGGCACTCCCACGCCTCCATCCCCAAGACGATCATCGACCTGCTGCATCTGCCTCCTATGGGTGTGCCGCGCGTGGACATCGCACCGTCCATGGCCGGCTTCGTCGACCCCGAGCTGAGGCGACCGGTCCCACCAGCGCCTGGCGCCATCAGCCAACCAACGCCACCGAACCCCACCCCGACCCCGCGGAAACCGGCCCCGTGGTCCGGTCCGGTCGGCCAGCCGATGCCCGCCCTGGTGACGCTGGACGGCACTGTCCTGCCGGCCCCGACCGACGCCGTCGTGCACCCCAAACCCCCTCGACCGCCCCAGCCGCACCCCTAAGGCCGGTGACGATCCGGGACGCCCGCGGGCTTCGGCTACCTTGCCCTTGTGGAAGCTCCGTGGGTCAGCGGAATCGCGCGCCGCTGGTCGCCGGCAGGGCGCACGTGGAGGTTGTGCGCCCTTGCGAGCGCGGCCGTGGCGCTGGAGCTGTTCGTCGCCGCCTGCAGCCCCACGCACGGCCCTCAACCGTCGCCGACCGTCGCCACCGAGGCTGCCTCGGCTCCGACCAAATCGGCTGCGCCTCCGCCCGCGCCGAGCCCGGCGCCTGTGTGGCCCCCGGCGGCCGCACCCGCAGACCCGGGCGACCTGGCCCCCGGATCGGACCCGAGCGTTCTGCCGGGGCCGATCATCATCGCCGACAAGAGGAACAACAGCCTGGTGGTGGTCAGCCCCCTGGGCCAGGTGCTCTGGCAGTGGCCACAGCCGGGCGACCTCGCGGCGGGTGAGACATTCGTGATCCCCGACGACGTCTTCTTCACCCCCGACGGCAAGGGCATCATCGCGACGCAGGAGGACGACTTCGTCATCACCGAGATTGACATCGCCACCCGCAAGATCGTCTGGCGGTACGGCACCCCGGGGATGCATGGATCGGGCCCGAACCAGTTGTGGAACCCCGACGACGCGATGATGCTGCCCGACCGAACCATCGTTGCCGCCGACATCAAGAACTGCCGGTTGGTCGATGTGTCGCCCACCTCAGCCGGGCCGGTGTGGGCCCTCGGCGCGCCGGGCGTCTGCGCGCACGACCTGCCCACCCGGTACGGCAGCCCGAACGGCGTCTTCCCGCTGCCGAACGGCCACTTCCTGGTCACCGAGATCCGCGGGAACTGGGTCGACGAGATCGACCGCGCCGGCACGGTGTACTGGAGCACGCACCCGCCCGCGATGACGTACCCGTCCGACACCAACCAGTACAAGCCGGGCCAGTACCTCACGGTCAGCTACCAGGACCCCGGACAGGTGGTCGTCTTCGACCAGGCCGGCACGGCGCTGTGGCGCTGGAACCCCACCAGCGGGAACGGGAAGCTGAACCACCCGTCGCTCGCGGTCGGGCTGCCCAACGGGGACATCCTGCTCAACGACGACGACAACCACCGCGTGCTCGTGCTCGACCCGGTGCGGAACGCGATCGTGTGGCAGTACGGCCACACCGGCGTCGCCGGCAGCGGACCTGGTTACCTGAACACCCCTGATGGGCTCGACCCCGTGCCACCGCACTCCTACGCGGACACTGTCGGCACGAACCAGGCGCCCCCGGGCTTCTGGTGAGCAGTCCGGCCCCGAGTACCTCTCTGAACTGCAAGCGGTCAGTGGGAGTACTGCAGGCGCACGATCGTGTCGAGCTTCGTGACACTCCCCTGCGCATCCGCGGTCTCGCCGCCCACGACGTACGCGCCGCCGGCCAGCACGGCGACTGCCATGTCGGAGGTCGGCGCCGGCAGCGCGCCGACGGAGGCGGCCGAGATCGTGGCCGGGTCGAACCGATAGATCGTGCTCTGGTGGGTCTGGCCGTCAGTGCCGCCCATCACGAGGATCGTGCCATCGAGAACCGTGGCCGCCGCATGCGAGAGCGGACCGGGCAGGTGACCTGCGATGCTCACGGCGCCGGTCGTGAGGTCGATGCGTTGGATGTCGTCGGTCACCGATCCCTGATGAACGCCGCCGAAGACCCACAGGACCGACCCGGAAACGACGGCAGCCGGGTAGCGGACGGTCTCGGCAAGCCGCGCCGCCACCGTGAAGGACGAGCCGTCGGTCGTGGCAAGGATGTCCAGCAGCTCCGTGCTCCCGGTATAGCCACCGACGACGTAGGCGGTCGTCGCGTCGGCGGCCACCGCGTGGTCGGACCGAGGCTCGGGCAGGTGCCCGCTGATCGCCACCGCACCACCGCTCAGGGCTACAGACTGCGCATCTGTGATGGAGGCTCTGGTCCCTCCGCCGATGACCACCGCGCGGCCCCCGAGGACCGCGCCACCGGCGTCGTGCGTGGCCTGAGCGAGGTGCGCGACCTCGCTGACCGTGCCCGTGCCCGGCGAGACCAACAGCACGCTGGTCGTGGTGGTGGTGCTGAGGCCACCGAGCAGGAGCAACTGATCCCCCGCACCCAACGCCACGAGCCGGGAGACCGGGGTGGGGAGCCTCACCGGGAGCGGGGTCACACCCAGCGTGTGCGCGGAGACGGGGCTGGGCGTCGACACCGACGGCTCCATGGTCGCCGTCGGGCTGCCCACCGCGACAGAACCTGCCGACGATGCGGGCTTCGGGGTGACGCCGGTGCATCCGGCGGCGAGGGCCAGCGCCAACCCGAGGACGGCGGCGACGACGACGCGGCGCGGTCGGTGCATCGGTCCTCCATCCCACGGGTTCACCTCACCTGCACCCACGTGCTCGACGCTGAACGGGAGTGTCACGTCGCGTCCATCACCGGTCGACGTGGTGCCGCTCATGGGCGTCGACCCGCACCGTCTCCCCGGCGCCACCTCGGCGACGTCTGCGGCGCCAGATCACGAGCGCTGCGATCGCTGCGATCAGGAGGCCCACGGCGATGCCCTGGCCCATGAGCGAGGCCGCATGGGCGTAGGCGCTGCCGACGAAGTACCCGAGCACAGCGTTGCTCACGCCCCAGACCAAGCCGCCCGCCGCGTTGGCCGGGAGGAACTGTCGGTAGGGCATCCGTGCGCTGCCGGCGAGCGCGGGCATCGTCGCGCGAAAGAAGGCCGCGAACCTTCCGATGAAGACCGCTGTCCTTCCGCGTGTCCGCAGGAGGTGCTCGGCCTTAGCCAGGGCGGCCCGACGATCGCGCAGAAGTGCGGAGTCCAGGATGCGCGGGCCGGCGCGTCGGCCGATCTCGTACCCTACGCTGTCGCCGGCGATCGCCGCGACAACCACGACGGGGATCAGGGCCCCCAGCGAGATGTGACCTCTGCTGGCCAGCACACCACCCACGACGACGGCGGTCTCCCCCGGCAGGACGAAGCCGAAGAACAGTGCGTCCTCGGCGAAGACGAGAGCGAACACCGCCGCGTAGACATAGGCGGCTGGGATGCTCGCCAGCCACGCTGCGACCCGGCCACTCATGTCTGGACGCCGCTCATGACGGCGTGGCCCCCACGGGCGCAAGCGGTCCGAAGCGCGCCAGGAGCGGCGAGATCAGCGGGATCGACCCCAGCCGCGGCCGCAGCACGATGTGCCACAGGCCGGTCAACGCGACGATCGCGCTCGTCGATACGAGCACCGAGCCGACGATGTCGCCCGGGTAGTGCGCGCCGACATACAACCGTGAGAAGCCCACCAGGGCAATGAACGCGACACCGCACCACGCGACCAGGCGCGACCATCGGGTGCCTCGGGCGAGGAACCACGCTGCCGCCGCCAGCGAGACGGCGAGGGCCGTGTGACCGCTCGGGTAGCTGGTCGGGCCGGTCTCGGGTGCGAGTGCGTGCACGAGGTCGGCCGGCGGCCGCGCGCGCCCGACGATCGCCTTGACGACCAGCGCCGAGTTCCATCCGACCGCCACCACCAAGAACGTGCTCACGGCCGCGACGGGGCGACGCCGGGCCAGCAGGACCACCGTCCACACGACGAGATAGAGGACGCCCGCGACCGGGGACGCGAGGGTGCTGACCGCGAGCATCACGGCCGTCAGGACCGGCGAACGCCACCCGGACGCGATCGCCTCGTCGATGGCCAGCCCGTGGGGCTGGAGCACGTGGGTGTCAGCGGCGACGAACCCCAGGAGCAGCGCGGCAGCCAGCAGCGAGCAGGAGAGCACGGGCCAGCGGCGCACGTAGGGCATACCAGGACTTCCGATCGTTGCAGGGTTTCCCAGCCTGCCTGCCGACCCCTGAGAAACGTCTGAGTCGCGGTCCCAGCCGGTCCTCAGAGCTCGCGCGGACGCTCGAGCAAGGGCCCGTGCCGCAGACGACGCCCGCCCCTGGCTTTTCACCTAAACGTATCAGCGTTACGTTTCGTTCCGACGCCCACAGCGCTCGAGCGACGTACCCGAGGACACCCGATGCTCCCGAAGGCCTTTCCCACACCACAGCTCTACCGACCCGGAGCGGGTGAACCTGCCCTGCGATGGGGCGTGCTCGCACCCGGCTGGATAGCCCACGCGTTCGCGAACGCCGTGAACAAGCGCACGCGCCAGCGCCTCGCGGCCGTCGCATCACGCTCGCCCGAGCGAGCCTCGACCTTCGCGGCCGAGCACGGCATCGACCGGGTCCATTCGTCCTACGCCGCACTCGTGGGCGACCCGGACATCGACGTCGTCTACATCGCGGCGCCGCAGAGCGAGCACCTCGCCCTCGGGCTCCTGGCGATCGGCGCCGGCAAGCACACGCTCATCGAGAAGCCGATGGCGACGAATGCTGCGGACGCACGCATCCTCGTGCGCGCCGCGCAGGATGCGGGCGTGCTGCTGATGGAGGCGATGTGGAGCCGCTACCTGCCGCAGGCGGCCGTGATCCGCGCGCTTGTCGCCGACGGTGTGGTGGGCGAGATCCACGCGGTCGTCGCGGACCATGGCCAGGCGGTCCCGCGCGACCCGAACCATCGCCTCTACCGCCGTGATCTCGGTGGAGGCGCCCTGCTCGACCTGGGGATCTACCCGATCCAGCTCGACTCGATGGTGCTGGGTGCGCCGCGGCAGGTCACGGCGATCGGCGGGCTCACGGACACCGGGGTCGACGCGTACTCGACCATCGTGCTCACCCACGACGGCATCGCGCAGTCCACGCTCACCACGTCGATCCTCACCCGGACCCCGACCACAGCACTGATCGCCGGGTCCGACGCTCGCATCGAGATGGCCGCACCGTTCCACGTCCCGACGAGCCTGACCCTCGCCGGCAACGAGCTCTTCGGCGAGACCCTCACCTGGCGGGACGAGACCGGCGTCGCGCTGATGGATGGCCTGGCATGGGAGGCGACGGCGCTTGCCACGTTCGTCGGCGAAGGTCGGAAGGAATCGCCGCTGCACACGCTCGACGAGACGGTCAGCATCCTGGCGACGATCGACGAGGCCCGCCGCCAGCTCGGTTGCGCGGACGACGAGGTGGCGGCATGACCGCGACCGTCGACCTCCCCGGGACGACTGCGGACAACGACCGCTGGATCGAGCGCGAGACGACGACGGAC
Source organism: Cellulomonas sp. McL0617 (assembly GCF_049994875.1). GTDB lineage: Bacteria > Actinomycetota > Actinomycetes > Actinomycetales > Cellulomonadaceae > Cellulomonas. The sequence goes on from NZ_CP188256.1 coordinate 2,464,176, forward strand.
TCCCGACGCCTCGCGTACGTCGCCTGCCCGTTCGAGGACGGGCACGCGTGAGCGACGCCGCCGTCACGCCCCTCGCAGGACGACCACGCTTCCCGCCGGAACCGAGGCCCCGAGCCCGTGAGGCGCACCGGTCACGAGATCGGTCCCCTCGGCCAGCAAGGGCAGGTCGCCGTCCGTGTGGTTGATGGCGAACAACCAGCTGCCGGACTCACCGACTCGACGCACGATCTCCAACCCACCGGGCCGGGGAACGAGCGGCGTGACATCGGCGGCGGTGAGCACCTTGGCCACCAGTGTCGCCATCGACGGAGCGTCGAGCCGGGTCGACAGGTACCAGGCGGCACCCCCGCCGGGCACGCTGCGTCGGGTCAGGGCTGGGCGCCCGGCCGACGGGCCGTCGTCGTAGCTGGCCAGCACCTCGGCGTCGTCGGCCGTGAATCGCTCCGTCCACACGGTGCCGGTCGAACCATCGCTGAGCGAGACCGACCCGCCCGCCGCCAGCGGTGCGAACTCCTCCACGCGCACGCCGAGCAGGTCCCGGAACGCGCCCGGGTAGCCGCCGAGCAGCACACGGTCGTGCTCGTCGACGATCCCCGAGAAGTAGGTGACGACGACCTGGCCGCCACGTGCGACCACCTCGGCGAGCCGAGCCGCGACGCCGGGCGGCGCGAGATACAGCGTCGGAACCAGGACCACGTCGTAGCCGGCGAGGTCGGACGTGGCCGGCAGGACGTCCACCGCGACACCTGCGTCGAACAGGGCGCCGTGCAGGTCCCGCGCCACGTCGAGATAGCGCACGTCGACGCTCGGGTGGGCCTCCAGCTCGGATGCCCACCACGACGGAACGTCCCAGAGCAGGGCCACGCGCGCCTTCTCCACCGTGCTCCCCCGGACCTCCGCCAGTCGACCGAGCGTGGCACCCAGACCGACGACGTCGCGGAACAGCTCGGAGTCGCGTCCGGCGTGCGGCACCATGCCCGAGTGGTACTTCTCGGCGCCCGCTCGGGACTGGCGCCACTGGAAGAAGAGCACCCCGTCGGCGCCACGGGCCACGTGCTGCAGCGCGTTGCGCACCATCTCGCCAGGCTGCTTGGCCAGGTTGCGGGGCTGCCAGTTGACGGCGCTGGTCGAGTGCTCCATCAAGAGCCACGGCTTCCCGCCGGCCAGCCCGCGGACGCGGTCGGCACTGAAGGCGAGCTCGGCGAACCGTCGCGGGTCTTCGGCCCCGAGGTAGTGGTCGTTGGAGACGATGTCGAGCAGCGGGGTGGTCTGCGTGTAGTCGATCTGGTGAAAGTCGCCCATGACCATGTAGTTGGTGGTCACGGGCAGGTGCGGAGTCACCTCGCGAAGCACTGCTGCCTCGGCTTCGAGGTGGTCGACGAACGCGTCGGACGAGAAGCGCTCGAAGGCCAGTCGCTGGCCGGGATTGGGGATGGTCGTCGTACGCCGCGGCGGCAGGATCTGCTCGAAGCTTGCGTACCGCTGCCCCCAGAACGCGGTGCCCCATGCCAGGTTGAGCGCCTCGATGTCCGTGTACTGCTTGCCCAGCCAGTCCCGGAACGCGGCCGCGGAGACGTCGCAGTAGCAGCGCCCGTTGTGGCAGGCCAGCTCGTTGGAGACGTGCCACATCTTCACGGCCGGGTGGTGGCCGTACCGCTCGGCGATCACCCGCGCGATCCGGGTGGCGTGGTGCCGGATGACCGGCGAGGAGACGCACCACGACTCGCGGCTGCCGTGGGTGAACCGCTGACCGTCGGCGTCGACGGGCAGCATCTCGGGATGGGCCAGGTGCAGCCAGACCGGCGGCGCAGCACTGGGTGTGGCCAGGTCCACGCCGATGCCGGCCTCGTGCAGCAGGTCGAGGATCCGGTCCAGCCAGCCGAACTCGAACCGCCCCTCCTCGGGCTCGAGCTCTCCCCACGAGAAGATGCCCAGGCTCACGAGCGTGACGCCGGCCTCCTGCATGAGCGCCACATCGTCGGGCCACACCTCCTCGGGCCACTGCTCGGGGTTGTAGTCGGCACCGAACGCGATGCCGTCAGTGGGCCACCGACCCGTCCAACGGCTCATCGGGTCACCGCCACGAGGACGTCCCAGGAGCCCAGCACGACGGGCTCACCTGCGCGGATCGCGCTGCCGGGGGCGTCGACAGGTGGAGGGTCAGCCAATGCCGTGCCCCGCGCTGGGACGAGCACGTCAAGATCCATCGGAGCGGTCACGGTGACGGCCTCCCACGACCAGTTGTGCACGACGTGGACCCGGGCACCGTCCGGTCGCGTCGAGCTGTGGACGGTCACGCTCGCCGGCAGGTCGGCCCAGCCGGCGAGCGGAGCAGGGACGAGCCACGCCGCCAGGGCGCGCGCAAGGTCAAGACCGGGCACGGTGCCGACGACGGTCACGCGCCCTGCGCCATGGGCTCGCGTCGTGATCGCTGCCCACGCGCCCAGGTGCGGGTCGTCGTAGGTGGCCAGCACGTCGGCGCCCTCGGCGATCAGGCACTCAGCCCACGCGGTCGCGTGTCCCCCGAGCGGGCCGAGCACAGGCACCGGCGCGTCGAGGTTGCTGAACTCGCTGTAGGACGCGCCGGCCGCGGCGGCCAGCCTGGCGGGCTGTACCTCGGCGCGCGCGCGGCCTTCGCTGTCCGCGTACCCGGTGCGTGGACCGACCACCAGATGGCCGCCTGCGTCGGCGTACCGCAGGAGCCAGGCGAGGTCGGCGTCGGAAGCCGGGTAGTAGCCCGCCGCGACGAGCACCGGGTGGGTGCTGACGACGTCGGCCGGGTCCTCGGCGAACAGGTAGCGCGGCCGCACGACACGGACCTGCAGGCCGGCATCGAAGGCCCCCCGGTAGAACGAGCTGACGATGCGCGGGTAGCTGTTCACGTCGCCGGAGCCGTCCGCCGTCTGCAGGGGCGGCTGGCCGGCGAGCGCGAACCGCGACTCGGTCGACGACAGGATCGCGATGTCGGCGTCGGGCGTCGCTCCCGCGAGCGCGCCGCCGGCCCGTGCCAGCTCGGCGCCGACGAGCGCGAGCTCTCGATAGGTCCGGCCCGGGACGCCGCTGTGCGGCAGCACGCCGCCCCAGTAGGTCTCGGCGCCGTAGTGCAGCGTGTGCCAGTGCCAGTACTCGACCATCCGGGCGCCACGGGCCACCAAAGCCCAGGCCGACTGACGCCACTGGCCCGGGTAGGCCGGGTAGTTGGTGCTCGGGCCGCCGATGGACTGCGCGTTGGTCTCCGTGACGAGGAACGGCTCACCGCGGCTCGAGTACATCGCGTCGCCGACCTGGAACAGGGCCCAGGTGCCGTGCGCGGTCCACGACTGCGGCGCGCGCGCCGGGCTGGGGTGCAGCAACGAGTCCTGCATCCCGTAGTAGGCGTTCCCGCTGGTCACATCCAGGACGGCGGCGAGGTCCGCGTCCTCGAGGGCAGGCCGGTCGTAGGCGATGCAGGTGGTGACGAACTGGTCGTCGCGCGCCAGCGCCCGCACGGCGCGGGCCTGCCAGTCGATCATCTCGGTGGTCAGGGTCGCCTGGAACCGGCGCCACGCGAGGTCGTACTGCGGTTGCGCGTTGCCGTCGGGCGTCCAGAGGTCCGCCCAGGTCGACAGCCGGTGCGACCAGTAGACGAGCCCCCACTCGCGGTTGAGGGTCTCGACGTCTCCATACGTGCGCTCGAGGTGGTCGACGAACCGCTGGAACACACCGGCGTTGTGCAGCAGGTGCAGGCCCGGCTCGTTGTCCACCTGGAAACCGATCACCGCCGCATGGTCCCGGTAGCGCTCGACCACCCGGGTCAGGACGCGCTCGGCGTGGAACCGGAACGCAGGGTGCGTGAAGTCGGCCTCCTGCCGGGCGCCCCAGCCCATCGGCTGCCCGGTCCGGAGCTCGCCGGCGACCTCCGGGTACCGGCGGACGAGCCACATGGGCAGCGCGTACGTCGGCGTGCCGATGACGACGTCGATGCCGCGCGCCAGCGCGCCGTCGAGGACGGGCTCGAGCCAGTCGAGCTCGAACCGGCCCTCCGTCGGCTCCCAGGTGGACCAGACCGACTCCCCCACGCGGATGACCGAGAACTTCGCCGCGGCCATCAGGTCGAGGTCCCGTTCCAGCGTCTCAGGCTTGGGGTCGTCGCCCGGCCCCGCGTACTCGTAGTAGTACGCGGCGCCGAAGCGCACTCCGTCATGCTGCACAGCCATGTGATGTGTCTCCGTAGTCCGTGATTAGCCCTTGACCGCGCCGCTGGCGAGGCCGGACTGCCAGTAACGCTGCAGGAACAGGAACGCGATGATCAAGGGGATGATCGAGAGGAACGCGCCGGTGATGATGGTCGAGAATCCCGCCTGCCCGACGCCCGACCCGCCTGCCGACGCGGCGCCCTGCCACTGAGCAAGACCGACGGTGAGCGGGTAGAGGTTCGGGCTGTTGAGCATGATGAGCGGCAGGAAGTAGTTGTTCCAGGTCGACACCAGCGAGAACAGCAAGACGGTGACCATGCCCGGACCGAGCAGCCGGAGCGAGACCCCGAAGAAGATCCGCATCTCGCCGGCGCCGTCCACGCGCGCGGCCTCCAGCAGGGTGTCGTCCACCGCGTCCGCGGCATAGACCCGCATGAGGAAGACGCCGAACGGGCTGACCAGGGACGGCAGGATGATCGCCCACGGGGTGTTGGTGAGGCCCGCATTCGCGAACAGCAGGTAGGTCGGGATGGTCAGGGCGGTCATCGGGATCATGATCGCGCCGAGGATCCCGCTGAAGATGAGGTTGCCGCCCGGGAACCGGTACTTGGCGAACGCGTAGCCGGCCATGGTGGCCAGGAACGCCGCCCCCACCGCGCTGACGATCGAGTAGGCGAACGAGTTGCGCAGCCACAGGAGGTAGACGCCGCCGTCGGCGCTGAACACGGCCTTGATGTTGGCCCACAGCTGGTTGTCGCTCCCGAACCAGAGGCCGAAGGTCGAGAACAGGTCCCCTTGAGACTTGGTCGAGGCGACGAACAGCCACCAGAGCGGGACCAGGAAGTACAGCAGGGTCGCGAGCATGATGACCGTGAGCAGCTTGCTGCGTCGGGGCCGGTCGGCCGAGTGCGGGCGGCCCTTGCGCGGGCGGTCCTTCGGCGGGGTGGGGTCGGGGTGCATGCCGGTGAGCACGGAGCTCTCGGAGGCTTGAGTGGTCATCGTCCTGCACGCTCCCGCCGTTGGGAGGACAGCTGCACCGTGTAGCTCACGATCATGATCACGATGCCGAGGATGAAGGCGATCGCGGCGGCGTAGTTGGTGTCCTTGTTGATGAACGCGAGGTTGTACGCGTACAGGTTCGGGGTGTAGTCGGTGCCGATCACGTTGGGCGCGATCGTGTGCAGCAGGTTCGGTTCGTTGAACAGCTGGAACGTACCGATGATCGAGAAGATCCCGGTGAGGATGAGCGCGGGCCGGATCGCCGGGATCTTGATGCTCCAAGCCGTCCGGACCGTGCCGGCACCGTCGACCGATGCGGCGTCGAAGAGCTCGTGCGGGATGGACCGCAGGGCGGCGTACAGAATGATCATGTTGTAGCCGATGAACTCCCAGCTGACGATGTTCATGATCGAGAAGAGCATCCAGTTCTGCGAGAGGAACGGCGGGGCCGGCAGGCCGAAGTGGTCGGCGATCTGCGCGAAGGGCCCGAAGTCGGGACCGTAGAGGTATCCCCACATGAGCGCGGCGATGACGCTCGGCACGGCGTACGGGACGAAGATCCCCAGCCGGACGAACTTCTGGACGAACAGCACCCCGGCGTCGAGCAGCAACGCGAAGAGCAGCGAGAGCCCGAGCATGATCGGCACCTGGATCACCAGGAAGATCGCCATGCGCCCGACGCCGGACAGGAACGACGGATCGGTCAGGGCCCGCGTGTAGTTCTGCAGGCCGACGAAGGTCGTGCCCCCGACCAGCTGGTCGCGGAAGAAGCTGAGATAGCCGGCGTAGGCGAGCGGCACCACGATCAGCAGCAGGAACAAGACGACGAACGGGGTGATGAACGTGTAGGCGGCCGCATTCTCACGGCGGCGCATCGGCGACGGGCCACGACGCTTCTTCAGCGGTGCGGATCCCGGCTCCGGGGTCTGTCGAGGCAGACCGATGTCGGTGGCAGTCATGGTGATCTCCCGGTCTCGGGCCTGAGGGTGCGCCGCCCCGCGGAGGCGTGTCCGCGGGGCGGCACGTCCTCACTTGGTGGTGACGGTGAAGCCCTGCTGCTTGGCGTAGGACACGAGCTTGTCCTGCCAGGCCTGAAGTGCGCCGACGATGTCGCCCTTGTCGGCGATCGCCTTGCCCACGGTGGCCTCACCGGCGGAGTACGCGTAGTCCATGAACGGGAGCCAACCGAAGTCCTCTGGCACCGTCGTGGAGATCTGCGCGAAGAGCTTGTTCACCTGCTGACCGCCGTAGAAGTCCGGCTTCTGGTCCGTGAACTCGGGGTTGGCCAACGTGTCCACGGTCGTCGGGAACAGGAACTGCTTGTTCGCGAACATCAGGGTCGACTCCGGGTCACTGTTGATGAACAGTGCGAGCTGGGAGGCGGCAATCGGGTTCTTCGTCGACTTCACAACAGCATCCGTGGAGCCGCCCCAGTTCCCCGAGACCGGCGAGGAGACACCGGGCCACTGCGGGGAGTCCGCGGCGCGCCACAGACCCGACGTGTTCGCCGCCGAGCCCTGCAGGAACACCGGAGCCCACGCGGCGGCAGGCGCCCACGCGGCGTACTTCCCGTTGGACAGACCCTGGTACCACGCGTCGTTGAAGTCGGGGTCGACCGAGACGACACCGTCCTGGATCAGACCCTGCCAGTACTGAGCGAGCTTCTTCGCCTCGTCCGAGACGACATTGATGGTGACGTTCTTGTCACCGTCCCAGCCGAACGGATGGGCACCGATCTGCCAGAGCATGCCCGCGAACTGGCCCATGTCGTTGCCGGGCAGGTTCGTCAGGTACGTGCTCGGATCGGCCGTGTGCAGCGCGGTCGCCGCGGTCGCGAAATCGTCCCACGTCTTAGGAATCTCGATGTTGTACTTGCTCAGGATGTCCTCGCGGTACAGCATCCCCAACGGACCCGAGTCCTGCGGGACGGCCCAGATCTTCTTGCCGTCGGTGGACTGCACCTGCTTCCACGTCCACGGCACGAACTTGGAAGCCGTGTCCGCCGGGATGTAGGGCGTGAGGTCCAGCAGGTTGTCGCCCAGCGCGAACGACTGGACGTGCTGGAACTCGATCTGGGTCACGTCCGGTGCACCCTTGCCGGCCTGCAGAGCGCTCCGCATCTTCTGGTAGTGCGCGGCACCTTGCCCCACGTTCACGACGTCGACCTTGATGGCCGGGTACTTCTTCTCGAAGAGAGCGACCTGGTTCTTGATGTCCGGGACCCACGTCCAGAACGTCAGGTTGGTCGGGGTCGTCATCGCCTTGTCGATGTCAGCCTGGCTGACCGCGGCAGTCGTGGCGTTGCTGCTGCTGCCACCACCACTGCACGCCGTGAGCGCTAGGGCGGCTACAGCCATTCCTGCGCCCAGCACCGTGGCCTTGCGACGCCACGTCTTCGTTGTCCTCGACATGCTCCACTCCTTCGTGTTGCCGTGCTCGGGTTGAGTTCTGCGGTCCGTCACCGCCTCGGCGGGGGTGCGGCCGTTGTCTCTCGGACGATGAGCTCGACCGGGATGTTCTCGCGACGGTCCTGCCGTCGCGGGTTCTCGATGGCGTCGACGAGCATCCCGACGCCGAAGGTGGCCAGGTGGGCGAGGTCCTGGCGGACCGTGGTCAGCGCCCGCGACAGGTACGCGGCCTCGGGCACGTCGTCGAAGCCGACGACGCTGACCTCACCCGGCACGTCACGTCCTGCCTCAGCGAACGCCCGCAGCAAGCCGATGGCGGTCTGGTCGTTGCCCGCGAAGACCGCCGTGACCTCCGGGTCAGCCGCGAGATGTGCGCCCAGCTCGTAGCCCGAACGGGCCGTCCAGTCGCCCCGGTGAACCACCGGTTGCGACCGGTCAGCTGCCTCCAGCGCCGCCCGCCAGCCGTCGATGCGCAGCCCGGCCGAGCGCCAGCCCGCCGGACCGGCGACGTGGTGCACCGTCCGGTGCCCCAGCTCCAGCAGGTGCTCGGTCGCCCTGCGGGCGCCGGCGGACTGGTCGGCGTCGACGACGACCTCGTTGGTCGAGATCCCGTACGAGCCGGACAGGCTCAGCACCGGCAGGTCTCCGATCGCCCCCTTCGAGAGCGAGAACGATCCGACGGGCTCGTTCACCACGACGCCGTCGACACCCTGGTCCACCAGGTCCCGCATGGCGCTCGTGATGGTCTCGGGCTCGTCCTCGAACGTGTTGATGACGGACATCGCGTACCGCGCGCTCCGGATGGCGTGCTCCGCCGCCACCATCAGGCTGGACGGACCGAAATCCGTCGATCCGACCGACAGGACACCGATCGTCCGGCTACGGCCGAGGACCAGGTTGCGGGCGGCACGGTTGGGCCGGTACCCGAGTGCGGCGATCGCCGTGAGCACCCGATCACGCACCTCGGCGCTGACGTGGGGGTCGCTGTTGATCACCCGGGAGACCGTCTTCTGCGATACCCCGGCGGCTCGCGCTACGTCCGTCGCGACGACCGGCTTGGGCTTGCTCACGCGATTCTCGGTCGTCATCTCGCCGTGCCCCTTTCGACCTCGTTGTCGGATGTCTGCGTAGTCAATCCATGCCTGACTACGTAGTCAAGTGGTCCAGGTCACAAACCTGCAACGGTTCGGTGCCGATTGCGGGCCGCATCTGTGAGCGCTAACATCGCGGCGGCCGCCAGCGCCCGTTGCCCGGCCGACAGCGAAGGGTTCCTCGCATGCAGGCTGCGATCCCCACGAGCGGGACCTACCGATTCCCGGATACGGCCGTGGCCTCGTGACCCGGCCGCTGGGGCTCGGGATCGTCGGCGTCGGCGACATCCTCGGCCAGTACCTGGAGACGTTCGCGCTCACCGACGAGGTCGAGGTCCGCTTCCTCGCGGGCCGAGACGTCACCCGAGCGGCGGAGCGCGCCGCGGAGCACGGCGTGCCGGGCCACGGGACGTACGACGAGCTCCTCGCCGACCCCACCGTCGACCTCGTCGTCAACCTGACCGTTCCCCAGGCCCATCACGCGATCACGCGCGCCGCCCTCGTCTCGGGCCGCCACGTCTGGAGCGAGAAGCCGCTCGCCGTCGACCTGGCCGAGGGACGCGAGCTGCTCGACCTCGCCGACGAGCACGGCGTACGGCTCGGCTGCGCGCCCGACACGTTCCTCGGGCCGGCGATGCAGACGGCGCTCGGGCTCCTCGCGGACGGCCGGATCGGCACCCCGCGCAGCGCGCACGCCCGGTTCCAGTACTGCGGCCCCGACTACTGGCACCCCAACCCGTCGTTCTTCTTCGCCCCGGGGGGCGGCCCGCTGCTCGACATGGGCCCGTACTACCTGACCGCACTGGTCCAGGCGCTCGGCCCGATCACGCGCGTGACCGCGCTGACGGACCGGGCTCACGAGACCCGCACCGTCGCGACCGGTCCGCACGCGGGCGAGACGATCGCTGTCGAGGTCCCGACGCACGTCCTGGCGCTCTGCACGTTCGCCGGTGGCGCGATCGCGGACCTGTCGATCAGCTTCGACACCGCGCTGTTCGCCGCCGAGATCGAGGTCTCCGGGACCGCCGGCACGCTGCGCCTGCCGGACCCCAACCGCTTCGACGGCGACACGACCTTCTTTCCGCTCTCGATCGAGCAGACCTCCGAGACCGTCCCCCCAGGTGCGACCGGAGGGTCCGGCCGAGGCAGCGGGATCGTCGACATGGCCCGCGCCATCCACACGGCCCAGCCGCACCGCACCGATGCGCGCCTGGCGTTCCACGTGCTCGACGTCATGCTCGCGACCACCACATCGGCAGAGACCGGCCGGCCGGTCGACATCGCGAGCCGGTGCGCCCCCGCCGCACTGCTGCCCGAGGGCTGGGCCGTCGGCGTGTGAGTCCGGACGCCGGAGGTCGCCGCGGAACTGCTCGATGCAGGCGAACGGCACCCGAGGGTCGTCGCGGCCAGCCGTGACGGCAGAGACAGTCCGCCACGGCGCGGGGTCGTCGCTCCGTGGGTCACCGATCGCGTTCGAGCCGCGGCCTTCGCCGACCCGTGGGAAGGTGACCGGATGGACCACTCCGACGCCAAGGTCACCGCGCGACGGGTCAACGACCACCCGGCGACGACGATTCTCGCGCGGCTCGGGTATGTCGCGAGCGGCGTCCTGCACCTCGTGCTCGGGTACGTCGCGGTCCAGGTCGCCTGGAACGGCTCGACGACGACCGCGGACCAGTCGGGTGCGCTGGCGACGCTCGCGTCCCACCCCTTCGGCAAGGCCGCGCTGTGGGTGGTCGCCCTCGGGTTCGCGGGGCTGACGGTGTGGCAGGTGACCGAGGCGTTCGGCTCGGGTGCCGGGGCGGGAGACCGCGTGAAGGCGGCCGCCAAGGCGATCCTGTATGCCGTGCTCGCGTGGTCCTCCGTCAAGTTCGCGCAGGGTGGATCGAGCTCGAGCAGCAGCCAGAGCAAGGACTTCACCAAGAACCTCATGGCGCAGCCTGGCGGCCGGATCCTGGTCGCCGTCATCGGGCTGGTGGTCGTCGGGGTGGCGGTCTATCACGTGCACAAGGGGTGGACGCGCAAGTTCCTGCGCGACCTGCGGGAGCGTCCGGGGCGCCTGGTCGTGGCCACGGGGCGCTTCGGCTACGTCGCCAAGGGGATCGCGCTCGCCATCGTCGGTGTGCTGTTCGTCGTGGCCGCTGCGAAGGCCCGACCTGATGAGGCGGGCGGCCTGGACGCGGCGTTCCGCACGCTCGGGGACCAGCCCTTCGGCAGCGTCCTGCTCACCGTGGTCGCGGCCGGTTTCGTGGCCTACGGCGTGTACTCGTTCGGCCGCGCGCGGTATACGCGCACCTGAGCTCAGTCGTGCTCGGCGCTCACCCGGACCGGGAGCGCCCCCGGGCGGACCCGGAACTCGAGCAGGCGGTGCTCACCGATGGCGTCGCCATCGAGCTGCGTCGTGGTCGCGCGGTTCGCGGACACCCGGACCGCCGTCATCTGGTGACGCTCCAGGTCGGAGTTGCCCCGGCCGGACGTGATGATCGTCGTCACCGTTCGGACCCAGCCGACCAGACCGCGCGGCGCGATGATCGCGAGGTCGAGCAAGCCGTCGTCGAGGCGGGCGTCCGGCATGAGCTCGACACCGCCCTGCAGGCGCCCGCTGTTCCCGACGACGACGGAACGGACCGCGCGCCGGACGGTGCGACCCTCACGGGGCTGCACGCGTGCGGTGAAGCCGCCGCCCACGGCCGCCCGCACGCCCGACACCAGGTAGGCCGGCCACCCGACGGCACCCTTGAGCCGCTCGTCCGCGTTGTCCATCGCCTCGGCGTCCAGGCCCATCCCCGCCATGACCAGGAACACCTGCTCCTCGTCGGATCCGTCGACCCGGAGCCCGCCGACGTCGATCGCCCGCGTACGCCCGGTCAGCGCGACCTCGAGCGCGTCCTCGAGGCTGTCGATCGGCTGGCCCAGCGCGCGGGCGAGCAGGTTGCCGGTACCGGCCGGCAGGAGCCCGAGCGGGACGTCGCCGCCCGCCAGCACCTCACCCACGGCACGGACGGTGCCGTCGCCGCCGAGCGCACACACCAGGTCCGCTCGTTGCTCGAGGGCCTCACGCGTCTGGCCGCCGCCCGGATCCTCCTCGGTCGTCTCCAGCCACAGCGCGGGCTCCAGCCCATGGCTCGCGCAGGCGTCGTCGACGACACGTCGGACCTTCTCCGCGTCGTCGAGCTTCGCGGGGTTCGCGACGACGGCGACCCGGGTCACCGGGCACGCTCCGCGACGTCGGCGTCGGCGTCTGCGACCTCGTCTGCCGGGTGCGGCGATCGCCGCAGGTAGTTCCACGCGAGCAGGGCGCAGACGAGGCCGTTGAGCATCCCCATGACGACGTCGCTCAGGTGGTGCATCCCGCGGTACAGCCGGGAGTACACGACGAGCACCGGGAGCGCGAGCAGGATCACCGTCACGCTGACGCGGACCCAGGTGCGTTCCACGCGCTGCACCATCATCGCGAGCGTGACGTACAGCGCCGTCGACGCGCCGGAGTGTCCGCTCGGGTAGCTCGACGTCGGCGGCGCAACGTCCAGGGCATCGACGTCCGGCCGTTCCCGGCCGACCACGAGCGCCGACGTCATGAACACCGCCGCCTGTGCCGTGATCGCGATCGCCGGGACGATCGCGTACCACCACTGCCGGGTCCGCCACCAGACGAGACCGACCACGACGACGCAGATCCCGATGATCGTCTCCGTGGTGCCGATCTGGCTCCAGACGCGCGTGATCGTGTTCAGCAGGTCCGTCCGCTGGTCGACGAACCACTCGTTGATCGCCAGCTCGCGGTCGCCGAGCTCCGTGAGCGGGCCGGTGAGCAGCAGCCCCACGCCGACGACCACCAGCCACAGAGCGACGACCGGCAGGCCCACCCGGACGCCGAGGTCACGCCACACCTCGCGGCCGGCGGGCCGGGACGGGTCGTTCGCGTACCGTTCCAGGTCCAGTCTCATCGCGTCTCCTTCGACGTCCGGTCAGTCGAGCCCTCCGTGGTGTCGTCGTGCGGCGGCGACCAGCCCCGGTACCCGAGGTAGGAGGCCAGCACCAGCCCGACGCCGAAGACCGTGCCGGCGAGCACGTCCGAGGGGAAGTGCGCGCCGAGCATCACCCGGTCGAGCCCCGTGAGCACCATGAGCGCCGCGGCGCCGAGGACCGCAGCCACCCGCAGCCCACGACTTCGCAGGACCGGCCAGACCAGGACGACGAGCGCGGTCGCCATGGCGGCGGTGTTCGCGGCGTGGCCGGACGGGAACGAGTAGCCCCGAACCTGGTCGATCGGGTCGTCCAGCACCGGCCGAGCCCGACGGGCGACCTCCTTCGCGAGGTTCGCGAAGGCCCAGGCGGTGGCGATCGTCGCGAGGGCCCACCACGTCCGGCTCGTCATCCTGGTCCGCCACCAGACGAGGAGGCACAGCGCGGCGACCGGCACGAACAGGTGCACGCCCTCGAACGCCCACTGCCAGTCGAGCAACGCGCGGACCAGAGCCGGGTAGCGCGCCGCGAACGACGTCGCCGCGACCACCGTCCGCTCGTCGAACCTCACCAGGGGGTCCCACCGGTCGCGGACCAGCAGCCCCAGGAGCAGCAGGGCGGCCGCGGTCCCGACACCCGCGACGACGGCGCGCACCAACCTGCGGGCGCGTGCCCCGGCGACCGCCGTGGCGCGAGACGCCCGCGGGTCCGGGTGCGCGGGGCGCAGGACGGTGCGGCTCATCGCCACGACGCTGCCACAACATGCCCGACGTGGCCCGTGGAGGGGACGGGTCGCGGTGCGCACGCCGGTCGTCGGGACCTCACGGCTTCTTCTTTCCGTTGCCTTGCCCGGCGCCCTTGCCCTTGGCCTTGCCGGCCGGCTGGGTCGGACCGCTCGGCGCCTGGGTGGTCGCGGGAGTGGACGGTGCCGCAGAAACCTCCGGCTGAGCCGCGACCCGGGCGGCCGCCGCGGCCGCCGCGGCCGCCTCCTCGGCGTCGAGCTCCCCGCCCACCTCGTCGAGGGCCGCGTCGATCGCGCGGTACCGGGCGAGCGAGACCTCGTTCGCGTCGCTCCCCGCCTGGAGCTGGCCGCGAGCCACCTCCAGCGCGGAACGGGCATCCGCCCAACGGCCGTCAGCCGCATCCTGGGTGACGGTCAGCACCGACATCTGCAGGGCGTGCGCCCGGCTCGCCTCGAGGTCGGGCCGGCCGCCGCACCCCGTCAGGGCGAGCATCACCGCGAGGGCGAGGACGAGGCTCGCGCGCGTCCGCGCGCGCCGGCTCATGGCTCCACGCTCTGCTGCAGTCGCGACAGGGACGCGCCGAGGGTCCCCGCGACCGTCGGATAGGTCGGCGCGGGGGGCGGAGCTGGTTCATCGGTCAGCGCCCGGCCCGCGAGGACCGCACCGCCGGCCAGGGCGAGCGTCGCGACGACCGCCAGGGCGCGAACCCGGCGCCGGCGCCGGGCCCGGGGAACGCGGTCGGCCTCGGGCGCGGCGATCGCCGGCAGGACCAACGTGCCGTCCGCCGCGCGGCCGACGCCACCGAGCCGCGTGGCGACGTCCTCGGCGCTCGGTCGTTCCTCGGGTGCGATCCGCGTCATCTGCTCGAGGAGCGCGACCAGGTCGGGACCGAGCGAGGCGGGCACCGACGGAGACGTGGTCAACCGCACGGCGGCGACCTCGGCCAGGGTGCCGGAGAAAGCAGGGCGACCGGTTGCGCACTCGATCAGGACCAGGCCCAGCGCGTACACGTCGCTCGCCGGACCGAGCGCGCCGCCGAGCGCCTGCTCCGGGCTCAGGTAGCTGACCGTGCCCACGGTCGTGCCCGTGGCCGTCAGCCGCGTGCCGTCCGCGAGCCGGGCGATCCCGAAGTCGGCGAGCTTGACGCCGCGCCTGCCCGCCGAACCGCCGTCGAGGACGTCGCCACCGGTGAGGAGCACGTTGGCGGGCTTGATGTCGCGATGGACGATCTCGCGGGCGTGCACGGCCGCCAGGGCGTCGGCGAGCTCGCGCCCGAGCGCGGCGACCTCCGGGGCGCTCAGCCCACCCTGCCGCAGCCTCGAGGCGAGCGTCGGTCCATCCACCAGCTCCATCACGAGGAAGAGCTGCTGCGCGCCGTCGTCGGTGTGGGTCGTGCCGGCGTCGTACAGGGTGACCAGTCCCGGATGGTCGAGCGAGGCGAGCACACGGATCTCGGCACGCGTCCGGACCACCTCGTCCGCGTCGTCCTGCGCCGAGGGGACGATCTTGATCGCGACGTCTCGCTCCAGGAGGAGGTCGCGAGCGCGGTACACGGTGGACATGCCGCCGCGGCCGAGGACGCCGTCGAGTCGATACCGGTCACCGAGGACACGCCCCTCGGAGGCGGCGTCGTGGGACGCCTGCCGCGCGTCCGGGCCGCCGGCTTGTTCCAGCACGTCGCCAGACGCTAGGCCGTTCGCCTCGCGTCCGCACGCCGGGATCGGGCGAAATCAGGCCGGCCTGGACTCGACGGCTGATCGGACGTCCCGGCCGCGCGGAGCCACGAGGTCGATCCGCGACAGCGAGCTCAGTCCGACGGCGCGGCGTCGCGCAGCCTGTCCAGCAGCGGTCCAGCGGCCGTCGACAAGAAGCCGTCCTGCCCCGCGTCGCCCACCTGCACCAGGGCGATGTCGGTGAAGCCGGCCTCCCAGTACGCGGAGACCGCCTCGACGATCGCGTCCAGGTCCGGCCCGCACGGGATGCGCGCCGCAACCTGCTGGGGCAGGACGAAATGGCTGGCCGCATCGATCGCCTCCGTGGTCGGGAGGTCGGCGTTCACCTTCCAGCCACCGGCGAACCAGCGGAACTGCTCGTGCGCGCGCGAGATCGCGTTCTTCCGGTCCGGGTCCCAGCAGATAGGGATCTGCCCGATCTTGCGCGACGGCGCCAGGCCGCTGTCACGTGCGGCGTCCCAGCCGCGGATCGCGTCGGCGTCCGGTTCCACGGCGACCAGGTGGTCGACCAGCGAGGCGAAGCGGGTCACCGAGTCCGGCCCGGAGACCGCCACGCCGATCTGGACCCGCTCGTCGGGCACGTCCCAGAGCTTCGCGGAGTCCACCCGGAAGAACTCCCCGCGGTAGTTCACCCGGTCCCCCGTCAGCAGGGCGGCGATGATCTCGACGGCCTCCTCCAGCATGTCCTGACGCTCACCGACGGCGGGCCAGCGCTGCCCCACCACGTGCTCGTTCAGGTTCTCCCCCGCGCCGACGTTGAGCAGGAACCGACCGTCGGAGAGGACCCCGAGCGTCGCGGCCTTCTGCGCGACGACGGCCGGGTGGTACCGGAGCGTCGGACAGGTCACGTAGGTCATGAGCTCGACGCGCTCCGTCGCCTGGGCGACCGCACCCAGGAGCGTCCACGCGTACGGCGCGTGACCCTGCACGTCCAGCCAGGGGAAGTAGTGGTCGCTGGACGCCACGAAGTCGAACCCGTGACGCTCGGCGGCGACGGAGTAGCGGACCAGGTCCTTCGGTCCCGACTGCTCGGTCATCAGCGTGTACCCGAATCGTGTCACCGCTCGACGGTCGCACCACGCCCGTCGCCGCGCATCCCAGCCGTCCGACACCCCGCCGCACGAACCGAACCGCTACCGGTGTGCGCGTCTCGCGACGCGCAGCGTCACGACGCCACTGGCGACGGCGACAGCGGCACTGGTCAGTGCGGCTCGTCTGTAGCGCGGAGACGACCAGGCGAGGGCCAGCATCGAGAGGGCGTGGACGGCGTCGACCACGGCCACCCCTGCGGGCACACGCGTCGGGAGCACGACCAGTGCCGTTCCTTGCACGACGTGACGGGCCCCGAGCACGCGAGCCGCCCCGACGAGCCCGAAGAGACCCGGATCGAGGCCGACCGCCGCCAGGACGCGTGCCGGGGCTGCGAGGAGCGCGCCGCCCGCCAGGACGCCCACCGAGGCGACCAACCGCTCGGCCGACACGCTCATCGACGCAGCCGACGCCCGCCGAACCCGCCCACGAGCGCCGCCGCCAAGACGCCGACGGCCGCAAGCAGGCCGTGATGGTGGGACGCCCACAGCTGCGGTGCCCGGTCCGTGGACCGGTCGTCGAAGATGCCGTGCGTGCCGAAGTCGCGGCCGGCCGGACCGTCGGCCGGGCTCCACAGGTTGACGGGGGCGTCAGCCGGGTGCGGCTGGGGCGCCTGCTGGGAGTCGTAGCCCGTCCTGCCCAGGTACCGGTCCAGGACCCCGGGCACGACGGCGTTGGCCGCGAGCGTGCCCGCCGTGCTCGCGCCGACCCAGTACTCCCGGCGACGCGGGTGCGACGCAGCGAACACGACCGCCCGAGCGGCGACCTCCGGCTGGTAGATCGGCGGGACCGGCTGTGCCTGCCTCGGCAGACGGGACAGGACCCAGGAGAACTGGGGCGTGTTCACCGCCGGCATCTGCACCATCGTCGTGCGGATCCCGCTGCCCTGGTGGAGCAGCTCGCACCGCAGCGACTCGTTGAACCCCTGGATCGCGTGCTTGGCGCCGCAGTAGGCGCTCTGCAGCGGGATGCCGCGGTACGCGAGCGCCGAACCGACCTGCACGATCGCACCCGCGTCCCGCGGGCGCATCACGCGCAGCGCCGACAACGTGCCGTGCACGTACCCGAGGTAGCTCACCTCGGTGACCCGCCGGAACTCGGCCGCCGAGATCTGGTGCACCGGCGCGAACACCGACGTGAACGCGACGTTCACCCACGTGTCGATCGGACCTAGCTCCCTCTCGACCCGGTCCGCCGCCTCGTCGACGGCCGCCGCGTCCGACACGTCGAGCGTGATCGGCAGGGCCGTCCCACCCGCGGCGCGGACCTCGTCGGCAGCACCGCGCAGGCCCTCCTCCCCGCGTGCCAGCAACGCGACGGACGCGCCGCTGCGGGCGAACGCGATCGCCGTCGCGCGTCCGATCCCTGCCGACGCGCCTGTGACGACGACGACGTTCGAGGTGTGAGCTGAGCGGTTTGTCATGCTCCCAGTCAGCCATCCCCCGGTCATCTCGCAACACGAGAACGTCTCGAGGATGCGCTCAGCCGCGGTCGTGGGAGTACCGGGGACCGGTGTCGCCGGCACCGATCCAGAAGCTCGAGTTGTCGTAGACGAGCCGGGCCCCGTGGTTCTGCTCGCACTCCCGAGCGAGCCGGCCGTCGGGGTAGCGGGTCCGGCACTCACCGCACTGCAGCACCGTGTCGTCCTGGGCCATGGCACACCTCCCACGTGGGCGGCGGCCAGCGGGGTCGGGCCGCTTGCCAGCCATGGTGCGGCCCCGACGCCGTCGATCGGTCGGGAAGTGAGTCAGATCACGTCCGCGCGCCCGTGGTGGCTACGGACGTGCGAGCTCCGGACGCACCTCGATTTCGCCCCGCCCGTCTTCACCGTCGGGCCGCGGACAGGTCCTGCAGCCGGGACTCGGCCCGGTCCCAGGCCGACCGGTCGCCGGTGGGCTCCCACCGGGTCAGCTCCGTGGAGCGGGCGACGACGTCACGGATGGCGGGCAGGCCGCCGACGAGGTCACCGTTGGCCCACGCCTGGACCAGGAGGTTGCCCATCGCGGTGCCCTCGGCGGGACCCGCGAGGACGGGCAGCCCGACCGCGTCGGCCGTGAGCTGGCAGAGCAACGCGTTGCGGGCACCGCCGCCGACGACGTGGACCACGTCGAGGTCGAGGTCCGCGAGGCCGGCGACCTGCCGCAGCGCACGGCGGTAGGCCAGCGCCAGCGAGTCGAGGATGCAGCGCGTCACGGTCGCCTCGTCGTCCGGGACGGGCTGCCCGCTCGCGCGCGCGACCTCCGCGATGCGCGCGGGCATGTCCCCGGGCGCCGCGAACCGGGGGTCGTCGACGTCGACGATCGTGCGGTGGGCCGGGACGTCCGCCGCGGCGGCCAGCAGCGCGGTCAGGTCGGTGGTCGCGCCGCGCTCGTGCCAGGTGCGCTGCGACTCCGTCAGCAGCCACAGTCCCGCGACGTTCTTGAGGTAGCGGACGGTGCCGTCGACCCCGAGCTCGTTGGTGAGGTTCGCCTCGCGCGAGGCGGGCGTCAGGATCGGTCGGCGCAGCTCCACCCCGACCAACGACCAGGTCCCCGACGAGATGTAGGCCGCACGACGCGGATCGGCCATCGGCACCGCGGCCACAGCCGACGCCGTGTCGTGCGAACCGACGGCCACGACGTTCGCCTCCCCCCACCCGAGCGCGGCCCGCACCGGACCGACGACGGCACCGGGTTCGACGACGTCCGGCAACAGCCCGGCGAGCTCCACGCCCGTCAGGCTCGTGAACGCCGCCAGGACGTCGGGGCTCCACTGCCGCGACCGCACGTCGAGCAGCCCCGTCGTGGAGGCGTTGGTCACCTCGGCGACGTCCCGGCCGCTCAGCCAGCTGGTCAGCAGGTCGGGGATCATCAGGAGCCGCCGGGCGGCCGCGAGCTGCGCCGTTCCCGCCGCCGCCACCAGCTGGAACACCGTGTTGAACGGTTGCACCTGCGCGCCGGTGATCGCGTAGTGCCCATCAGGGGGCATCGCGGCGAAGAACCGGGCGGGCATGCCCTCGGTCCGCTCGTCGCGGTAGTGGACCGGGTTGCCGAGCAGGGCGCCGTCGGCGTCGAGGAGTCCGTGGTCCACGGCCCAGGTGTCGACCCCGACGGATGTCAGGGGCCCGCTGCGGCTCGCCGCAGCGAGACCGTCGCGGATGCTGGACCACAGCGCGAGGATGTCCCACTGCAGGACGTCACGGTCACCGACGGGCACCCGCACCGGCTCGTTGGCGAACCGTCCGACCTCGGCGGTCAGCAGGCGGCCGTCGGCGAGCCGACCGGTGATCACCCGTCCGCTGGTGGCACCGAGGTCGACTGCGGCATACATGGGCTCGCGGTGCATCGCCGGTGCGCTTACGCGCCCCAGCCGGCTTGTGTCCCGCCGACGCGCTCGTCGGCGATCGCGGAGGCGTAGCCGGAGGCGGCGTAGGCGGCCATCGGATCGGCCGGGAGGCCGCGCTCCTGACGCCAGTCGGCGAGGGCCGGCCGGACGTCGGTGTAGAAGGCGTCCATGAACAGCCCGTTGGCACCGAGCACGTCACCGGCGTCCTGCGCTGCCGTCAGTGCGGCCTGGTCCACCAGCAGGGCCCGGGCGGTCATCTCCTGGACGTTGAGCACGGACCGGATCTGGCCGGGGATCTTGTCCTCGATGTTGTGGCACTGGTCGAGCATGAACCGTACGGGCGAGCCCGCCTCGAGACCTCCCCCGCGCACGACCTCGTACAGGATCCGGAACAGCTGGAACGGGTCGGCCGCGCCGACGATCAGGTCGTCGTCGGCGTAGAACCGGGAGTTGAAGTCGAACGACCCGAGCCGGCCGAGCCGCAGGAGCTGGGCGACGATGAACTCGATGTTCGTGCTCGGCGCGTGGTGACCCGTGTCCAGGCAGACGAAGGCCCGCTCCCCGAGCGCCGTCACGTGCGCGTACGACGTGCCCCAGTCCGGGACGTCCATCGTGTAGAAGTACGGCTCGAAGATCTTGTACTCCAGCACGAGCCGCTGCTTCTCGGACAGGCGGGCGTAGATCTTCTCCAGGGAGTCCGCGAGCCGGTCCTGCCGGCCCCGGATGTCCCCCTGACCCGGGTAGTTGGTCCCGTCGGGCAGCCAGATCTTCAGGTCCTGCGACCCGGTGGCGTCCATCACGTCGATGCACGCGAAGTGGTGGTCGATCGCCTTCTGCCGGATCCGCGGGTCGACGTGGGTCAGAGAGCCGAGCTTGTAGTCGTCATCCTGGAACGTGTTGGAGTTCACGGTGCCCAGCCGCACGCCGAGGCCCTGTGCGTACTCGCCGAGGGCGGCGTAGTCGTCGACGAGGTCCCACGGGATGTGCAGAGCGACGGTGGGCGCTAGGCCGGTGAGCCGGTTCACCTGTGCCGCGTCAGCCAGCTTCTCCTGGATGGTCCGCGGCGTGCCGGGAGTCGCGAACACCTTGAAGCGGGTCCCGGCGTTGCCGAAGGCCCACGACGGAAGCTCGATCGCCTGCGCGGCGAGGTGCTCCAGGGTGGGCTGATCGATCGTGCGCATGTCTCGTGTCCCCTCGTTGGGCTCTCGCTGAATCGTTTCATTCAACTAGGTACGTGTCAACCTCACGGCGGCGGCGGTGCCTCGCTCTCCGGCGGTTCGGGCTATCGCCGCGACGTGCTGGACGCCCGGACGACGAGCTCCGGCTGGAAGACGGTGTGGGTCGCGTCCTGACCGCTCGCGCGGCGCATCAGCAGCTCGGCGGCCTCGTAACCCATCTCGTGCGTCGGTTGCCGCACGGACGTGAGCGGTTGCGCGAGCTCAGCCGCGATGTCGATGTCGTCGTACCCGACGATCGCCGTGCGGTTGAGCAGCTCGGTGCCGCCGATCCGCCGCAGGCACCGCTGGGCGCCGACGGCCACCAGGTCGTTCACGCAGAACAACGCGTCGGGCGAAGCGCCGTCGTGCGCCGCGATCCACGCGCTGAGCGCCCGGTCTCCCCCGGCCGCGTCCAACGAGCTCAGCAGGACCTCCTCGACGACGTCGTCGGGCAGCAGACCCGCGGCACGGACCGCGCGGTCCACGCCCGTGCGCCGCCGCTCGCACTGGCGGATCGAGTGCGGACCGTTCAGGAAGACGATGCGTCGATGACCCTGGTCGAGCAGGTGGGCGGCCGCCATCTCGCCGCCCGCCTCGTCGTCGACGGAGACCGAGGACATCCCGGGGACGCTCGACGGCGAGTCGAGCAGCACGACCGGGACACCCCGCCTCTGGATCTCGGCCAGGTGCTCGGTGGAGTGGCTGGTCGGGACGACGAGCAGCCCGAGCACGCCGTGCTCCTCGAACAGCCGCAGGTACTTGTCCTCGCGCTCGGGGTCGTCGTCCGAGCTCGCCATCATGAGGGTGTGGTCGTCGCGGGCCAGACGGTCCTCGATGCCGCGCGCGACGTCGGTGAAGAACGGGTTGCGGATGTCGAGCAGGAGGGCGCCGACGGTCGTGATCGACCCCTGCCGCAGCTGTCGGGCCGACCCGTTCCGGACGAACGACAGCCGCCGGATGGCCTCCTCGACCCGCTCGCGCGTGGCGGGCAGGACCCGGTCGGGCCGATTCAGGACGTTCGAGACGGTGCCGACGGACACACCCGCGAGCTGCGCGACATCGGTCACCGACGGACGGCGCGACCCGTTGGTCACCAGGGCACACTCCCTACCGATGGGTTCACGGCAGGCGGACCTGCTGGGGGCCGAGCTCCCCGACGCTGGAGGCGCCGAGCAGCGCCATGGTACGGCGGATCTCCCGCTCGAGGATCTGCACCGCGCGGTCCACTCCGCGCTCCCCACCGGCCATCAGGCCGTACAGATAGGCGCGCCCCACCAGCGTCGCGTCCGCGCCGAGCGCGAGGGCCGCCACGATGTCCGCGCCGGACATGATCCCGGTGTCGACCCACACCTGGGTGCGGCCGCCGACGGCCTCGACGACGTCGGGCAGAATCCGCAGCGGGACGGGTGCCCGGTCGAGCTGACGGCCCCCGTGGTTGGACAGGACGATCGCGTCCGCCCCGGCGTCCGTGACCCGACGAGCGTCCTCGACCGTCTGGATGCCCTTGATGATCAGCGGACCGTCCCACGACGCGCGGATCCACTCCAGGTCGGCCAGGGTCATCGTCGGGTCGAACAGCTTGTCCAGCAGGTCGCCCACGGTGCCCGACCACGACGACAACGACGCGAAGGTCAACGGCTCCGTGGTCAGCAGGTTCATCCACCACGCCGGGTGGGTCGCGGCATCCAGGACCGTCTTGACGGTCAGCGCCGGCGGGATGGAGAACCCGTTGCGGGCATCGCGCAGCCGGGCACCCGCGACCGGGACGTCGACCGTGAGCATGAGCGCCTCGTAACCCGCAGCCTTCGCGCGCACCATCAGGTCCTCGCCGGCCGACCGGTCCTTCCAGACGTACAGCTGGAACCACTTGCGGGCGTCCGGGCCGGCCGCGGCCACGTCCTCGATCGACGTGGTGCCCATCGTCGACAGGGCGTACGGGATGCCGTGGCGCTGCGCCACGCGGACCACGGCCCGCTCCCCCTCGTGGTTCATCATGCGGGTGAACCCGGTCGGCGCGAACGCGAACGGCAGCGCCGACGGCGTCCCGAGGATGTTCGTCGTCGGGTCGATGTGCGAGACGTCGTGCAGGATCGACGGCCGGAACTCGAGCTGGTGAAACAGCGACCGGGCTCGGCGCAGGCTGATCTCGGCCTCGGCGGCTCCGTCGGTGTAGTCGAACACCGAGCGAGGGGTCCGCTTGCGGGCGAGCGTGCGCAGGTCGGCGATGGTCAACGCGTCGGCCAGGTGCCGGTCGGTCGCGTTCAACGTGATCGGCTTGGGCCGCATGAGCGGCTTCAGCTCGGACCACTTCGGGATCTGGCGCTCGGTCACGTGGGTATCCCCTCTCAGCGCAGGAACGCCGCAGCCACGCCGGAGTCGACCGGCACGTGCAGCCCGGTCGTCTGGACGAGGTCGGGGCCCGTCAGGGCGAACACCGCGGCGGCCACGTGCTCGGGCAGCACCTCGCGCTTCAGGAGCGTGCGCTGGGCGTAGTAGGCGCCGAGGTCGGCCTCGGGCACGCC
Source organism: Cellulomonas sp. McL0617 (assembly GCF_049994875.1). GTDB lineage: Bacteria > Actinomycetota > Actinomycetes > Actinomycetales > Cellulomonadaceae > Cellulomonas. Next base: position 2,487,443 of record NZ_CP188256.1, read on the forward strand.
GTAGGTCGCGGCGCGCTGGGCGCCCCAGCCGCCGGCGAAGATCCCCGACCCGCGCACGACGCCGTCGGGGTTGACCCCGTTGACCCGGATGCCGAACGCACCCAGCTCGGCGGCGAGCAGGCGGACCTGGTGGGCCTGGTCGGCCTTGGTCGCGGAGTAGGCGATGTTGTTCGGTCCCGCGAACAGGGAGTTCTTCGAGGCGATGTAGACGATGTCGCCGCCCATGTCCTGCGCGATCATCGCCCGCGCCGCCTCACGCGCCACCAAGAACGAGCCGCGGGCCATCACGTCGTGCTGCAGGTCCCAGTCGCGGGTCGTGGTCTCCAGCAGCGGCTTGGAGATGGACAGGCCGGCGTTGTTGACCACGAGGTCGACGCCCCCGAACGCCAGCGACGTCTCGGCGATCAGGCGCGCGATGTCCTCCTCGGACGTCACGTCCGCCCGCACGGCGATGGCGACGTCCGGTCCGCCCAGGGACGCGGCGACCTCGGTGGCACCCTCGAGGTTGAGATCGGCGACCACGACGCACGCCCCCTCGGCCGCGAGGCGTTCGGCGATCGCCCGCCCGATGCCCGAGCCCGCGCCGGTCACCAGCGCGACGCGGGTGGCCAACGCCTTGGCCTTCGGCATGCGCGCGAGCTTGGCCTCCTCGAGCGCCCAGTACTCGATGCGGAACTTCTCGGACTCGTCGATGGGCACGTAGGTGCTGATGGCCTCGGCGCCGCGCATCACGTTGATCGCGTTGACGTAGAACTCGCCGGCCACCCGGGCGGTCTGCTTGTCCTTGCCGAACGAGAACATCCCCACGCCCGGGACCAGCACGATCGCCGGGTCGGCGCCGCGGATCGCCGGGCTCTCCGGGGTGGCGTTGCGGTCGTAGTACCCCTGGTAGTCGACCCGGTAGGCGGCGTGCAGCTCCTTGAGGCGCGCGACCACGTCCTCGAGCGGCGCGTCCGCGGGCAGGTCCACCACGAGCGGCTTGACCTTCGTGCGCAGGAAATGGTCCGGGCACGACGTCCCCAGCCCGGCCAGCCGGCCCAGCTGGTCGCGTGACACGAAGTCCAGCACGACGTCCGAGTCCGTGTAGTGCCCGACCTGCGGCCGGTCCGTCGAGGCCAGCCCGCGGATCACCGGCGCGAGCTCGGCTGCACGACCGCGTCGCTCGTCGTCGGACAACGGGCTCACGACGATCTCGCCGAACGGGTGCGGTCCGGCTGCGACCTTCGAGGCGATGAATGCTTCTGCCGTACGGATGATCTCGAGGGATCGCGCCTCGGCCTCGTCCGACGTATCGCCCCACGCCGTGATGCCGTGCCCACCCAGGATGCAACCGATCGCCTGCGGGTTAGCCGCCTTGATCGCCGCGATGTCCAGGCCCAGCTGGAACCCCGGCCGACGCCACGGCACCCACACCACGGAGTCGCCGAACACCTCGGCCGTCAGGGCCTCCCCGTCCGCGGCCGTGGCGAACGCGATGCCGGAGTCCGGGTGCAGGTGGTCCACGTGGGCCGCGTCGACGAGCGCGTGCATCGCCGTGTCGATCGACGGCGCCGCACCGCCCTTGCCGTGCAGGCAGTAGTCGAACGCGGCGACCATCTCGTCCTCGCGCTCGACACCCGGGTACACGCCGACCAGGGCACGGAGCCGGTCCAGGCGCAGCACCGCGAGGTTCTTCAGCGTCAGGGTGCCCAGGTCGCCGCCCGAGCCCTTGACCCACAACAGCTCGACGTCCTCACCGGTGACCGGGTCCGTCTCGGTGCCCTTGGCGGAGGTGTTGCCGCCCGCGTAGTTGGTGGTCCGCGGATCCGCGCCCAGGCGGTTGGACCGGGCGACCAGGGACTCGGCGGTGGCGCTGGACATCGTTGTCTCCTCAGGTGGAATGAATCGATTCAGACGCTATCCGGGACACGACGTGAGGTCAAGCCGCGGCAGCCCGCGACCGGGTACTCCGACGACGTCGTACGCGACGGGGCGCCCGCCCCTCCCGGAGGCGGGCGCCCGGTCCTGCGGTCAGCCGACGGTGAACGTCCCCGTCAGCCTGGTGTCACGAGCGGACGTCCCGACCTCGACCGTGTACGCACCCGGCGCGATGGTCCAGGCGTGGCTGGCCGTGTCGTAGTACGACAAGGGCAGGTCCGCGCCCTGCGGGTCGATCGAGACTGTCACCTTGTCGCCGCGGCCCACGTTCGGCGACACCTTGGCGTATCCGACGAGACGCTTGGGCTCACCCGTCGCCGACGGGAGCGTCAGGTACACCTGCGCCGTGTCGGTGCCCAGCTTCGGGCCGGTGTTCGTGACCAGGAACGTCACGTCGATCGACTTCTTGCCGTTCGTCTTGGCCGTGACCTTCAGATTGTTGTACGCGAAACCCGTGTACGACAGGCCGTACCCGAACGGGAACAACGGGTCGATGTTCTTCGCCGAGTACCACTTGTAGCCGACCAGCAGCCCCTCGCTGTAGTTGACCTGACGGATCTCGCTGGTTCCCGCCGGCCGAGTAGTCGTACCGTTCGAGAACGTGCCCGGGTACTGCTGCGGGGTGTTGGTCGGGATGTCCGCGAGCGACTTCGGGAAGGTCATCGGCAGCTTGCCGACGAAGTTGTCGTCGCCGTACAGCAGACGCGCGATCGCGGTGCCCTGCTGCTCACCCGGGTACCAGGCCTCGAAGACGCTCTTGACGTTGGCGAGCCAGGGCATGGTGGTGGCCGTCCCGGTCTCCAGGATGGCGACCGTCTTAGGGTTCGCCGCGGCGACCGCGGCAATGAGCGCGTCGCCGTTGTTGTCCAGGGCGAGCGTCGTACGGTCGGATCCTTCACCCTGCTTGGAGTAGCCGAAGACGATGGCGACATCCGCGGCAGCGGCCGTGGCGGCAGCTGTGGTCACGTCAGCGCCGTTGTCGAATGTCACCGTCGCCCCGACCTGAGCGGCGCGCGCCGTGATCGCATCCAGTGGAGCCACCGGATTCGTGCAGGCGGGACCGCCGCCGAATCCGCCGCCCTGGTTGCACACGGTCGCTGCGCTCACGCCGTTCGTCGGAGTGTTCGATGCCGTCGGACCGATAATCGCAATCTTCTTCGTCGAAGCGGTCAGCGGAAGGACGTTGCTGTCGTTCTTGAGCAAGACAGAGCTCTCAGAAGCGATCTGCGCGGCGAGCGCCTTGTGCGCGTCGGTCGACGAGCTCGTCGACGGTGTGGCAGGGAGCGGGTGGTCGAAGAGCCCGTTCGCGATGTACGCGCGCACGACCCGGAAGGCAGCCGCGTCGATCTGCGCACGGGTGACCGAGCCGTTGTCGATGGCCGCGCCGATGGTGGCCGGCGTGTAGAACCGCGGACGGTTCAGCTCCTGGTCCAGGCCGGCGACGAGCGACGGGGCCGTGCTGTGCACCGCTCCGAAGTCGGAGACGACGTAGCCCTGGAAGCCGGTGTCACCCTTGAGGACGTTGTTCAGGATCGGGTTCTCGCACGCGTAGACGCCGTTGACCTGGTTGTACGAGCACATGACTCCACCGGGGTTGGACTTGTCGATCATGATCTTGAACGGGAGGTTGTACACCTCGCGCAGCGTCCGGCCGTCCACGTTCGACGAGCTGGTCTGGCGGTCGAGCTCCTGCTCGTTGGCCACGTAGTGCTTGATCACGGCCATCACCGGCTCGGTGGGGTTACCGGTCTGGATGCCGTTGACCGTTGCCGCCGCCATGTTGCCGGACAGCAACGAGTCCTCGCCCAGGTACTCCGGTGTCCGTCCGGACAGTGGCGTCCGACCACCGCCGACGCCCGGGCCGAGGATGACGTTCTTGCCGGACTGGAAGGCCTCGTCGGCCTGGGCGGCACCCTTGTCGAAGGCGAGCTGCTCGTCGAAGGTGGCGGCGAGCCCGATCTGGTCGGGGAAGATGGTGACGCCCGTGGAGCCGCGCACGTAGTCGGGGCCGTCGGTGTACACGACCTTGGGTGTGCAATCGACCTGGACCGGGTAGGTCACTCCGCTGAACGTGGTCTGCGTGGGGCTGTTAGCAGCCTGCTCGTCCAGCCACCGCAGCTCCTGGTTGAGCGTGCTCGCCTTCAGCAGGAGGTTCGCTCGCTGGTCGGCGGTCTTGCTGGTGTCCATCCAGGGGCATGCCGGTGCAGGGCTGTCGGCCTGTGCGGCGACGGCCAGGGGCACGCCTACTGCGAAGGGCACGAGCACCGCGATCGATGACGCGATGGCGAGCGACCGGCGTGCGCCGGGTCGTCGCAGGGGGTGGAGCGAGACGTGCATCGGTTCTCCTCGTTGAGAGACAGACGCGATTGCGTTCGCGTGTAGTTCGCCCCAACACGATTGGTTGAAGCGTTTCAAATGGCAACATACAGAAACTACTCAAAGTGCGGCAATCCAGTCAACCCCTGGCCTCTTTTGACGTGCGCAGATCTTCGCGACACGGAACCCTGCGCGCGATCGGTTGAGGCGCGCTGAAACGCTCCACCGGGTGGGTGGAGGGGATGACCCGATGTACTCAGGAAGCTGTCAGCTGATCGAGCTCTGCGGTGAGTTCGTGGTGTCCCGCGGTGAGCTGGACGACGCCGGCGGCGCCGAGATCGACCGTTGCGCGGGCGCCGATCGGGATCGCGACGGTGATTGTCACGGTTCGCCCGTCGAGCTCCCAGCCGACGTGTGCGCGCCCGAACCTGGTCTCGAGCCAGGCCTGCGCCCAGGTGAGGCCTCCGCCGGGGCGAGGAGCGATCTCGAAGGCGTCGCCCGCAGGCGACGCCTGGCGCAGTCCCGCCACGGTGCCGTGCAACCAGTCCGCGACCGCTCCGAAGGCGTAGTGGTTCAAGGAGGTCATGTCGCCGGGGTTGACGGTCCCGTCGGGCAGGATCGAGTCCCACCGCTCCCACATCGTCGTCGCGCCCTGACCCACCATGTAGAGCCAGGACGGGCAGGCGGTCTGCATGAGGAGCGCGTACGCGCGGTCGAGGTGGCCCGTGCTGGAGAGGGCCTCGAGGACGACCGGGGTGCCGACGAACCCCGTCGCCATCAGGTCGCCGCCGTCTTCGACGAGCCGCGCGAGTCGCTCTCCCGCGGGGCGTCGCAGCTCGCTGGGGAGCAGGTCGAACGCCAGGGCCAGGGCGTAGGCGGTGGGAGCGTCGCTGGTGAGATGGCCGTCTGGCAGGACGTAGCGGTGGATGAAGGCCTCGCGGACCTCGCGGGCGAGCGCGTCGAACCGCTCGGCGTCTTCGCTTCGCCCGACGACATCGGCCATTCGTGCAAGAAGGCGGCTGGAGCGCGCGAAGTACGCGCTCGCGACCAGGTAGCGGTCGGTGCGCGCGTCCGCCGGGTCGTCCGGCGGAGCGGCCGGGTCGAGCCAGTCACCGAGCTGGAACCCGGTGTCCCAGAGCCGGTCTGGGCCGGCCAGCCGTTCCACGCACTCGACCCACGCGCGAGCGGAGTCGTACTGCCGGTCGAGGACCTCGACGTCCCCGTACCGCTCGTAGAGGGTCCACGGAACGATCACCGCGGCGTCGCCCCAGGCCGCTCCAGGGCGCGGTGGGGACCACATCGGGTTGCCGTAGATGGTGGGCACGAACCACGGCACGGTGCCGTCCGGCAGCTGCTCCCGTGCCAGGTCGCGCAGCCATGACGAGAGCAGTCCTGCGCTGTCGTAGAGGAACGTCCCCGTCGGGCCGAACACCTGGATGTCACCCGTCCAGCCGAGACGTTCGTCCCGCTGTGGGCAGTCGGTCGGCAGCCCGACGAAGTTGCCCCGCATGCTCCACACGACGTTCTGGTGCAGGCGGTTCAGCCTCTCGTCGGACGAGCTGAATCCACCCGTCCGTCGCATGTCGGTGTGCAGGACCCGCGCAACGACGTCGCCACGCCGCAGCTCGCCGGGCCAGCCCTCGACCTCGACGTAGCGGAATCCGTGGATCGTGAACCGTGGCTCCCACTCCTGGACGCCCCCAGGCCCCAGGACGTACTCGTCGATCGACTGCGCACCGCGCAGCGGACGGACGTAGACGCCTCCGTCCTGAAGGACCTCCGCGTGGCGCAGGCGTACCAACGCGCCCGCGGGGCCGTCGACACGGATGCGCAGCCGCCCGACGAGATTCTGGCCGAAGTCCAGGAGCGTCGTCCCACGGTCCGTCCGGGTGATGACCGCCGGCGCGAGCTCCTCGGTGCACCGGATCGGTGGCCCCTCGGGGGCGACGAGGGTCGCGGGATCGCGGTCGACGACCTCGACGCCGGACCAGACCGTGTCGTCGAAACCGGCGGACGACCAGTCGGGGACCAGGAGGCCCGCGTCATAGCGCTCGCCCTCGTACAGGCCGGAGCTGAGGACGGGCCCCAGCCCCGCGCGCCATTCCGGCCCGGTGGCGATGACCTGGCGGGTGCCGTCTGCGAGCTGGACCTCGAGCTGAGCGAGCAGGGCGAGGCGATCACCGTAGATGTCGCGGTTTCCGCCGTCGAACCCGATGCGGCCGCGGAACCAGCCGTCGCCGAGGAGGGCCCCCATCGCATTGGGGCCGGCTTTCAGGAGTTCGGTCACGTCGTAGGTGGAGTAGCGCAGCCGGTGCGGGTACACGGTCCAGCCGGGGGCGAGGACCTCGTCGCCGACCCGGGCACCGTTGATGTACGGCTCGACGAGCCCGTGCGCGGTCACGTAGAGGCGTGCCGAGACAGGACGGTCCGTGAGGTCGAACTCGTGGCGCACGACCGGAGGACGTCGCAGCTCGGAGTCCTCGGGCGGCCCCGTCGGCGTGAGCATGCGGGCGACCCAGTCGCTGGGTTCGAGCAGACCGGTCTCGGCGTACCCGGCCGGCGACCAGGCGGACGAGCGCCCGTCGGCACTCCGCAGCCGGACGGTGATATGCACGCGCGCCCGTGACCGGAGGGCCTCGAACGGCCACGCGACCAGCGACTGGCCGGCGCCGGGGAGCCAGCCTGACGTCTCGTCCGGTCGGCCGTCGGCGCTGACGCGAAGCTGATACTCCGAGGTGCGCCAGTCGGCCGGGGCGCGTTCGATCGTCCAGGAGATGCGCGGGCGCGCCTCGCCGATCCCGAGCGCGTGCGTGTGGTGCTCGACCTGGGGGGCGCCGATGGTGATGGCGTCGGCGGAAGACGTGTCGGGCTGGTCCGGCGTCGTGGCCGGTCGTGGATCTGTGCGCACGCCTCAGCCCTTGACCGCCCCGGCGGCCAGGCCGCGCATGACTCGCTGGTTCATGAAGATGTACAGGACCAGGACGATGAACATGTTGATGCAGATGGCCGCGAAGGTGGGCCCGTAGTCGACGGCACCGAACTGCCCGGTGAAGTTGAGGAGACCCACCTGGACCGTTCGCAGATAGTCCTGGGTGGTGAAGGTCAGGGCGATGAGCAGGTCGTTCCAGAGGAAGAAGAACTGGACCAGGGCGATCGTGAAGACGGCGTTGCGCATCATCGGGAAGCCGATCGACCAGAACGAGCGGATCGCCGATGCCCCGTCGAGGGTGGACGCCTCGAAGATCTCGCGTGGGATGGACCGGAAGTAGGTCGCCATCATGAACACGGTCAGCGGCAGGCCTATCGCCGTGTACGTGATGATCAGGGGCCACAGGGTGCTGGTCAGGTGGAGCTTGAAGTACACGGTGAACAGCGGCAGCAGGATCATCTGCCCGGGGATCATGATGCCCGCGAGGAACAGCAGCAGGACACCGCCGCGGCCCTTGAAGACCATGACCTGCAGGGCGTACCCGGCGGCCGTGCCGAGCACGACGACGAGCGCGAGTGCCGGGAACACCGCGAGCACCGAGTTGCGCAGGTAGAGCGCGATGCTCGACCAGGCCTCGGTGTAGTTGCTGAAGTTGGTGAAGCTGTTCGGCAGGGACCACGTGGGGTTGTTCAGGAACTCGTCCTGCGTCTTGAACGATCCGAGCAGGAGCCACAGGAGCGGGTACACCATCACGACCAGCAGGACGGTGACGCCGGCGTAGAGCGGGATCCGGCGGATGCGCCGGCGTGCCCGCGCGGGGCGGGCCGGTGCGGCAGAGGTCGCGGGTGCTTGCGTCAAGGTGGTCATCGCTCAGTCCTGGGTCAGGTCGCGACGGTTCGCGCGGAAGATGAAGAGAGTGACGATCAGGCACAGGATCGTCAGCGCCAGGGCGATCGTGGAGCCGTAGCCGTAGTCGCCGTAGAAGAAGGACGTGCGATACATCAACAAGGTCAACGGTGTGGTGCCGGTGCCGGGGCCGCCGGCGGTCAGGGCGTAGATCGAGTCGAAGACCTTCAGCGTGCCGTTGATGCTGAAGATGATGGACGAGACCAGGACCGGCAGGGACAGCGGGAGCACGATGCTGCGCACCAGGCGCCAACCGGCTGCGCCGTCGAGTCGAGCGGACTCGAGAATCTCGTCCGGGACGTCGACGAGACCGGCGTACAGCAGGACCGCGTAGAAACCCATCGAGCGCCAGATGTCCATGAGCGCGATCACCCAGAACGCGGTGCTGGCGCTGCCGAACCAGTCGACGGCATGCAGCCCGACGGCCTCGAGGAGCGCGTTGACAGGCCCGGTCTGCGGGGCGAACTCGAAGAACTTCTGGAAGAGCAGGGCGACGGCGACGGTGGGCAGCACGACCGGGAAGAAGACCAGCGTGCGGATCGTCGCCGAGGCCTTGCGCAGGAAGAAGATGTAGAGGAGCGCGAGGCCGTAGCCGACCGCGACCTGGCCGACCGTGATCACCACGGCGTACTTGAGCGTGAAGAGGAGCGCCTCACGCGCGGCCGGGTCGGTGAACAGCTTTTCGAAGTTCGCGAACCCGACCCAGCTGAACCCGGTGACGACGCTGCCGCTGAAGAACGTGTACCCCAGCGACCAGAGCATCGGCAGCAGCATGACGAGCGAGTACACGAGCAGGGCTGGCCCGAGCAGCAGCAGGATGGCGCGCTTGTCGCCCAGGACACGGTTCATAGCAGCAGGTGCCTCTCATCATTGAGGGTGTCGGGGCGGGCAGATGGGTTGCCCATCTGCCCGCCCCGCTCGAACTCCGAAGGTCAGGATCCCAAGCTCGCCTGGACCTGCTTCATGAAGTCCTCACCGGTCAGCTGGCCCGAGCCGAGCAGGCCGCCGTCGTTCTGGCTGGTAGTGGTCCCCTGCGGGCTGAAGTAGGCCTCGAACCACAGGATGCTCTCCTTGGTGTTGCTGATCTCGTCCTGCACCATTTGGCTCAGCGGTGCGACGGTGACGCCGCTGCCGACCTTGAACCCGGTGACCTGGCCGCTGTCGCGCAGGGCCACAGTGCCGTAGTTGTCCGCGATGCACTTGACCCAGTTCTGCGTCGCGGTGTCGTCCTTGAAGCCCTTGGTCGAGATCGCCAAGGCAGTGCCGACGTTCGCGGGCATCTGCGCCGCGTCGCCCTTGCCGCCGTCGACGCTGGGGAAGTGCATGAAGCCGACGTTGTCCGCGCCGATCTTGTTCTGCGCCGGGTCCGTGAAAGCCGACACGGCCCAGGAGCCCATGTAGATGAACGCCGCGTCACCGGTCAGGAACGTGTTCAGCGCCGTGGTGTAGTCGATCGACGTCGGCGACGGGCCGAAGTACCCCTGCTTGCCCAGGTCGGCGATCGCGTCGGCGGCCTTCACGTACTCGGAGTCGGTGAGCTTGGCCTTGCCGTCGCGCACGTCCTTCAGCGCGGTGGGACCCAGGTCGCGAGCGATGTAGTTGCCGACCCAGCGGGTCACTCCCCAGCCGTCGCCCCCCTTGCCCGCGTTGGAGATCGGCTGGATGCCCGCCGCCTTGAGCTTGGCGAACGCGGCGACCAGCTCCGTCCAGGTCGTGGGGACCTCGATGCCGTTGTCGGCCAGGATCTTCTTGTTGTACCAGATGCCCTCGATGTTGAGCTCGGTGGGCAGGACGAGCTGCTTGCCGTCGTACAGGTTGTCGATCACCGACGACGCGGCCGGCAGGACGTCGTCCGAGACTCCGAGCTGCTTGAGCGCGTCACCGGCGTTCTGCAGCGTGCCCTGGCCAGCGAGCTGGGTGTTGAGCGTCGGGGAGTTCGCGCTGATGAAGATGGACGGCAGCGCGTTCTGCCCCGCGAGCAGCTGGAGCTGCTGGTCGAGCGTCGACTGCGCCTGCTTGGTGATCTCCAGCGGCTGGGCCGCATCCTCCGCCTTGCACTCATTCTTGCTCAGCGTGGTGAGGGTCGTCGGGATCGTCGTGTTCTCGTTGATGGCGAGGAACGACAGCTTGGACGCCGACTTGCCGGACCCTCCCGAGGACGATCCGGTGGGCGAGTCGGAGCCAGAGCCACTACATGCGGCGAGCGCCATCGCCGCGCTCAGACCGACGGCGCCCAGCAGCAGCGTCCGCCGGCGCTTCAGCATCGAGTTCACAGTTCCTCCTTGAAGTGCGAAAAAGTTTGGATTGAAGCGTTTCAAAACCTAGACCTCGGGCTCTCGTTCGTCAACTGGCGTTGCCAAACTGTGACCTGACCAGGTTCGATGGGCTGCAGGCCGAGGTAGACGAACGAGAAGAGGGCCTGTCTATTGGTTCGATTCAACACATGTCGGAAAGCGCGAAGCGGCGCGGGACCGATCCCGTTCGCCTGCGGCTACGCTCGTCTCGCCGCGATATCTCTCGAGCAGAAGGAGCCGATCGTTGCCTTCCGGGGAGCAGGCCCGCCGTCCCACCGCCAAGCCGCGCCCGAGCATGGATGATGTCGCGTCCCTTGCCGGGGTCTCGCTGGGCACCGTCTCGAACGTGCTGAACCATCCCGGCAAGGTTGCGCCCGGGACGCGGGAGCGGGTCGAGCGCGCGATGGTGATGCTGGGATACGTCCCCAACACCGCTGCTCGGTCGTTGAAGCTCGGATCGACCGCGTCGATCGGCCTGATCGTGTCCGACCTGAGCAACTCGCTGTTCGTCGACATCGCACGGGGCGCCGAGAACGGCGCGGAGCACGGTGGGCTGACGCTCCTCATCGCGAACAGCGACGCCCGGATCGAGCGCGAGTCGAACTATCTGGCCATGTTCGCGCAGGCTCGTGTCACGGGCGTCTTGATGACGCTGAACGATGCGGCGCACTTCGCGGCCGTGTCTCGGCGCGCACCCGCGGGCATCCCGCTGGTACTCCTGAACTTCAGCGCACCGGTCTCGCAGTACTGCAGCGTGGACGTCGACAACGCGCTCGGCGGCTACATCGCCACGAAGCACCTGATCGAGTCTGGTCGTAGAAAGCTGGCCTTCGTCGGGGGCCCGACCGAGCTGCAGCCGGTCGTCGACCGCGGCAAGGGCTTCCACCAAGCGGTCGGCGAGCACCCGCAGGTCAGCTCCGAGGTGATCACCCCGGAGTGGATCAACCGGTCGGACGGCTGGTCGGTCGGCGTGGACCTCGCTGGACGCGTCGCGGCCGGCGAGATCGACGGGATCTTCGCGGCGTCGGACCTGCTCGCAGCCGGGATCGTCCAGGCGCTCACCGTCGCGGGACACGTGCGTGTTCCCGAGGATGTCGCGATCGTCGGCTACGACAACAACCAGGCGGCGTGGGACAGCCCCATCCCGATCTCGACGATCGCGCAGCCTGGCCACGAGGTGGGTCGCCTCGGCGCGAGCCTCGTGCAGGAGGAGGCCGCCCACGGCGACGGCCCGCACGAGCACTCGGCCATCGTCCTGCCGCCCAAGCTCGTCGCTCGCGAGAGCTCGGCGCCGCGCCGCTGAGTCCGAGCAGAGGACCGTCGTGAACCGGCGGCGCCGCGTCGGTCGATCGCCGAACTGGTGGCGAGAGCGCCGTTGACGCGTGGGTTCGGCACGGTCCTGCGACGTCGGAGTGGGTGAAGCTCTTGCCGCAACCGGCTCCGTCGCGGTCCGTTGCTCCCCACGATTCTCGGACCGGCGTCCCGTTCCCACAGATCCGACGGCCTCTTCGATCGGCGAGACTGACCTGAAGTGAAACGCTTTAAAAGTGCTGCCGCCGAACGCGTGCAGCGGCTTGTTCCGCCGGCGGAAAGATGAGTTTGCAACGATTCAATCGCACACTCGGGATCGTAGCCGGTCCGCCGACGATCGTGGCGGGGGAGGCGCCGAGGCGGGCCCCCGACACTTCCGCCCTGGCCGGGCGGCGCCGGCTGCGGCGACTGCGTTGTCGGGACGTGGCCGGTCGAGCCGGCGCCGTTGGAGCTCTTCGGCACGATTCCATAACGGTGTTTGACGCCGGCACGGTAGGGGCCTATGGTCCTGTCCAGAGGCATTGAATCGATTTAATGCATGTCGACACTGTCGTCGAAAGGAGATGCCGAATGGCCACGACAACCACAGCTCCGGTCCTCGAGCTCGTCGGCGTCCGCAAGGCCTTCGGTCCAGTCGTCGCCCTGCGCTCGGGCTCACTGACCGTCGCGGGCGGCTCGATCCACGGCCTCGTCGGCGAGAACGGCGCCGGCAAGTCGACGATGGTCAAGATCCTGTCCGGCCTGTACCGCAGGGATGGTGGCGTGTTCCGGCTCAACGGCAGGGACGTCGACTTCACCTCGACCGCAGAGTCCAAGGCGGCCGGCGTCGCAGTGATCTACCAAGAGCCGACGTTGTTCCCCGACCTCAGCGTCATGGAGAACATCTTCATGGGCCGTCAGCCACTGCGGTCCGGACGCCGCATCGACCGCTCGGTGATGCGCAGCCAGTCGGCGGCCCTGTTCGCGCGCCTCGGCGTCCACCTCGACCCGCTGCGGCCCGCGGAGGGCCTGTCCATCGCGGACCAGCAGATCATCGAGATCGCCAAGGCCATCTCGCTCGAGGCGAACGTCCTCGTGATGGACGAGCCGACGGCAGCGCTCTCGGGTGTCGAGGTTCGCCGGCTGTTCCAGGTCGCCCGCAGCCTGCGCGACGAAGGGCGAGCCCTGGTGTTCATCTCGCACCGGTTCGACGAGGTGTTCGACCTGTGCGACACGGTCACCGTGATGCGCGACGGCGAGTACATCGCCACGTCCGACATCGCGACCACGTCCGTCGACGAGATCGTGACGCAGATGGTCGGGCGTCGCGTCGACGACCTGTTCCCCAAGGTGCCGGCCGAGATCGGCGAGGTCGCGCTCCGCGTCAGCGGTCTGCAGCGCGCCGGCGTGATCCACGACGTGTCCTTCACCGTTCGCAAGGGCGAGATCGTCGCCCTCGCCGGGCTCGTCGGCGCCGGTCGCAGCGAGATCGCCCGCGCGATCTTCGGCGTCGACCGGTACGACGCCGGGACCGTCGAGCTGCACGGCGCCACGGTGGCCCCGGGGAGCCCGCGGGCCGCGGTCCGGGCAGGCATGGCCCTGATCCCCGAGGACCGCCGCCAGCAGGGCCTGGTCACCGAGTCGACGGTCGCCAAGAACGTCACGGCCGTGATCCGCGCACGGATCGCCGGCTACGGGCTGCTGACCACCCGCCGCGAGAGCGCTGCGGCAGCCCCGTGGGCCTCGCGCCTCGAGGTCAAGACCAGTGCCCTCGACATGACCGGCAGCACGATGAGCGGCGGCAACCAGCAGAAGGTCGTCATCGCCAAGTGGCTGGCCACCGAACCGACGCTGCTCATCATCGACGAGCCCACGCGCGGCATCGACGTCGGCACCAAGGCCGAGGTGCACCGCCTGCTGTCCGAGCTGGCCGGGCGAGGCATGGCGATCCTGATGATCTCGTCCGAGCTGCCGGAGGTGCTCGGGATGGCCGACCGCGTCCTCGTCGTCGCCGAAGGACGGATCACCGCCGACCTGCCACGCGACGCCGCCACCCCCGAAGCCGTGATGCACGCGGCGACCGCGACCCTGGAGCACCAGTCGTGACCGACCTGCTCGTCGAGCCCAGTCAGCTCTCCCCCGCACGGCGGGCGGTGCGCACCGTGCTCCGCTCGCGCGAGCTCGCGATCGCGATCGTGCTGGTCGTGATCATCGCCGCCGCGACGATCAAGACGCACACGTTCCTGTTCAGCCCGAACAGCTGGCGCGACCTGCTCGTGACGCCGTCGATCCTGATCCTGCTGGCGGTCGGGCAGGCGGTCGTGATCATCAGCCGCAACGTCGACCTGTCCGTCGGGTCGATCCTCGCGCTCACCGCCTACCTGGCCGGCCGGCTCTTCATCGCCCAGCCGTCGCTGCCGATCGTCGTCGTGTTCCTCATCGCGATGGCCGCGGGCGCCGGGCTCGGACTGATCAACGGCGTCCTGGTCGCGTTCGGCAAGGTCCCGGCCCTCGTGATCACCCTCGGCACGCTGTACATCTACCGCGGGATCGTCCTGACCTGGGCGGGCAGCAACCGGGTCAACGCGTCGGACCTGCCCGCCGCCTTCCTCCTGCTCGGCACCAAGACGATCGGGACGATCCCGGTCCTGACGATGATCTCGGTGCTCTTCCTCGTCGTCGTCGGCTACTACCTGTACACCGCGCGCGGGGGCCGGGAGCTGTACGCGATCGGTTCGGAGCCCGACGCCGCCGTCCTGTTCGGCCTGCCGGTGCGCCGCAGGGTCGTCGGCGCGTTCGTCGTGTGCGGCGCCCTGGCCGGCGTCGCCGGGGTCGTCTACGCCGCCCGCTACGGGACCATCAGCTCGGGCGCCGGCGTGGGCATCGAGCTGCAGTCCGTCGCGGCGGCCGTCATCGGCGGCGTCGCCATCTTCGGCGGCAGCGGAACCGTGTGGGGCGCCGCCCTCGGCGCCGTGCTGCTGGTCACCATCAACCGCGCCCTGCCGATCCTCGGGATCCCCGACTTCTGGCAGCAGGCCGTCGTCGGCGTCCTGATCATCGGCGCGATCGTCCTGGACCGGGTGCTCGCCCAGCGCAACGCCCGCAAGCTCGTCGAAGCGAGGGATGCCTGATGGCGCGCACGTACCCCGCCCACGCGAAGCCGCTGTGGCGACGCGTCCTGCTCACGCGCGAGATGGCGGTGATCGCGCTCCTGGTCGTCGTCATCCTGTACTCGCTGCGGAACGTGCCGAACTTCGGGAACCCGCTCACGCTGCCGTACCTGCTGCTCGACACCGCGCCGATCCTGCTCATCGCACTGCCGATGACCCTGGTGATCGTCACCGGCGAGATCGACCTGTCGGTCGCGAGCGTCGTCGGGCTCAGCAGCGTGACCCTGGGGGTGCTCACCAACGCCGGCTTCTCGGTGCCGGTGGCTGCACTGGTATCCCTGGCCGTCGGCGTGGTGTGCGGCCTGTTCAACGGCTTCCTGGTCGCGTACGTCGGGCTGCCGTCGCTCGCCGTCACGATCGGCACGCTCGCGCTGTACCGCGGCATCGCCGTCGGGCTGCTCGGCACCAAGGCCGTCACCGACTTCCCCGACCGGTGGACCCACCTGGCGACGGCCCGCATCGGTGGCACCCAGCTCCCGGTGATCGTCGTCCCGATCGTGGTGCTCGCGGCCGTGTTCATCGTCCTGCTGCACTTCACACCGTTCGGGCGCGGCGTCTTCGACATCGGCCTGAGCGCGGACACCGCCCACTTCTCCGGCGTGCCGGTCGCGCGCACGAAGCTCGTGCTGTTCGTCCTGTCCTCGACGGTCTCGGCGTTCGCCGGGATCTTCTTCACGCTGCGCTACGGCAGCTCTCGAGGTGACAACGCCACGGGCATGGAGCTGCAGGTCGTCGCGGCCGTGCTGCTGGGCGGCGTGTCGATCTTCGGCGGACGCGGCGCACTGCACGGGGTCCTCGCCGGAGTCCTGCTGATCGGCGTCATCTCGAGCGCGCTCCGGCTCGAGAGCGTCACCGTCAACGTCATCAACATCATCATCGGCGCACTTCTCGTGCTCTCGGTGATCTCCACGAGCGTCCTCGGGTGGTTCGTCCGTCGACGACAACGACCCACGAGGACAACCACCTCGCCCGCGGCCGGGCAACCCAGCCCGGCCTGACCGATCGCGCACCCCCGCCCAGGAAGGGAAGAACAATGAAGTTCACCAACAAGAGGTCGGCCGCACTGGCCGCGCTGGCCGTGACCATCGCCCTCACGATCGCCGGATGCTCGTCGGGGAGCAGCGACAACGGTTCCACCTCGAGCAGCACGGGCGGTAGCGGCTCGGGCGGTGACATCTCCGTCGTGATGCTGCCCAAGAACCTCGGGAACCCCTACTTCGACACCAGCACCAAGGGCGCCAAGGCCGCGACGGCCGAGTTCGGCGGGACCTTCTCCGAGGTCGGTCCGGACACCGGTACACCGGACGCCCAGGTCCCGTTCATCAACACCGCCGCCCAGCAGGGCACCAAGGCGCTGATCGTGTCCGCCAACGACCCGAAGGCGATCTGCGACGCCCTCAACGAGGCACGCCAGGCCGGCACCAAGGTCGTCACCTTCGACTCCGACACCGACCCGACGTGTCGCGACCTGTTCATCAACCAGGCAACGGCCGAGGGCATCGCCAAGGTCCAGATCGACATGATCGCCCAGCAGATCGGCGACGCCGGCGAGGTCGCGATCCTGTCCGCCAGCGCCAACGCGACGAACCAGAACGCCTGGATCGAGCTGATGAAGAAGGACCTGGCCGACAACCACCCGAACATCAAGCTCGTCGACACCGTGTACGGCGACGACGACGACCAGACCTCCTTCGACAAGACCGCAGCCCTGCTGCAGTCGCACCCGAACCTCAAGGGCATCATCTCGCCCACCACCGTCGGCATCGCAGCAGCGGCCCGTTACCTGTCGACCTCGGACTCCAAGGGCAAGGTGGCTCTCACCGGCCTGGGGACGCCGAACCAGATGCGTTCGTTCGTCACGGACGGGACCGTGACCGAGTTCGCCCTGTGGAACCCCGAGGACCTCGGCTTCCTCGCCGCCTACGCGGCCGACGCCCTGGTCAGCGGCAAGATCACCGGCAAGGAGGGTGACAGCTTCACCGCCGGCAAGCTCGGCGACTTCAAGGTCGGCGCCGACGCCACCGTGCTGCTCGGCGACCCGTTCAAGTTCAACAAGGACAACATCGCCGACTTCAACTTCTAGTCGAGCGGTCGTCGGGCGCACCGGAACCTCGGTTGCGCCCGACGTTCCGCACGAGGTCGAGCCCATGCCGCGCTACTGCTTCGTCTCCCAGGTCGACCCTCGTCACCTGGCCGTCTACCGCGAGCGTCACGCCGCCGTCTGGCCCGAGATGCTCGCCGCGCTGCGCGACGCCGGGTGGTCCAGCTACTCCCTGTTCCTGACCGACGCCGGGACACTGATCGGGTACTTCGAGGCCGACGACAAGGACCTCGCGCAGGCCCGCATGGCCGCTACGGACGTCAACGCCCGCTGGCAGGCGCAGATGGCCGACCTGTTCACCGGTGACGGCAACCCCGACGAGGGCTTCTTGTACGTCCCGGAGATCTTCAACTTGGCCGACCAGCTGCGCGCGGCGGGCCTCCCGGTCGACGCAAGCGGATGACCGGCACCGTCAAGCACGCTGCAGGACGTCGCTCATGGCTCGCAGGGTCGCCCGTGCCACCGGCAGCCCCGGTACGTTGAGGTGCCCGTGGGGCGCGCCAGCCACGACGTCCTCGACGACGTCCACACCGCTCGCGCGCAGGTCAGCGACGAGCCGCTCCCCCGACGGCAGCAGGTCGTCGTACTCGCACAGCGAGACGAACGTGGTCGGCAGACCGTCCAGACGGCCGAGGCCGGGGAACGCGTACGGCGTCGTCGCCGGGTGCGGGCCCAGGTAGTTGCGGTTGAGGAAGAAGGTCGACTCGGCGGTGAACCGCAGCACACGCGGCAGGTCGGCCATCCGCGCCACCTGCTCCGGGGACCCTGTCGGCACCGGGTCGTGGACCACCGGGTAGGCCAGCAGGACGGCGCTCGCGGGCCGGCCCTCGTCCCGGAGGCGTTGCGCGACACCGAGCGCCAGGTTCGCCCCGGCGCTCGCTCCCCCGATCGCCCACGGCGCACCCGACGGCAGCAGGGCGGACGTCGTCGAGGCCCAGACGAACGCCGCGTGCACGTCGTCGTGCGGCACGGGGAAATGGACACCGCCGTTGCAGAGGCGGTAGTCGACGGACACCACGGTCGCCCCCGAGAGGTGCGCGAGCTCGCGCGCCACGACGTCGGCCTCCGGCATGTCCAGGTGCCCGCCGACGAACGCGCCGCCGTGCATCCAGACCAGGCCCCGGGCCTCGGGCGCGCGGTCGACGGGCCGGTAGACCCGCACCGGCACCGGGCCGTGGGGTCCGGGAGCCTCGTGCTCCTCGACGAGCGCGTCGGGCGGCCGGTAGCCGCCGACCGGCGCGAAGAACTTCTCGAACCGCGCGATGTCCTCGGGCGAGGGTGGGGCGGCACCCATGTCCGGCATGTCGTCGATCAGCGCGAGCCGGGCGGCCAGCTCGGCGACGAGCGTCATCAGGCGTCCACTCCGTTGGCGCGGGCGATCGCTGCGTACACGCCGGCGCTCGGCTTCGCGGTGCGGACGAACGTCTCGCGGTCGACGGAGTACAGGCCGAGCTGCCCCTCGTAGCCGAAGATCCACTCGAAGTTGTCCATGAACGTCCAGTGCATGTACCCGAGGACCGGCACGCCGTCCTCGATCGCGTCGAGCAGGCCGACGAGGGAGGGTGCGATGAACGGTGCCCGGAGCGTGTCGTCGTCGGTGGACATGCCGTGCTCGGTGACCAGCACCGGGACGCCGGCGACCTCGTACGCGTAACGCACGGCCCCGGCGAGCGACAGTGGCTCGACGGCCGATCCCATGTGGTTGGTGGGGGTGCCCTCGGGCAGCGGCGCCGGACCGTTCGCGTCGTAGGCCACCTGCTCGTAGTTCTGCACCCCCACGAAGTCGTCCTCGCGGGCGAGCTCGAGCCAGCGCGTGTAGACCTCGGCGCGCTTGCGGTCGCGCACGGAGGCGTCCTCCCCCACGACGACGTCGTCGACGATCGCCAGACTCATCCCCACCGGCAGGTCGGGGCGGACGGCCTTGATGGCGGCGCGCGCCGCCCGGTGGCCCGCGGTCATGCCGTCGGCCATCTCGTCCATCTCCTCGGGCAGCATCACGTTGCCCAGCCGGTAGCGCTCGACGCCGGCGGCCGCACTTGCCGCCTCGAGCGTGGCGCGCTCGAGATCGGTGATGAACTTCGGCAGCCCGATCCAGGTCAGGAGCCGCGCGAGATTCGGCTCGTTCATGGTCAGAGCGAACGCGATGCGGTCGCCGAATGCCTCCATCACGCGTCCGCAGTACCGCGCGAACAGGTCCGGTGCCTCCGGGTTCAGCCAGCCGCCGCCGGCGGCGAACCAGTGCGGGGACGTGAAGTGGTTGAACGTGACGACGGGCGCGAGCCCGCGCTCGAGGCAGCGGTCGACGATCGCCTCGTAGTGCGCCAGGGCGTCGTCGTCGAACTCGCCGTCGACGGGCTCGATCCGCGCCCACTCCACCGAGAACCGGTAGGCGTTGAGGCCCATGCCGGCCGCGAGGTCGACGTCCTCGCGCCACAGCTCGTAGCCGTTGCACGCCTTGCCCGACCGGTCGCGGAAGACGGTCGGGGTGACGTTCTCGGCGAACCACGTGTCGCTCGTCGTGTTGTCGCCCTCGTTCTGGTGGCCGGCGGTGGCCACCCCCCAGACGAAGCCCTCCGGGAACTCGCGCGTGGTCATGTGGTTCTCCTCGTGTCGGACGGGTATCGATCGGTGCTGGTGGACTCGGGGTGTCGGAGCAGGCGCAGGAGGAGCGGTCCGGCGACCGCGCTGACCGTGACGACGGCGGCGAGCGACCAGGGTGAGCCGCCCGCGCCGGCGAGCGGTGCCGCGATCGCGCCGACGGTGAACTGGCAGATGCCCAGCACCCCGGAGGCCGAACCGGAGCGGTCGGCCGCCGCGGCCATGCCCAACGTCGTGGCGGCCGGGATCACCAGGCCGAGGCTGGCCACGGCGAGGAACAGGCCGCCCATGACGAGCGGGAGGCTGTGCAGCCCGACGCCCACGACCAGGACCGCCGCGCCGGTACCGGACGTCATGTGACCGGTGGAGAGCAGACGGCCCGAGCCCGTGCGGCTCACCAGGTGCCGGCTCAGGTTGGACGCCACGAAGATGCCGACCGCGTTCAGGGCGAAGACCAGGCCGTACTGCTGGGGGGTCAGCCCGAACGCGTCCTGCAGGACGAACGACGAGGCTCCGATGTAGCCGAACAGGATGCCGCCGAACGCGGCGGTCGCCGCCAGGTACGCCAGGAACGTCCTGATCCGCAGCACGGAGCCGAGCCCGGCGACCACCGCGCCGAGGTGCGGTGCGACCCGGCGCTCGGCGGGCAGCGTCTCGGGCAGGACCCGCCAGCTGACCGCGGTGAGCAGGGCGGCGACCACCGCGAGCATGACGAACATGCCCCGCCAGCTCATGACGTGGGCCAGCAGACCGCCCGCGACGGGTGCGACGACCGGCGCGATCGCCGTCACGGCGCTCAGTGTGGCGAACGCCCGGCCCGCGGTCGCGCCCGGGTACGCGTCCGCGACGACGGCCCGCGTGACGACGATGCAGGCCGCCGTCGCCAGACCCGCGAGCACACGAAGGCCCAGCAGCACGCCGATCGACGGCGCCAGCGCGGCCAGCACGTGCGCCACCGCGTACCCGATGCCGCCCAGCAGCAGGGGCGGGCGGCGGCCGACGGCGTCGCTGAGCGGCCCGATGACCACCTGACCGACGGCGATGCCGATCAACACCGCCGACACCGTCGCGGCCGCCGCGGCGCTCGTCGTGCCCAGGTCCGTCCCGAGCTGCGGCAGCACCGGGAGGTAGACGTCCGTGGTGAAGACGACGAGCGAGGTGAAGGCGGCCAGCAGCGGGACGAGGTACCGCGGGACCGTCGTCGGGGCGGTCACGGTGTGCCGCCCGAGCGGTCGAGCAGCTCGACGAGGTTGCCCTCGGGGTCCGCGACGAACGCCATGCGGACGCCGGGCTCGGGCGACGGCTGGGGCGGCACGACCGAGCGCGCACCGAGCGAGAGCAGGCGGTCGAACGTCGCGTCGAGGCCGGCCACGTCGAACGCGACGTGCCCGAACCCCTCGGTCAGCACCGCCTCGGCCGGGTTCGTGGCCCGCAGGCCGGGGTTCGACCCCGCGCGGTGCAGGAGCTCCAGGCGGTCGCCGTGGGTCGGGTGGACCAGCATGACGATGTCGAGGCCGACGGCGTCGACGCGTGCCACGAGCTCGGTCACGTAGCCGAACGCCGACGAGTACCAGGTCGCCGCTGCGTCCAGGTCGGCGACGTTGAGCCCGACGTGGTCGAGGCGATCAGGCATGGACGTTCAGTCCCGCGCGGTCGGCCGTCAGGTACGACGCGATGCGGCCCGTGGGGTCGCGCTCGGCCCGGACGGCCTCGAGCCGGGCGTAGTGCCCGGGCGCGAGGAACCGGTCCTGGCGTCGCGTGAAGTCCGTGTCGCCGAGGTAGACGCCGACGCCGCCGTCACGGGCGATCGCGGCGGTCTGCTCGTGCACCCGGGTCTGGTAGCGCTCGTCGTCGGCCTCGTCCCGGTAGACGAGGTAGGTGGCGACGTAGACGTTGCCCTCGACCGAGAACGCCATGTCGGGCAGCGGGCGGGTCGGGGCCCAGCCGTACCAGATGGAGAACGAGTGCTCGGTGTCGAGCCCGCGCCAGATGTCCAGCAGCAGCGGTGCGAGCACGTCGGCGGACGCGTCGGTCCAGGCGCAGTCCACCGCGTACCGGTGGTCCTCCGGGTTCTGGCCGGTCTGCGCGACGCTCTCCTGCGCGACCGACGTCGGGCCGGTGACGTGACCGAGCTCGCGGCCGAGCACGGGGCAGTCGCCGAGGGCGCCGAGCAGCGTGAGCGCCTCGTCGTCGGAGTCGGCCATGCAGGTCGTGTGCAGCAGCAGCAGCGTGCCGCCCGGGTGCTCGATGCCGTCGTACAGCGGCACGTCGGTCAGCCGGGTCGCGGCCATCACGGGCTCGACCCGGCGGTCGAGGTGAGGCAGCACGCGGTGCAGCCAGTGGACGACCGCCTCCGCGTCGTCGAGCCGGAACGTCCAGGTGTCCTGCCACATCACGGGTGGCTCGGCGTACGTCTGCAGGTGGAACCGGGTGACGATGCCCGGGAAGCCCGGACCTGCACCACGCGCGGCCCAGTAGAGGTCCGCGTTCTGGGTCGCGTCGGCCCGGACCAACGCCCCGTCGGCGGTCACGACGTCGACCGCGACGACGCTCTCGCACGCCCAGCCGCGAGCGCGCCCGTTCCACCCCTGGCCGCCCTGAAGCAGGAAGCCGCCGATCCCCACCGTCGCGCAGTGGCCGACGGGGAACGCCCGACCCCGATCGGCGAGGAACGGCGCCAGCTCGAGCGCGCCCGTCGTCGCCGGCCCCGCGGCGACGATGCCCGTCGCCTCGTCGTACTCGATCGAGCGCAGGGCGCCCAGGTCGATCAGCAGCGCGTCGTCGCGCACGCTCCACGCGGCCCACGAGTGCCCGCCCGAGCGGATGCTGATCCCCCAGCCGCGCTCGACCGCCAGGCGAGCTCCGGCGACCACGTCGTCCGCGTCGACCGCGTCGAGCACGGCCGCCGGGAAGCGGTCGGGACGGCGAGCGTTGAACACCCGGCCGACGCGCGCCTCCTCGTAGCCGTCGTCGCCCCGCAGGACGAGCCGGCCTTTCATCCGACCACCGCCGCGCCGCCGTCGACCGGGATGTTCGCCCCTGACACGTGCGACGACTCGTCGCTGGCCAGGAACAGCACGGCGTTCGCGACGTCCTCGGGCTGCCCCCACTTGCGCAGCGGGACGCGCGACAGGATCTTCTCTGCCGGGCCGTCCGGGGCGTGCAGGAACCCGCTGGTCTGCGGGGTCTCGGTCATCGCCGGGCTGACGGCGTTCACGCGGATGCCGAGCGGGCCGCCCTCGACCACCAGGTTCGACGTCAGTGCGAGCACCCCGCCCTTGGCGGCACCGTGCGCGTTCTGCGGCTCGAACCACGCACCTCGCGACCCGGTGATGGAGCCGATGTTGACGATCGACCCGCCGCCCCGCGCCACCAGGTGCGGCCAGGCCGCGCGCGTCACCAGGAACACGATGTCCAGCTCGTTGCGGATCGTGAACGACCAGTCGGCGTAGGAGAGCTGGTCGATCGCCCCGAACCGGATCGCCGAGGCGTTGTTCACCAGCACGTCGACGCCGCCGGACAGGGCGACGGCCTGGTCGACCCACGCCTGGGCGCCCGCCTCGGTGGCCAGGTCGACGGGCGCGACCGCGTCCATCCGCCCCCCGGCCGCCCGCACGAGCTCGACAGTCTCCTGCGAGGGCCCGGGGTTCAGGTCGCACCCCACCACGTGTGCGCCCTCGCGGGCGCACACCAGCGCCGTGGCCCGGCCGATCCCGCCACCGGTGCCGGTGACGAGGACGACCCGGCCCGCGAGCCGTCCCGTCATCCCGCGTGCCGATCCCCGGAGGCCTCCTCCAGCGCGCCACCGCCGAAGTTCTTGTCATGGTCGAGGGTCATCCGCAGGATCGGGTAGGTGATCTCGCGCATCTGCTCCTCGTAGGTGCCGATCGCCTCGACCAGCTCGGCCTCGCCGCGCGCGACGCGGTCGAGCTGGTCGACCAGGAGCGCCGCGTCGTTGAGCGCGAGGTTGGCGCCCATGCCCAGCGTCGGGAGCATGCCGTGGGCGGCGTCGCCGACGATGGTGACGCGCGACGAGGCCCAGTCGTCGGCCGGCTCGAGGAACCCGAACGGGATCGCGAACATCGACTCCAGCTCGACGCCGGCGACGATCGCACGGGCCGCGGGGTGCCAGCCCTCGAGGGCGGCGAGCATCGACTCGCGCAGGTCGACGGCGGTCTGGTCGGTCCACTCGGCGACGGGCGGGACGACCGTGCCCTCGCTGAGGCTGCAGCTGACCATGATGTAGCCGGCGACAGGGTCGAGGACCACGTCAGGTGCCAGGTCAGCTGCGGCCTCGTCGGCCGCGCGGCGCGGGCGGAAGTTGGCGATGAGCAGCCGGGAGCCCTTGCGGTCCACGGCCATGAGGACGCCCTGGTCGAGGATGTCGGGCATCAGCGCGTCGAGCTCGGGTGTGATGGGCGTGCGGCCGTACACCCCGATGCCCCGGATGCCGGTGGGGATGACGGGGACCTGGGGCAGGAGCTGCGTCCGCACGGCGGACCGGATGCCGTCGGCGCCGACGAGCACGTCGCCGCGGGCGGTGCTGCCGTCGGCGAGCGTCGCGGTGACCCCGTCGGCGTCCTCGACGAACGAGACGACGGGCGAGCCGGTGTGCATCGCGGGCCCGAGGCGCGCCGACAGCACCTGCCGGAGCGTGCGGCGGTGGACGCCGGTGTGCGGCACCGGCCCGTCGTTGGGCGGGCCCATGTGCTCCCGCGAGCTGAGCTCGTTCAGCTGGTCGTCGAGCACGATCGACTGGTGCCGGTCGTAGTTCTGGCGGGACGTCTGCTGGTAGAGCGCGAACAGGTCGTCGGGGAGGCAGCGGCGCAGCGCCTCGCCGCCGATCGCGTTGAAGTGCAGGTAGTAGCCCTGCTTGCGGTCGAGGTCGGCGTCGCGCTCGAACACCTCGACCGTGTGGCCGGACTTGAGCAGTCCTTGTGCGGTGGCCAGGCCGGCGAGGCCTCCACCGGCGATCAGGACATGCAACGGTCGAGGATCGGTCACGGCAGCACTCCCTTGTGCGGACTTCGTTCTGCGGCAGCTTCGTTCGAGCAACACTCTCGTTGTGTGAAAGTGACTTTCGTGAATAGCGTATAGCGCGATCGGGCAGGACGCCAGCGTCAGCCGCGGATCGGTCGTCGACGCTCGCGACCGTCCCAACCCTCCGCCAGCGCGGCGAGCCGGCCGTGCATCCCGAGGATCGGCGCGCCGGACCGGTGCACCTCGACGGGGTGCGGGAACAGCGGTCCCCCGTCGTGCCAGGCGACCGCGACGGCCCCGGACGACGCCGTGTGGATCAGCGGGCATCCCAGCTCCTCCAGGCGCGCAGACTCCGTCGCGAGGTCCTCCACCACCCAGCTCACGTGCCCGAGGCCCGGCCTGCCCAGCCGGTAGGCGTCCGCGAGCCACGGGTCGACCGTGTGCACCACCGCGAGCTCGATCACGACGGGACCCCAGGCCGCGAACGCCGCGGTGTGGTCCAAGTACGACGGGTCCTCGATCCGGGAGCCGTCGGCGAGCGTGAAGTCGTCGAACGCGACATGCTCGTCGACGAGGAACGGCCCGACGCCGAGCGTGCGGATCGCCCGGTCGATCCCTTCGTCGAGGTCGTCGACCCAGTAGCCCAGGTGGTGAAGCGGTCGCACGGCCGTCCTCATTCTGTGGAAGTGATGTTCTGAGAGTGAGAGTATGGGCTCATGAAGCTCACGCACCTCGGCCACGCCTGCCTGCTCGTCGAGACGCCCGGCGCTCGGCTCCTCATCGACCCCGGTGTGCTGTCCGACTTCGCCCACGTGCGTGACCTGGACGCCGTCCTGGTCACGCACCAGCATGCCGACCACGTCGACGTCGCCCGCCTCGGCGCGCTGCTGCAGGCCAACCCCGGTGCGGTCCTCGTCGTCGATGCCGACACCCGGCCGGCGGTCGACGGGCTCGCCGCCACCGTCGTCGTCGCGACGCCCGGCGACCGCCTCACGTTCGGCGGAAGCACCGTCGACGTGCTCGGCGACCTCCACGCGGCCGTGTACGCCGACGTGCCGGGCTGCACCAACGCGGCGTACCTGGTCGACGACGGCGCCCTGCTGCACCCCGGCGACTCGTTCGTGCTCCCCGGGCGCGAGGTCGACGTGCTCGCCGTCGCCATCGACGGTCCGTGGCTCAAGCTCGCGGAGGCCGTCGAGTACGTGCGGGCGGTCGGCCCGCGGGTCGCGGTGCCGATCCACGAGGGCGAGACGACCGACCCCGCCAAGTACGCCGGGATGCTCGCCGCGTTCAGCCCCGAGGGCGTCGTGCGTCGGCTGGTCAGCGGTGAGGCCACGGCGCTGTAGCACGGTGCTCGCCCGGGCCGACCTGCGTGCGCGTCCCGTCGGGCAGCACGATCTCGGCGGACGTGCCGGGCGGGACCTGGACGTCGAGCACGAAGCCGTCGTCGCCGATCCGCCACGCGACCTCGATCGACCCGAACGGGCTGACGTGGCGGAACGCGGCCCAGGTCAGGCCGCCACCGGGCAGCGGCGCGACACGGAACGTCCGGTAGCCCGGCGCGGTCGGCTGCAGACCCGCGACGTGGCGGTGCAGGAACGACGCCACCGCGCCCTTGCTGTAGTGGTTGAGCGACCCGTGCGCCTCCCCCTCGGCGTCCACGCCGCCCCAGTGCTCCCAGACAGTGGTCGCGCCGCGGTCGAGCATGGTGAGCCACGACGGCTCGGTGTCCTGCAGGAGCAGTGCGTACGCGGCGTCGACGTGGCCCGCCTCGGCCATCGTGGGCAGCAGGAGCCCGGTCGACAGGAACCCCGTGCTCAGGTGTCCGCCGGCCTCGGCGACCAGCTCGACGAGCCGCGCGGCGACGGCGTCACGGCTCTCGGGCGGCACCAGGTCGAAGGCGAGCGCGCGCACGTGGGACGCCTGCGTCTGGACCAGTAGCGTCCCGTCGTCGGCCACGAACTCCGCCCGCCAGGCCTCGCGCGCGCCGTCGGCGACCCGGCGGTAGCGTGCGACGTCCTCGCCGAGGAGCTCACCGATCCGCACGAGCGTGGCGGCCGAGCGGTGCAGGTAGGCGGTGGCTACCTCGGACTTGTCGGCGCCGACGAACGCGCGGAAGTCGCCGACCTCGACGCCAGGCTCGAGCCACTCGCCCCAGTGGAAGCCCGTGTCCCAGAGGAACTCCTCGTTCGGGGCCGCGCGTCCTGTGCGGCCGGCGTGTCGTCCCTGCGCGGCGCCGCGGATCGCGAACTCGAGCCATCGGGTGGCCGCCGGCCACGACTCGCGCAGCAGCGACAGGTCTCCGTAGGCCTGGTAGAGGTCCCACGGCGCCGCGACGACCACGTCCCCCCAGCCCGCCGAGCCGTTCAGGAACGCCAGCGGACCGTCGAACCCCTCGGCCGGTGGGCACGGCGACATGTTGGCGACGCACCCGTCGTCGCGCTGGTCGAGCGCCACGTCGCGCAGCCACTTCCGGCTGAACCCGAGCACGTCGAACAGGGCCGCCGCGGTCGGGGCGAAGACCTGCCAGTCGCCGGTCCAGCCGGCGCGCTCGCGCTGCGGGCAGTCGGTGGGGATGTCGCAGACGTTCCCCCGCAGCGACCAGACGACGGCGTCGTGCAGGCGCTCGACGCGTTCGTCGCTGCAGGCGAACCAGCCGGTCCGCCGTAGGTCGGTGTGCACGACGACCCCGGTCACGTCGTCCGGCCCGAGCACGCCGGGATGGCCATCGATCCGTGCGTACCGGAACCCGTGCGTGGTGAACCGCGGCTCGAAGACGTCCCCGGGCACGCCGGCCGACGTGACCACGTCCACCTGCCCCAGGGGCAGCGGCTCGGGAAGCATCGGCAGGTCCACGCCGAGGTGCCCGGTGGTCAGGTCGCCATCGGGACCGAGGTGCTCGCCGTGGCGCAGCACGAGCGTGGTGCCCGACGGACCCAGGTCCCGCACCCGCAGCCACCCGTTGATGTTCTGCCCGAGGTCCACGAGCGATGCCCCGTCGGGCAACCGGGTCACGGCGACCGGGCGGAGGTCCTCGACGCGACGCACCGGGGGCGCGACCGACCGGACGACCGCGACGTCGACGTCACGCGCGACCGCCGGGGCCCACCCCGAGGCGTCGAGCAGCCTGCGGTCCTCACGCTGGCCGCCGATCAGGTCGGCGGCGAGCACGTGCGAGGACGCGGTGACCCAGTGCGGACCCGTCGCCGCAAGCGTGGTCCAGCCGTCGTCCGCGCGCGCGTCGAGCTGCAGGCGCAGCGCCACCTCGGTGCCGAACTGGTCGGCGGCTCGCGGAGCACCCACCTGCCCGCGGTACCAGCCGTCGGCGAGCAGCACCTGCACCACGTTCGGACCCGGGCGCAAGTGCCCCGTGACGTCGTACCACTGGCGCTGGACCCGTCGCGCGTACTGCGTGTACCCGGGCGCGAGCTCGACGTCGCCGACGCGTTCGCCGTTGAGGAACACCTCGTAGAGCCCGAGCGCGGTGACGTGCAGGTACGTGTCGGTCACCGTCCCGACGTCGACCTCGGACCGCAGCCAGTACGCGGGCCGCCTCCCCGGCGGAGGTCGCACCGGTTCGTGCACGCCGATCCAGGCCGCCGACCAGTCGTCCTCGCCCAGCAGGCCGCTCTCCAGCAGGACCGGGTCGCTCCAGGCGCTCTCGCCCAGGTCGGTCCGGACCGTCACGCGCGCCCGGCACGTGCGGCGGGCGCGGTCGAAGACCGGCACCTCGACGAACGACTGCCGGTCGGAAGCGGTCCAGCCGGAGTCGTAGCCGTCGTCCGTGACGACGCGGTAGGCCGACTGCCGGGTCGCCCCGTCCGGGAGCCACCACGAGACCGCGGGCCGTTCGCCGTGCCCGAACGCGTCGCCTCCGACGACGTCCGTGCGGACGGCCCGCGGTGCCCCGAGCACGTCAGACGAACATCGAGGCTCGCGCCCCGGTGATCCACCCGACGAGCTGGTCGTTGTCGGTCTGCGCCGTCGGCAGGTCGGCCACCAGCTGGCCGCGGTTGAGCACGGCGATCCGGTCGCACACCGCTGTGGCCAGCGGCAGGTTGTGCGTCACCAGGACGATCGCGATCCCCTGGTCGGCCATGCGCCGGATCAGCGCCTGGACCTGCTGCGTCTGCTCGTAGCCGAGCGCCGCCGTGGGCTCGTCGAGGAGCAGGACACCGTTCCGCTCGCCCGTCACGCGCGTCGCGCTGCGGGCGAGGGCGACGACCTGCCGTTGCCCTCCCGAGAGCATCTCGACGGGCCGGGTCATCGCCGCCGTACGGACGCCGAGCCGCTCGAGCTCCGCCTCCGACCGCTTGCGCTGGGCCTTGTGGTCGACGAAGCCGATCTTGCCCAGCAGGCCCTTGCGCAGGATCTCGCGGCCGATGTTGAGGTTCGTGGCGATGTCCAGCGGCTCCACGAGCGCGAGGTCCTGGTAGACCATCTGGATCCCGGCGTTCGTGGCGTCGCTCGGGGCGTGGAACTCGACCTCGGTGCCGTGCACGCGCACGACGCCGGCGGAGGGCCGGTGCGCCCCGGACATGATCTTCAGCAGGGTCGACTTGCCCGCGCCGTTGTCGCCGAGCAGTCCGACGACCTCTCCCTGCTCGACCCGGAAGTCGATCGAGTTGAGGGCGCGGACGTAGCCGTAGTGCATGTCGACGCCCGAGAGCTCGAGGGCTGCGGTCATCGTCATCACCTCGTTCCGGTGTGGACGGACGCCTGCGCGGTCGTCATGAGCCGCCGCGAGACGGAGATCGAGATCCAGCGCTCCAGTGCGAGCGAGCCGAGCAGCAGGAGACCCGTGACGCCGGTCGCGTAGTACGGCTGGACGCCCTTGATGGTCAGGCCGTTGGAGATCGTCGCCAGGATGAGGGCGCCGACGAGCACGCGGGGCAGGCTGCCCCGGCCACCGACGAGCGAGACTCCGGCCAGCGCTACGGCGGTCAGGGCCGTGAAGATGATTCCCGGGCTGGCGGACGGGCTGGCCTCGGTCACCGTCGCGGCCGTGACGAGCCCGCCGAGCGCCGCGCACCCGCTGCTGATCACGAACGCGAGGACGCGGTACCGGTTGCTGTGGATGCCCGATCGGCGCACGGCCTCGGCGCTGCCGCCCACGGCCATGAGCCGGATGCCGTCCCGGGTCTTGGTCAGGAACACGGTGCCGACGAGGAACAGCACCGCGACGATCCACACCGGAGCCGGGACGCCGAGGTAGCGCCGGGTGCCCATGAAGTCGAGGGCCTCGAGGCCCGGGATCGTGTAGCCACCCGCGATGATCGCCGCGATGGCAGAGGTCACCGACAGCATGGCGATCGTGACGATGATCGGGTTGAAGCCGCGCAGCGAGATCAGCCCGTTGAGCAGGCCGATCAAGGCCCCGACCAGCAGCCCCGTGACGAGTGCGAGCCAGACAGGCAGACCGTTGATGATCATCCAGCCGGTCAGGCAGCTCGACAGAGCCGCGACGCCCGGGATGGACAGGTCGAGCGCCCCGCAGATGATCCCGACGGCTACACCGGCCGCGAAGATCGCGCTGATCGCCGCCGCGTTGGCTATCAGGATGGCGTTGTTGACGCTCGCGAAGTAGGGGTTGGCCCAGACGCTGAACACGATGATCAGCAGCCCCCACAGCACGAAGATGCCTCGGTCACGCAGGAAGATCAGGCCGCGCACTCCGGCGCTGTCTCCCACGGGGGCGGCACCGGTAGGGCCGGGGGCGGGCGTCGTCGGCTCCACGGGCCCGGTGGCCCCCGTCGTGTCGGGGGCCACCTTTCCGTGCGCCTCAGCAGGAAGGCTCATGGTCATGTCATTTCCTCGAACGTGGTCGGTCAGCTGTCCTTCGTGATGACCTTCTGCGGCACCGTGAGGATCGGGCCCTCAGCGGTCGGGTCCGCCTGCATCTTCACGAGCGTGTCGAACGACTGCGTCATGTCGTCGCCGAACTGCAGCGCGACGGAGGCGAAGATCGTTCCGTCCTTGACCAGGGCGAGCACCTCGTCGTTGCCGCCGAACTCGGCGATGCACGGGAGGTCCCGACCGGCGGCCTTGAACGCGCCGATCGCGCCGAGCGCGCCCTCGTCGTTGGCGGCGGCGACCGCGTTGACGTCCGGCTTGCCCTGCAGGATGTTCCCGACGTCGGTCTGCGACGCGGCGCGGTCGCTGAGCGTCCAGTTCTGCACCACGGTCGCGCCGGGCGCGGCCTTCTTCAGGGCCGCCAGGAAGGCGTCGTCGGACTCCTTCTTGCCTGCCGTGCCCGGGGCCGACTCGCCGTAGATCACCTGGGCCTTGCCGCCCATCTTCTGCGTGATGCACTTGCCCAGCTGGTCGCCGAGCGCCGTGCCCCCGGCCGCGTAGTCGATCGTGTCGAACGAGATGCCGGCCTGCGGGCCGTCGAAGCCGTAGTCGGCGGGGACGCCGTTGATCAGCACCGGGATGCCCTTGCCCTGCGCCGACTTCAGCACGTCGGCCATCGACTTGGGGGCGATCGCGATGATCCACGCGGCGCCGGCGCGCCCGGACTCGAGCACCTCCGTGACCTGCTGGGCCTGCTTGGTCGGGTCGAGGCTCGGGTCCTGGACGACGACCTCCCAGCCCTGCGACTTGCCGTACCCGGTCACGCCCTCGGACAGCCCCTTCATGGCGGGGACCTGCAGTCCGATCGGCGAGAAGAGGAGCGTCTTCGGCAGCGTCGACGCGGCCGACGAGCTGCCGCCGGCCGGCTGGGACGACGACGGCGTGTCGGACCCGCCGCTGCAGGCCGCCAGGAGGAGCGCCGTCACACCCACGGCGAGTCCGGACAGGGTGCGCTTGTGGTGCCCACGGAACGTGCTCACGGGATCTCCTTTGATCTCTCGGGGCCGCCGCTTCACTTTCACATCGTGAAAGCGACTTTCCAATGTCCATACGGTATGCCTGCGGCACGCCGTTGTCTACGTTTCAGAGCGGTGTTACGAACCTGTGATCGGACGTCAGCCGGGCGGGTGAACGACCGGGCCGAACGCGGCGTAGGCCCGTGCGCGCTCGTCGATCTCGTCGCGGAGGCCCACGTGGCGCTGCGCGGTCTCGACGATCTCCGCATAGTGCGAGCGCTTCTCCTCCATCGAGATGACCGACGTCGTGAGATCGGTCCACTCGACGGTGGCGTCAGTGGTCAGGTGCCCCCGCGCCCCGCACGTCGCGCACTCGACGTCGCGACCGGACAGGACGACCATGTCGAGCTGGCACATCGGGCAGGTGCCCGGCGTCCCCAGGTACTCCGCATCCGGCCAGGCGCGGCCCAGCTGGCTCGCCACGTGGCCACCCAGCGACGCCGCGCGAGCCAGCGCCGCTTCGTCGAGCACGACCGACCGCGGGGTCCCCGCGCCCTCGACCACCATCTGGTCCACGACCTTGATGTGCATCGAGAAGGCGAGCGTGTGCATGACGGGCAGAGCGAGCGTCTTCCACTGGGAGGTCAGCGACCCACCGCACGCGATGAACGCACCGACCCGCGGCTTGAGCACCCGCTCGTCGACGCGGAACGGCACGGCGGGCTCCACGCCGGCGCGCCGGGCCTCGAGCAGGCCCGCCACGATCGCCGCATCGGCGTTGGGCCCGAGCAGCAGGTCGGCGAGGACCTTCAGGCGGCCGGGCACCGTGCGGCTGATGATCGGTGCGCTGACGACCCAGGCGTCGCACGCGACCAGCCGATCCCAGAACCAGTCGGCGTCCTGCGGCAGCCGGAGCTCCTCCAGCCGCACGAGCTCGACCGCGGCGCCCGCCTCCTGGGCGCTGCGCAGCGCCTCGATCAGCAGGATCTCGGCGCTCCCGCCCGGGACCCCGCACCCGAGCCCGAGCACCCGGCCGGTCATGACCACGAGCTCTCGAGCCCGTGGACGAGTGCGACCATCGCGTCGTGCAGCGGCGTCGGTACGCCCACGCGGGTGCCCTCCAGGGCGATGCCGCCGTTGAGCACGTCGACCTCCGTCCTTCGGTGGGCGAGCACGTCCTGCAGCATCGAGGGCTTGTGCCCGAACGCCTCGTCGATGGCCTCCTGGACGGACTCCGACGGCTCACGCAGCAGCACGATCCCCGCGGCGGCACAGACGTCGAGCGCCTCGGCGATCAGGGCGTCGACCTGCGGGCGCAGACCCGGATCGGTGCACACCTGGCCGACGGTCAGCCCGGTGAGGGCGGCGAGCGGGCTGGTCGCGGCGTTGAACACGACCTTGGTCCACTGCGGGCCGCGCGCGTCGGCCATCGCGTGGGTGCGCAGCCCGCCCCGGGTCAGCAGCTCGGCGAGCTGCGCGATCTCGTCCGACCGTGCGGGGCTGGGCTCGAACGGCCCGAACCACGAGTCGCCCGGGGCGTCGTAGCGCACGGTCCCCGGCGCCGTCACGGCTCCGGCCGTGATGATGCTGCCGCGCACGACCCTAGGAAGCGCCTCGGCCAGGACCTCCTCGTTGCCGATGCCGTTCTGCAGGCTCACCACCGCCGCGTCCGCGAGCGCCGCGCGGGCCGCCTGCACCGCGGGACGGGTGTGCAACGACTTCGTCGCGACCATCCCGAACTCGCACGTCGGCAGCTGCGCGGCATCCGTCACCGCGTGCACCGGGGCGACGAAGTCGGCGTTCCCCGTCACCCGCAGGCCGTCGCGGTCGATCGCCGCGACGTGCTCGGCCCACGGGTCCACCGCCCAGACCTCCACGTCCGGCACCCGCGCCAGGTGCGCGGCGTAGAGGCTGCCGATCGCACCGCAGCCCAGGACCGCGACGCGCACGCTCACGAGGCCGCCACCTCGGCTGCGATATCCGAACAGACCTCGGGGTCAGCGCCGCCGACCCCGAGCCCGCCGACGACCCGGCCGGCCACGACGAGCGGCACTCCCCCGGGAGCCGCCAGGAACGGCGACGGCGACAGGGCGCCGAGCGCGGCAGCACCGAAGGCGTTCGAGAGCTCGGCGCTGGCCATGCCGAACCGGGCCGCGGCCGACGCGGTCGCGAGCGCGACGTCCACGCCGCCGGCCACGCCGTCGTCCATCCGGTCCTGCTGCACGGGATCGCCACCCCGGTCCACGACCGCGACGGACACCCGCAGGCCGCGGGACCGTGCCAGGTCCATGACGGCGTCGCACAGGTCGACGGCCCACGCGAGCTCGACCTGCGCGCCCGCCGGGGGCGCGGGCTTCATCCCGAGGCTCGCCTCGGGCGTCACCACCAGGTCGCCGAACCGCGCCTCCCACCGCGCACGGTCGTCGCCGTGCTGACCGACGTAGCCGCCGCCGAGGGCATACGCGATGAGCAGGTCCTCGGGGTTGGCGGGCTCACCGTCCGCGCTGACCACCTCGGGGGCCACGCCGGTGGGCAGGAAGGGGCTCACGGTCGCGCCCGAGGCGGCGATACCGCCGACGACCACGCCGTCGAGCAGGACCGGCATGCCGCCGGCGCCCGGGAACACCGCCTCGGGTGACACGGCGACGAACCCGGTCGAGATCGGCACGGGCAGCACGGTCATCCGGTGCAGGTGCTCGGCGCTCGGGATCTGCTGGGTCGCCGAGATCCACGCCTTCGAGCGCGCCCGCGCCATGCCGCCCGGTCCGCCGTGGTCGAGACGCGACGCCGTGACCAGCGCGCCGCTTGCGCCGACGACGGCGATGCCGCCCCGCAGGCCGAGCTGCTCGGCCTTGTCGACGGCCCGCCGCACGAGGGCGCGGGCCTCGGCCAGCGGGAGGTCGCGCGGGTGGTCGCTCACGCGCCGACCATGTTGTAGCCACCGTCGGCGACCATGTAGGTCCCGGTGATGTGCGCGGCGTCGTCGGTGGCGAGGAACAGTGCGGCGCCCGCGACCTCGGCCGGTCCCGGGATGTGGCCCATCGGCGTCATCGCCCGCAGCTGGTCGCCGCGTCCCGACTGCCAGTCCTTGCGACCGAGGGTGGCCTCGGTCTCCATGAAGCCGGGGGCGAAGATGTTGACGCGCACCGTCGGGGCGAAGGCATGGGCGTACGACTTGGTGGCGCCCAGCAGGCCGTACTTCGCCGCCGCGTACTGGGGCGCCCGCGCGCTGCCGCGCACGATCACGGTCGACCCGATGTTGACGATGCTCCCGTGCCCCTGCTCGAGCATCCGCTGCCCGAACTCGTGGATGCACGCCATGGTGCCCTTGATGTCGACCGCCAGGACGTGGTCGATCGACTCCTCGGTGATGTCCCGCCACGACATCTGCTCGCGCGCGACGTCGCCCACATTGTTGATCAGCACGTCGACCTGGCCGAGCGCCTCGAACGCGGCGTCGGCCATCGCGGCGACCCTCGCCCACTCGACGATGTCCGCCTGCAGGAGGACCGCCTCGGCACCCTCGGCCCGGACACGGGCGGCGGTCGCCTCGGCGCCCGCGGCCGAGCTGCGGTAGTGGATGCCGACGGCGCGGGCACCCTCCTGGGCGGCGCGGACCGCGATCTCGGCACCGAAGCCGGTGCCGGCGCCCGTGACGACGACGGAGCGGCCCTCGAAGCGCCGCGGGACGGGGAGGGGAGCGAGTGGCACGGCGGTGTGTCCTTTGTTCTCGGTGCTGTCGGTCGGGGTGGCGGCTAGACGAGCGTTCGTCCGCCGTCGATGTAGAGGCACTGCCCGGTGATGAATTCGGCCCGCTCGGAGAGCAGGAAGGTCACAGCGTCGGCGACCTCGGCCGGCTTGCCGAGGCGACCCGCCGGGACGAGCGACTCGAGCGCCTCGCGGTGCCCGTCGCGCTCCAGGTACGTGCGGGTGAGGTCGGTCTCGACGTAGCCGGGTCCGACGGCGTTGACGGCGACGCCGTGCGGCGCCCACTCGCGGGCCATGACGCGCATCATCTGGTTGATGCCGCCCTTCGTCGCGGCGTACGGCGCGTGGTCGGCGTGGGCGAGCAGGGCCGACACGGACGAGACGAAGACGATGCGTCCGCCCCGGGCCGCAACCATCCGGCGTCCGACCTCCTGGCCGAGCCACCACGCCGTGGACAGGTTGAGCGTGAGGATCGACTGCCAGTCGTCGTCGTCGAGGTCCAGGACCGGGCGGCGGTCGTTGCGCCCGACGGCGTGCAGGAACAGCCGCGGCGTCCCGACGATCGACGTCGCCTGCGCCACGAGGGCGCGGCTTGCCTCGGCGGTCGAGACGTCCGCCTCGAGCGTGACCACCTCGACGCCTTCGTCCTTCGCGGCACGCGCGACCGACTCGAGCGCGGCCCCGTCCTTGTCCGCGACGACCACCTGCGCACCCTGGACCGCCAGGCTCAACGCGCTGGCGCCGCCGAGACCGCCTGCCCCCACGACGAGCGCGGGCCTACCCCCAAGACCGAGCCATTCCGCCATGGACCCCAATGTCCCTTCGCTGTCGCGTTTACTCTCACATCATGAAAGTCGCTTTCCAATAGACTAGGCTAGACCCCGCGAGCCTGTCCAGGGCGACGTAGGACGTTCCCCCTAGGCTGACGCCGAAGCCGGGACGAGAGCACGCGAACGAGCAGATGAGCCGACAACGCACGGAGGACATCGATGCCCCCCAAGACCAAGGTCGCCGACGACGCCGACCCGGCCGACGGCGGAACGACCGAGAAGCGCGAGTACCGCGTCGAGGCGCTGGCCAAGGGCCTGCGGATCCTGAGCCTGTTCGACGAGCAGCGGCCGTCCTGGCGCGTGACCGACCTCGCGACCGCGGCGGGCCTGCCCATGCCGACCGTCTACCGCGTCGTGCAGACGCTCGCGTCGGAGGGCTACCTCGACCACCTCCCCAACGGCGACTACCGCCCCGGGGTGCGCACGCTCACGCTCGGGTCGGCCGCGCTGCGCAGCCTCGACCTCGTGGGCGTCGCGACGCCGAAGCTCCAGCAGCTGGGCGAGAGCACGGGCGAGACCGTGAACCTCGCCGTGCTCACCGGCGACCACGTCCTGTACCTCGTGCGCCTGCGCAACTCCGACCTCGTGACCGCGAACATCCAGGTCGGGTCCACGCTGCCGGCCGTCACGACGTCCATCGGCAAGCTCCTGCTCGCCCACCTGGACGACGACGACCTGCGGTCCCGCATCACCCAGGAGTCGTTCCAGGCGCAGCACGGTCCGAACGCGAAGGTGTCGCTGGAGGAGCTCAGCACGGAGCTGGAGCAGATCCGGCAGCAGGGCTGGGCGATGCAGGACGAGGAGCTCGCCTACGGGCTGCGCTCGGTCGCGGGCCCGATCGAGGGAGCCGCCGGCCGCGTCGTGGCAGGCGTGAACCTGGCCGTCCAGGCGCGCGACTGGTCCACCCAGCGGATCGTCCGGGAGCTGCGGCCGACCCTGCTGGACACGTGCGCGGAGATCTCGGCGCTGCTGTCCGGCGGCCACGCGTGAGCAGGGCCCCTCGGCTGGTTCCCGCCGCCCTCGACGAGGCGCAACGGGCGGTCTACGACGCCGTCGCGGGTGGTCCCCGAGCGCAGGGGCCCGCGCTCTTCCGGCTGGTCGACCCCGCCGGCGCGCTCGAGGGACCGTTCAACGCGTTCCTGCTGCAGCCGGGGCTGGGGATGGCCCTGCAGGAGCTCGGCGCGGCCGTCCGCTACGGGACGACGTTCACCGACCGCGCCCGCGAGATCGCGATCCTCGTCGTCGCGGTGCACCACGACTCGGCGTTCGAGTGGTACGCGCACGAGGCCGTGGGCCGTCACGCCGGGCTCACGGACGCCGAGCTCGACGCGCTGCGCGCCGGCGACGTCGACTCCCTGCCGTACGTCGAACAGGTCGTCGCCCGCACCACGCGGCTGCTCCTGGAGTCCAGAGACCTCGACGACGACGCCTTCACCACGGCCGTCGACGCCCTCGGACTCCCCCAGGTCTTCGAGCTGCTGACCCTCGTCGGCTACTACGAGACGCTCGCGCTGCAGCTCCGGGTCCTGCGGGTCGCGGCTCCGGTCGACTGACGCCACGCTGGCTTGACATGCGCTCCGCCGCGTCGTCAGAATTGTGAAACTAACTTTCGTAGAGTGAAAGAGGGTCGAGCGATGAAGCTCGTGACGTTCAACGAGGGCCAGGTCGGCTACGTCGACGGGGACGAGGTCGTGGAGCTGGGCGTCGGCTCGATGCGGGAGTACTTCGAACGCGGTGGGGACGTCGACGAGACCGGCCAGCGGTTCGCTCTGGACGCGGTGCGTCTGCGGGCCCCGATCGTCCCGAAGAAGTTCTTCCACACGGCCGGCAACTTCGCCGCCCACCACGAGGAGCTCAAGGCCGTCAACTGGTCGCACCCCGTGCACAAGGGCATCGTGTTCTTCCAGAACGTCGACGCGATCATCGGCCCGGACGACGCCATCGTGTACCCCGAGGGCCTCACCCGTGAGCTCGACTACGAGCTCGAGCTCGGCGTCGTCATCGGCAAGAGCGGCAAGTTCTTCGGGCCCGATGAGGCCGAGGACTACATCGCCGGCTACCTCGTGTTCAACGACATCACCGCGCGCGACATCCAGCGGCGCGAGATGAAGTCGGGGGTCTTCTCGTTCTCCAAGGGCATCGACACGTTCTGCCCGATCGGCCCGTGGATCGTCACCAAGGACGAGGTCCCGGACCCGACCAACCTGCGCATGGAGCTGCGGGTCAACGGAGACGTCCGGCAACGGGGCAACATGTCGGACATGATCCTGTCGCTCCCCCACCTGGTCGCCTACCACTCGGCCCAGGGCTACAGCGCCGGCGACATCATCACCACGGGAACCATCTCCGGCGTCGCCGCGATCCAGCCGAACCCGTTCGACTTCTACCTGCAGCCGGGTGACCGGATCGAGGCCGAGATCGAGGGCGTGGGAGTCCTGCGCAACCAGGTGGTCCCGTGGAGCGCGGCGCACGACACCGAGCCGTACACGATCGACCTCTACTCCTCGCCCGTCGAGAGCTGACGCGATGAGGTTCGGCACGCTCGACGGTCGGTTCGTGCTCGTGCGCGACGGCCGCGCGCTCGACGTGGCCAACGCGTCGGCCGGCGCGCTCCCGGCCGACCCGGTCGCGGTGCTCGAGCGCTGGTCCGACCTCGTCGACTGGGCCGCGGGCGCGGACTGGTCCGGCTCGGTGGCCGTGACCCCCGACCAGCTCGGTGCGCCCGTCCCTGCTCCCCGGCAGGTGTTCGCGATCGCGCTGAACTACCGCCCGCACGCCGCCGAGGCCGGGTTCGTCGCCCCCGACGAGCCGCTGGTGTTCACCAAGTTCCCCAGCTGCATCACGGGTCCGGTCACCACGGTCGAGCTGCCGCCCGGGCACGTCGACTGGGAGATCGAGGTCGTCGTCGTCATCGGCAGGGGCGGCTACCGCATCCCCCGGGAGCGGGCCTGGGACGCCGTCGCCGGCCTCACGGTCGGGCAGGACCTCTCCGAGCGCGTGCAGCAGCTCACGGGCACGCCCCCGCAGTTCTCGCTGGCCAAGTCGCACCCGGGGTTCGGCCCGACGGGTCCGTTCGTCGTCACGCCCGACGAGCTGGGCGACCGCGACGACGTCGGCTTCGCGTCGCGGATCGGCGACGAGGACATCCAGCAGGGCCGCACGAGCGAGCTGATCTTCCCGATCGACGACCTGGTCGCGCGGCTCTCGGCCGTCTGCCGGCTGCTGCCCGGCGACCTGATCTTCACGGGCACGCCCGCCGGCGTCGGGAACCGCCGGACGCCGCCGCGCTTCCTGCAGCCGGGCGAGACGCTCGTCAGCGCGGTCGACGGCATCGGAGAGATCCGCCAGACGTTCGTCGCCCGGCCGTGAACGGTTCGGCTCGCGAGTCGACGTCCGTCGCCATCGTCGGCGCCGGGCCGGCCGGGCTGACGCTCGGCCACATCCTTGCTCAGGCCGGCGTCCCGTTCCGGATCATCGAGCGCACCACCCGCGAGCACCTGCTCGGCCGCGTCCGCGCGGGCGTGCTCGAGCAGGGGACGGTCGACCTGCTCGCCTCCCTCGGTCTGGACGCGGACCTCCGTCGGCGCGGGCTGACCCACCACGGGATCTACTTGCAGTACGAGGGCCGGCGGCACCACGTCGACTTCGACGAGCTGGTCGGGCGGACCGTTACCGTCTACGGGCAGCAGGCTCTCGTCGCGCACCTGCTCGCCGAGCACGACCGGATCGGGTCGGACGTGCGGTTCGAGACGACCGGGATGCAGGTCGACGGGCTGACGACGTCCAGCCCGACCGTGCACTACGTCGACGCGAGCGGCCCGGTCGAGCTGTCGTGCGACGTCGTGGTCGGCGCCGACGGCTACCACGGCATCGGCCGCCAGTCGCTGCCCGCCGCATCGAGGGTCGCCTGGGAGCGCGCCTACCCCTACGCATGGCTGGGCATCCTCGCCGACGTCGAGCCCTCGACGGACGACCTGATCTACGCGCTGCACCGCGACGGGTTCGCGATGCACTCCATGCGCTCGCGCGAGGTCTCCCGGCTGTACCTGCAGGTCGCTCCCGACGAGTCGATCGACGACTGGAGCGACGGGCGGATCTGGGAGGCCTTGCAGACCCGGCTCGGTGTCGACGGATGGACGCTGGCCGAGGGTGCGGTCACCGAGAAGTCGATCACCCCGATGCGCAGCTTCGTCGCGTCCTGCCTCTCGCACGGGCGCCTGTTCCTCGCCGGCGACGCGGGCCACATCGTGCCGCCGACCGGCGCGAAGGGGCTCAACTCGGCGGTCGCGGACGTCGCCCTGCTCGGACGGGCTCTGCTCGACCATCGCGCGGGCGACGACACCGGCCTGGCGACGTACAGCGAGCGGGCCCTCGCGCGGCAGTGGAAGGTGCAGCAGTTCTCCCAGTGGATGACGCAGATGCTGCACGTGCACGACGACGGGGACGCGTCCGAGCGCGGGTTCGCGTATCGCAGCCAGGTCGGACAGCTCGAGTACGTCACCCGCTCGCGCGCGGCACAGCAGAGCCTCGCCGAGCAGTACGCCGGGCTGCCGTTCAGCGAGGGAGCAGCATGACGGAGGTCAGCCAGCAGACGATCTCCGCGGAGATCGCCGACCGGCACGCCCGCGAGCAGGGCAACCCGGCGGTGCACCCGCGACTCGACTTCGCGCCGTACCGCTCCGCCGTGCTGCGCCACCCGACCCACGAGCTCGTCCGGGCCGACCCCGAAGAGATCGAGCTGGTCTCCCCCGCGTTCGGCCACACCGACGTCGCAGCGCACGAGTCGGACCTGACCGTCCAGCACGCAGGCGAGCCCCTCGGCGAGCGGATCATCGTCACCGGGCGCGTCCTGGACGGCGAGGGTCGGCCCGTCGCCGGTCAGCTCGTCGAGGTCTGGCAGGCCAACTCCTCGGGCCGGTACGTGCACAAGCGCGACCAGCACCCCGCGCCGCTGGACCCGAACTTCACCGGCGTCGGCCGCGTGATCACCGGCGACGACGGTTCGTACCGCCTCACGACCATCAAGCCGGGGCCGTACCCGTGGCGCAACCACCGCAACGCGTGGCGCCCCGCGCACATCCACTTCTCGTTCTTCGGCACCGCGTTCACGCAGCGGCTGATCACCCAGATGTACTTCCCGGGCGACCCGCTGTTCGGGCTCGACCCGATCTACCAGTCGATCACCGACCCCGCCGCCCGCGCGCGTCTGGTCGCGGCCTACGACCACGACGTCAGCGAACCGGAGTGGGCGCTGGGGTTCCGCTGGGACGTGGTGCTGACCGGCCCGCGGGCCACCTGGACCGAGCCGGAGGACGCCGACCATGTCTGAGCACGGCACCGGGCAGACGCCCGCGCAGACGGTGGGCCCGTTCTTCGGGTACGCCCTGCCGTATCCGGGTGGGCCCGACGTCCGCGCGCCGTGGCAACCCGACGCGATCCGGCTGCACGGCCTCGTGCTCGACGGTGCCGGGGAACCCGTCCCGGACGCCCTGGTCGAGGTCTGGGGCGCCGACGCCGACGGTCGCCCGTCGACCGAGCGCGGGTCGCTGGACCGCGACCCGCACGGGTTCACCGGGTTCGGCCGTTCCGCTACCGCCCGGGACGGTCGATACGCGTTCAGCACGCTCAAGCCGGGCAGCAGCCGACCCGGCGCGGCGCCGTACGTGGTCGTGGCCGTGTTCGCCCGCGGCCTGCTGAACCACCTGCTGACCCGCGCCTACTTCGCCGACGAGGTCGACGCCAACGGTGCCGACCCGCTGCTGCAGCGTGTCGACGCCGACCGACGCGCCACGCTCGTCGCCGAGCTGGACGGCCCGCGGTCCTACCGGTTCGACATCCGCCTGCAGGGCGCCGGCGAGACCGTCTTCCTCGACTACGGGACACCGCAGTGAACGACTGGGGGCTGCTGCAGCCCGTGACCGCCGGTTCGCGCGACGTCGCCGGGGACGACGACGTGCTCGAGACGATGGTGCACGTGGAGGCCGCGCTGCTGCGCGCTTGGGGGCACGTCGACGGCACGTCCGACCAGGACGCGGCGGCCGAGGCGCTCGACGCCGTGGATCCCTCCACCCTCGACCGCACGGCACTCGTGGAGGGCGTCGCGCAGGACGGCGTGGTCGTTGTCGCTCTCGTGCGCGAGCTGCGCGGCGTGCTGGACCATGCGGGACTGCCCGTCACGCGTCTGCACGCGGGGGCCACGAGCCAGGACGTGCTCGACACCGCCCTCGTGCACGTCGCCCGGGAGGCGTTCGCGCAGCTGCGGGTACGCCTCGTCGCCGCGGGCACCGCGCTCGCCGTGCTGGCCGACGCCGAGCGGGCCTCGGTGCGGGTCGGGCACACGCTCGGGCGGGACGCCGCACCCACCACCCTCGGCGTGCAGGTCGCGGGGTGGCTCGACGGGATCAGCTCGGCGATCGCGGCGGCCGACGGCGCGCGGTTCCCCGTGCAGCTCGGCGGGGCCGTCGGCACGGGTGAGCAGGCCGACCGCATCGCCGGACGTCCCGGCGCGATCACGACCCTGCGCGCGACGCTCGCCGCGGACCTCGGTCTCGACGACCCGGGTCGGTCGTGGCACACCGAGCGGACCCCGGTGCTCGCGCTCGCCGGCGCGGCCGCGACGGTCGTCGCCGTCCTGGGGCGGATCGGTCGTGACGTCGTGGCCGGCTCCCGCACGGGCGTCGACGAGCTCGCGCTGGCCGGCGGCGGCGCGTCGTCGGCGATGCCCCACAAGCGCAATCCCGTCGGACCGGTCGTGATGAGCGCGGCGGCGCTGCAGGCGCCCGGGCTGCTGTCGACCATCGCGCGTTCCGCGGCGTCGGTCGACGAGCGACCCGCGGGCGAGTGGCACGCGGAGTGGTCGCCGCTGCGCGACCTGCTGCGCCTCGCGGCCGGCTCGGCCGACGCGGCGGCACGCACCGTCGCGGGTCTGTCCGTGCACCGAGAGGCGGCGGCCCGCAACCTCGCGGCAGCGGACGTGGGCGTCGTGGACGACGTCACGCTCGCTGCCTGCGGCGGCGTCGTCGACGCTGCCGTGGACCGGTTCCGGACCACCCTCGACGACGGGCACCGCCGATGAGCCCTGTGCGCCTCCACGGTTCGTTCGCCCCCGGCACGACGCCGGGCGCCCACCAGGACCTGCTCGTCCTGCTCCCGTCTCTCGGCACCACCACCGACCTCTGGGACGGTGTGGTCGCCAGCCTGCGCGCCGATCCCGCGACCAGCGCCCTGCGGATCCTGCGGGTGGACCTCCCCGGGCACGGGACGAGCCCGGCGCGGCACGAGGCGTTCACGGTCGCGGACCTCGCCGACGCCGTGCTCGACGTCGTCGACGAGGCGGGTGGCGGCTCGTTCCACGTCGGCGGCGTCTCGCTGGGCGGTGCGGTCGCGCTCGAGCTGGCGGCCGCGCACGCCGCGCGGGTGCTCAGCCTGACGATGTTGTGCAGCGGCGCCCGGATCGGCACCGCCGACGGATGGGCCGCGCGTGCCGAGCAGGTGCGCGAGGGCGGCACCGCGTCCCTGGTGGCGGGGAGCGCGGCGCGTTGGTTCGCGCCGGAATTCCTGGCGCGCGGCGACCGCGGCGGCGCCCACGCCCTGGACCAGCTGCTCGAGGTCGACGACGAGTCGTACGTCCGGTGCACCGACGCGCTGGCGACGTTCGACCGGACGGGCGGCGTCGGCACCGTCACCGCGCGCACCCTGCTGGTCAGCGGCGCATACGACGAGGTGACCACGCCCGCCTCGATGCAGGCGCTGGCCGAGGAGCTCCCGGTCGCGACGCACGCGACGATCGCGTCCGCGGGCCATCTCGCCGTGCTCGAGGAGCCCGCGACGGTGGCGGCCCTCCTGCGCGACCACCTCGGGGGCGACGCCCACGCACGCGGGATGCGCGTGCGGCGCGAGGTCCTGGGCGACGCCCACGTGGACGCCTCGGTCGCCGCGACGACGCCGCAGACCGCCGCGTTCCAGGACTTCCTCACCCGCTACGCCTGGGGCGAGGTCTGGGCCCGACCGGACCTGTCCCGGCGCGAGCGGTCGATCGCGACCCTCGCCAGCCTGGTCACGGGCGGCCACGAGGCGGAGCTGTGGATGCACGTGCGCGCCGCCCTGCGCAACGGGCTGACGCCGGACGAGGTCGCCGAGGTCGTCCTGCACACCGCCCTCTATGCCGGCCTGCCGGCCGCCAACACCGCGATGGCGGTCGCCCGCGAGGTCTTCGCCGAGGCACACGTAGAAGGAGACGGACAT
Organism: Cellulomonas sp. McL0617; assembly: GCF_049994875.1. GTDB lineage: Bacteria > Actinomycetota > Actinomycetes > Actinomycetales > Cellulomonadaceae > Cellulomonas. The sequence goes on from NZ_CP188256.1 coordinate 2,531,535, forward strand.
GGACAAGACGGTCGCGACGGCTGACGAGGCCGTCGCCGACATCCCGTCGGGCTCGTCGCTGGCCGTCGGCGGCTTCGGCCTGTCCGGGGTGCCCATCGCGCTCATCCGCGCCCTGCTCGCCCGCGGGGTCGACCAGCTCGAAGTCGTCTCGAACAACTGCGGGGTCGACGGCTGGGGGCTGGGCGAGCTGCTCGCCGCCGGCCGGATCCGGCGCGTCGTCGCGAGCTACATCGGCGAGAACAAGGAGTTCGCCCGTCAGTACCTGGGCGGCGAGGTCGAGGTCGAGCTGACCCCGCAGGGCACGCTCGCCGAGCGGCTCCGCGCCGGCGGCGTCGGCATCCCGGCGTTCTACACCGCCGCGGGCGCGGGCACCGCGGTCTCGGACGGCGGCATGCCGCTGCGCTACGCCGCCGACGGCTCGATCGCCCTGGCCAGCGGGGCCAAGGAGCTGCGCCCGTTCGCGAGCCTCGGCCGGAGCCGCGAGTACGTGCTGGAGGAGGCGATCCGCACGGACTTCGGGCTGGTACGGGCGGCGGTGGGCGACCGGCACGGCAACCTGCGCTTCGAGAAGTCGACCCGCAACTTCAACCCCCTCGCGGGGATGGCCGGCCGCGTCACGATCGCGGAGGTCGACGAGCTGGTCGAGCCGGGCGAGCTGGGTCCCGACGACATCCACCTGCCCGGCATCTACGTCGACCGTGTCGTCCTGCTCACCCCCGAGCAGTCCGCCGACCTCCCGATCGAGAAGGTCACCGTCCGCGTCCGACCAGTCGAGATCGAGGAGTCCTGATGCCGCTGACCCGTGACCAGATGGCCGCCCGCGCCGCCCGTGAGCTCGAGGACGGCTCCTACGTGAACCTCGGCATCGGCCTGCCGACCCTCATCCCCAACCACCTGCCGCCCGGCGTCGAGGTCGTGCTGCACTCCGAGAACGGGATCCTCGGCGTCGGACCGTATCCGTGGGAGGGCGAGGCGGACGCCAAGCTCATCAACGCCGGCAAGGAGACCGTCACCGTCCTGCCCGGGGCCGCGTACTTCGACTCGGCCGCCAGCTTCGGCATGATCCGCGGCGGCCGGGTCACGCACGCGGTGCTCGGCGCCATGCAGGTCTCGGCCGGCGGCGACATCGCCAACTGGGCCGTGCCCGGCAAGATGGTCAAGGGCATGGGCGGGGCGATGGACCTGGTGAACGGCGCGGCGCACGTGCTGGTCGTCATGGAGCACGTCGCCAAGGACGGTTCCGCCAAGATCGTCGAGCAGTGCACCCTGCCCCTGACCGGACGCGCGTGCGTCGACCGGATCATCACCGACCTGGCCGTGCTGGACGTCACGGACGACGGCCTGCGGCTCGTCGAGCTGGCGCCCGGCGTCACCGTCGACCAGGTGCGCGAGGCCACCGGCGCGCCGTTCTCGGTGGCGCCGGGGGTGCCGGAATGACCGCGCTGCGCGAGGTCGTCCTCTGCTCGCCCCTGCGGACCCCGGTCGGACGCTTCGGCGGAGCGCTCGCTCCCCTGGACGCCCGGGCCCTTGCCACGACCGTCCTGCGCGCGCTCGTCGAGCGGACCGGTCTGGACCCGGCGGCGGTCGACTCCGTGATCGGCGCGCAGGGCTACCCGACCATGGAGTCCCCCGCGTTCGGCCGGGTCGCCGCGCTCGACGCCGGCTTCCCCGTGACGACGACGGGGTACCAGCTGGACCGGCGGTGCGGATCGGGGTTGCAGGCGGTCCTGAACGCGGCCATGGAGGTGCAGACCGGCGTCGCGGACGTGATCGTCGCGCTCGGCGCGGAGTCCATGTCCAACGCCCCCCTCTACACCGAGCAAGGCCGGCGCGGCCTGCCGCCGGGCGGTCTCCTCCTGCACGACGCGCTGGCCCGGGGGCGGGAGATGGTCGGCGGTGTCGACTACCCCACGCCCGACGGCAACGTCGGCACGGCCGAAGCCCTGCGCGCCGAGTACGGGATCAGCCGACAGGCCCAGGACGCTCTGGCGCTGAGCTCGCACCAGCGCGCGGTCGCCGCCCAGACCTCGGGGGCGTTCGATGCCGAGCTCGTGCCCGTCACCGTCCCCGGTCGTCGCGGGGAGGTCGTCGTCGACCGCGACGAGCACCCGCGCGCCGACGCCTCGCTCGACGCCCTCGCGGCGCTGCGGCCCCTCCTGGTGGGCTCCGACCCGGCGGCGACCGTCACCGCCGGGAACTCGAGCGGACAGAACGACGCCGCGGCGGCCTGCGTGGTCACCACGCCCGAGACCGCCCGAGCCCTGGGCCTGGAGCCGATGCTCCGCCTTCGCTCGTGGGCCGTCGCCGGCGTCGACCCCCGCCGGTTCGGCATCGCCCCCGTCCCCGCGACGAACCTCGCCCTCGCGCGGGCCGGCGCGACGCTCGCGGACCTCGACGTCGTCGAGCTCAACGAGGCGTTCGCCGTCCAGGTGCTCGCGTGCCTGGCCGACTGGGGCATCGACCCCGAAGATCCGCGCGTGAACCCCCGCGGCAGCGGCATCTCCCTCGGGCACCCGATCGGCGCCACCGGCGTCCGGATGCTCGCGACCCTCGCGCACGAGCTGCCGTCGCTGGACGCCGAGCTGGCGGTGGCGACCATGTGCATCGGCGGCGGGCAGGGGCTGGCCGCGGTGCTCGAACGCATCTGACCGGAGGACGCCCGTGACCTACCAGAACCCCGTCATCAAGGGAACCGCCCCCGACCCGTCGGCGGTTCGCGTCGGCGAGGACTACTACCTCGCCAGCTCCACGTTCGACCTGTTGCCGGGCATCACGATCCGCCACTCCACCGACCTCGTCACCTGGCGGATCGTCGGGCACGCGGTCTCGCGGCCTGCGCAGTACCGCAGGGACGGCGAGCCCGGACCGGTGGTCCTGTTCGCACCGACGCTGCGTCACCACGACGGGGTGTTCTACCTGGCGTGCACCAACGCGGTCGGCGGCCAGGGCAACTTCGTCCTGCGGACCACCGACGTGACCGGCGAGTGGTCGGACGCCCTGTGGATCGACTCCGACGGGTTCGACCCGTCCTTGTTCCGCGACGACGACGGCACCTGGTACTACACGCGGCGGAACCTGCAGTTCCGCCCGGACGGGAACCTCGGCCCGATCGTGCAGGCGACGATCGACCTGGCCACGGGCGTGCTCGGCGAGATGCGCGACATCACCCCGCCGCACGGGTTCGCCAGCAACGACATCGAGGGGCCGCACCTGTTCGCTCGCGACGGCTGGTACTACCTGAGCTCGGCCGAGGGCGGCTCCTGGGCCGGGCACATGCAGACCATCGCGCGCAGCCGGTCACCCTGGGGTCCGTTCGAGGCCGCGCCGACCACCCCGTGGCTCACCCATCGGCACCTCGTCGCGAACCGGGTGCAGAACCTCGGGCACGCCGAGCTGGTGGAGGCGACCGACGGCAGCTGGTGGGCACTCGCGCTCGGCACACGGCACCCGCGCATGGCTCGGCACCACAACCTGGGGCGCGAGACCTTCCTGACGCCCGTCCGCTGGGTCGACGGGTGGCCGGTGGCCGGCGAGCGCGGCGACGGCACGACGAGTCTCGTCGTCGACGCCGATCCCCCCGTGCGCGGCCGCGGGATCGACCACGTGGTCGCAGACACCCTCTGGACGCGGGGCTGGAAGACGATCGGCGCCGCGCCGGCACGCCTCGACCCGCTCGACACGGACGCGCGGATCGAGCTGCCCTGCGGACCGGACCCCCGGACCCGACCCGTCGGTGCGTGCGGCGCGCTCCTGCGCGCGCAGACCGAGGACGACCAGCGGTTCTCGGCCACGGTCGCGAACGTGCCCGCCGGCGCGGTCGCGGGCATCGCGGCGTTCACCGACGCCTCGCACGTCGCCTCGTTGACGGTCGAGAAGGTCGACGGCGGGCGCGTCGCGGTCCTGACGCGCACGGTCGACGACGTCACGTCCCGGACGCACGTGCCGCTCCCTGCAGCCGGTGAGGTCGGGCTGCGGATCGACGGGCACGAGACCAGCTACGCGTTCGTCGCCGTCACCGACGGATCGGAGACGGTGGTGGGCCACTGCTCGGCCCGGCTCCTGTCCGCGGAGACCGCGCAATGGTTCGTCGGCGTGCACTGGGCCCTGCTCGCGGTGGGCGACGACGGTTCCACGACGTTCGCTGACGTGCAGATCACGGACCTCGCTCCGGGCGCGCCCGCCTCGCCGGTGCCGTTCTAGCAGGGGCGAGGCGGGGCGTCGTCCCGAGCCCGGTAGACGTTCCGCTCCCACCGGTGCCTGCGTATCACCGCCCGCCGCTCCTCGGTCAGCCGACGCCCGTCGCTCGTGGCGCCGTTCCGCCGCTCGACATGCGGGCCCTGGTCGCCGCGGAAGTACCGGTTGCGGAAGTCGCCGTCGGGGAATGCCGCTGCTGCGATCCGCCCGGTGAGCCCGCCCTCGTCGAGGCCGACGCGCACGATCACGCGACGGCGAGGTCGTGGACCCGCCGGCACGCGTCGTACCCACCCGGTCGAGAGAACCCGCCAACGCCCCATGGCCACGAGGCGCCGACCCCGTGCCCATCGGGCGTTCGGACCGTCACGGCCTCAGTCGCGTGACCGCCCGGCGACGACGCGCGTGATGATGAGCACCGCGAGGATGACCGACCCGTTGAGGAAGTCGAACCACTCGCCGCTCACGCCGGCGAACGTCAGCACGTTCTGGACCAGGTACAGCAGCAGGATGCCGGTGAAGGCGCCGACGAGGCTGCCGCGCCCGCCGTTGAGGCTCACTCCCCCGATGACCGCAGCCGCGAACACCGTGAAGATCGCACCGCTGCCCTGGCTCGACGCGACGGAGGCCAGGTGCCCGGACAGGAGGATCCCGGCCAGGGCGGCGATCGCGCTGGCGAGGATGAACACCCACCAGAGCGTCCGATCGGTGCGGATGCCGGCCGCACGAGCGGCGTCGACGTTGCCGCCGATCGCGTACAGCGAGCGCCCGGAACGCAGGTACCGCAGGCCGAGCCCGCCGATGACGTACGCGACGACGCAGACCCAGACGGCCGCGGGGATGCCGAGCCAGGTGGCCGTGCCCAGGTACATCATCGAGCCGGTCATCCCGAAGAACGTCTGGCCCCCGGAGATGCCGGTGAGCAGCCCGCGCAGGGTGATGAGCATGCCCAGCGTCACGATGAAGGCGTTGAGCCCGAGCTTGACGATCAGGCCGGCGTTGATCGCGCCGATGATCACACCCACGGCCAGCGCGATCGGGATCGCCCAGCCGGGTGGCACGAGGTCGAGACCGTGGTTGATCCCGGTCGGCAGGGTGAGCCAGGCGGCAACCCCGGGTGCGAGGCCGACGGTCGACTCCAGCGAGAGGTCCATCTTCCCGGCCAGGAGCACCAAGGCCTCGGCCAGCACGAGGAGCCCGATCCACGACATCGACACCAGGACGTCCGTGAGGTTGCCGCGGGTGAGGAAGCTCGGGGACACGAACGCACCCACGACGACGACGAGGATGATCGGGGGGATCAGCGCCAGGTCGCGGAAGCGCGCGAGCGAGATGCTCGTGAGCCGGAGCGCCGGCGCCTCGGCCTTCGGCGGGTCGGGGACGGGCTGTGCCGTGCCTGCCGAGCCTGCCACCGGATTGGTCACCTCATTGATCACGCGGATCCACTCCCTCTGACGCGTCGCCCGCTGCGGCGCCCACGAGGACGCCTTCCATCGCTGCCACGAGCTCCTGGTCGTCCCAGGTGCCCTCCAACTCGCGGACGATCTCGCCGCGGAACATCACGAGCACGCGATGGCAGTACCGCAGGTCGTCCAGGTCGTCAGAGACGACCATGACCCCGGCCCCGCCCCGCGCCGCGCCGGTGGCGGCGTCCATGAGCGACTCCTTCGAGCGCACGTCGACACCCGCCGTGGGCGCCATCAGCACCAGCAGCCTCGGGTCGTTCGCCAGTGCCCGTCCGGCGACGACCTTCTGCTGGTTCCCGCCGGACAGGTCGCCCGCCGGCTGCTTCGGCCGGGCCGGCACCACGTCGAGCCGCCGGATGAGCTCGCCTGCCATCCGGTCGCGAGCCTTCGGGTTGACCAACCCGAACCGCCCCAGCCGCGAGGAGACGCTCATCGTGAGGTTCTCCGCGATGGACAGACCCTCGACGAATCCCTCCGCATGGCGGTCCTGCGGGACGAACCCGACACCCGCCGCCAGGGAGGCCGGCACGCTGCCGAGCCGCTGCTGCGTGCCTGCCACCCGCACGGTCCCCGCCGTCGGACGCCGTAGCCCCACGATCGACTCGGCCACGGCGAACTTCCCGGAGCCGCCCCCGCCGGCCAGGCCCAGGATCTCGCCCGGGCGCACGTCGAACGACACCCGGGGGACGCCGGCCGCGGACAGCCCGTCGACCTCGAGCACGGGCGGGGTGTCCCGCGGCACGGGCGGCGGCCGCGTGTCGACCAGCTCGGTCGCCTTCTCCCCCGTCATCGCCTCCACGAGCCGCGACCTCGAGACCTCGGCGATGGGCGCGGACAGGATGTGCCGGGCGTCGCGGAACACGGTCACCGTGTCGCACAGCTCGAAGATCTCCTGGAGGTGGTGGCTGATGAACAGGAACGTGACGCCCTGCTCCTGCAGGCGACGGATGCGAGCGAACAGGCGCTCGACCCCGCCGGCGTCCAGCCGTGCCGTCGGTTCGTCGAGGATGACGAACCGCGCGCCGAGCGAGAGCGCCCGCGCGATCTCGACGAGCTGTCGCTGCTCGACCGTGAGCGTCCGGGCGAACGCCCTCGGGTCCACGTCGATCTCCCACTCGGCGAGCAGGTCGGCCGAGCGTTCGCGCAGCTCGCGCCAGCGCACCGGGTGCCCGGCGGCGGACTGGCGACCGAGGAAGAGGTTCTCGGCGACCGTCAGGTCGTCGATCACCGTGAGCTTCTGGTAGACGCAGGCCACCACGGCCTGCCATGCGTGCCGGTCCGCGAGCGGCGGCGCCGGCTCGCCGCCGAACGTGACCGTGCCCTCGTCGGGCCCCTGCAGGCCCGTGAGGATCGACACGAGGGTCGACTTCCCGGCCCCGTTGCGCCCGACCAGCGCGTGGACCTCTCCCGCGCGGACCAGGAGGTCCACCCCGCGCAGGGCCTGGGTCGCCCCGAAGCGCTTGCTGACTGCGGTGACCCGGGCGACGGGCGGCTCGAGGCCGCCCGTCGCCGTCGCCACTGACTGCGTCGTCATGTGGTCATGTCCCTCGTCCTTGCTGGGTAGATCGGGTCGTGGCCGTGCCTAGCTGACGTTGTTGCCCCACAGGGTGGTGTCGTCCACAGCGACCGACTCCGGGAACTTGCCGTCGACGGTCACGAGGGGCGCGGGGATCTGGTCCTCGAGGATCTCGGGGCTGACCTGGACGATCTTGCCGCCGTGGCCGTCGTCGCCCGGCGTGTACTTCTTGCCGTCGATCGCGTCCTTGACGTACTGCAGGCCGTACTGGGCGTAGAGGTCGGCGGGCTGGGACACCGTGGCGTCCATGGTGCCGTCCTTGATCGCCTGGAACTCGGCCGGCACGCCGTCGTTCGACACGATGACGATGTGGCCGTCCTCGCCGCGCTTCTTGAGCAGGCCCTTCTGCTGCAGAGCCTGCAGCGTGGAGGGCAGGTAGATCGACGCCTGCATGTAGATCGCGTTGATCGTGTTGCCCGCCAGCACGGTGTTGAGCTGAGACACCGCCGTCGGCGGGTCCCACTTGGTCGGCTCGCCGAACACCTTGATGTTCGGGTAGTCCGACTTCATGCAGTCGTTGAACGCCTCGGTGCGGTCGCGGCCGTTGATCGAGGCCAGGTCGCCCTCGAACATCACCACGTTGCCCTTGCCGCCGAGAGTGTCGCCGATGTACTTGCAGGCCTTGGTGCCGTAGGCGCGGTTGTCCGCACGCACGACCATGTAGACCTTCCCGCTGTCGGGCCGCGTGTCGATCGACACGACGGGGATGTTCTTCGACGCGAGCTGCTGCAGCGTCGGGATGATCGCGGCGGTGTCCTGGGGCGCCATGACGACGCCCTTGACGCCCTGCGCGACCAGCGTCTGCACGTTGTCGGCCAGCTTGCTGATGTCGTTCTGCGAGTTGGTCGTCTTGAGGTCGACGCCGACCGTGTCGGCCTTCTCCGGGACGTAATTGATGTACGCGTTCCAGAAGTCGGAGTCGGAGCGGGGGTAGTCGACGCCGACGAGCGGGCGGCTCCCCCCGCCGGTGGCGCCGCCGCTGCTGCCGCTGGTGCCGTCGTTGCCGGGAGTTGAGCTGCTGCTGCACGCAGCCAGAAGGCCGACCGCGGCCAGGGCCGCGGTGGCGCTCATTGCCAACTTGAGTCGCACGATCTCTCCTTTGAGACGGGGCACGCTCAGCGGCCCTGGGGGTGGGGGTCAGTCGACTGGGGGTCTGACCACACGACGCCGTCGGGATAGCGGTAGTCGATCAGCGTGGTGGGGAGGAGCTCGGCGCCGGAGCCCGGGAGCGTCGGCGCCAGATAGCGGCCGCCCTGCACGCGCGCAGGGACGACGAAGTGCTCGTGCAGGTGGTCGACGAACTCGATCCAGCGGTTCTGCGTGCTCCCGCTGACGGCCACCAGGTCGAACATCGCGAGGTGCTGCACGACCTCGCACAGCCCGACACCACCCGCGTGCGGGCAGACCGGGACTCCGTACTTCGCCGCCAGGACGAGGATGGCGACGTTCTCGTTGACGCCGGCCACGCGGCAGGCGTCGATCTGGCAGACGTCGATGGCCCCCGCGGCGAGGAGCTGCTTGAACACGACACGGTTGGCGACGTGCTCACCGGTCGCCACCCGCACCGGCGCCACCGCCTGGGCGATGGCCCGGTGGCCGGCGACATCGTCCGGGCTGGTGGGCTCCTCCACCCAGTACAGGCCGTACGGCGCGAGCCGGCCGATCGTGTCGATCGCCTCGCCGACGTCCCAGGCCTGGTTCGCGTCGATCGAGAGGAGGACGTCGGGGCCGACGAGCGAGCGCACCATCTCGAGCCGCCGCTCGTCGTCGTCGGCGTCCGCGCCGACCTTGAGCTTGAGGTGCGTGAAGCCGTCGGCGAGCGCCTCCTTGACCAGCAGCTCGACCTTGGCGTCCGAGTAGCCCAGCCAACCGGCCGACGTGGTGTACGCGGGGTACCCGTCGGCCAGCAACGCCGCGACGCGCGCGTCCTTGCCTGCCGCGCCGCGCGTCAGGATCTCCAGCGCCTCGGCCGGTGTCAGCGCGTCGGAGAGGTGCCGGAAGTCGATCAGCGCGACGAGCTGCTCAGGGGTCAGCTCGCCGAGGAGTTGCCACAGCGGCTTGCCCTCACGCTTCGCGTACAGGTCCCAGACCGCGTTCACGACCGCGCCGATCGCCATGTGCACGACGCCCTTCTCGGGCCCGAGCCAACGCAGCTGCGAGTCGTGCACGATCAGACGCCAGAACGCGCCCATGTCGGCCAAGGTCTCCTCGACGTCGAGGCCCACCACGAGCCGCTCGACCGCGCGGATCGCCGAGGCGGCGACCTCGTTCCCGCGGCCGATGGTGAACACGAACCCTGCACCGCTCTCGCCGGCCGAGGTGCGCACGACGACGTACGCAGCGGAGTAGTCCGGGTCCGGGTTCATCGCGTCGGAACCGTCGTGCTCGCGGGAGGTGGGGAACCGCACGTCCACGACGTCGAACGGCTCGAAAACTGCCGTCACGTCGGGTCTCCAGACTGCCGAGCATTCACTGGGCACCCTCTCTCGGGTCGTCACTGATCCGATGTATCGATCGATCGAAGGCCGCACAGCACTGTCGGGACCCTGTCCAACTAGGGGCTCGGCGGCCAAACCTCCGATGTCTGCGCCCAGTCTGTAGCTGTGGCTCGGCATTGTAAAGAGGCAGGTAGGCAACGAATTCGTCACGATCGATCGCGGCGCGGGCGTTTGAGTTGCCGGGAAATCTGGGCCAGACTCGGGCTGCCGGGCCGGATCGACACACGCGGCCCGAGTCATCAGACGTCTGAGGGGTGCGCCGTGGCAGTCACCGACGTGGCGATCGAGAAGCTGAAGTCGATGATCGCGTCAGGCGAGCTCCAACCCGGTCAGCGACTGCCTCGCGAGGCCGACCTCGCGGCCGACCTGGGGCTGTCCCGCAGCTCGCTCCGGGAGGCCGTGCGGGCGCTGTCCGTCCTCCGGATCCTCGACGTGCGGCAGGGCGACGGCACCTACGTGTCGAGCCTGTCGGCCGAGTCTCTCGTGGACACGCTGACCTTCATCGCGGACTTCCACCGGGACACCACGGTCCTCGAGCTGCTCGAGGTCCGCCGCATCCTCGAGCCCGCGGCGAGCGCCAAGGCGGCGCGCCTCGCGGACGCTGACGACATCGAGGGTCTGCGCGAGATCCTGGGTCGGACGACCGTCGACTCCACCGTCGAGGACCTCGTCAGCGCGGACATCGAGTTCCACCGCGCGATCGCCCGCGCGGCCCGGAACTCCGTGCTCGCCTCGCTCATCGACTCGATGTCGAGCCGGACGCTGCGCGCACGGCTGTGGCGCGGCATGACGGAGGAAGGCGCCCTCGCCCGCACGCTTGCGGAGCACCGAGCGATCTTCGAGGCGATCAGCGCCCACGACCCCGGCCTCGCCGACGCCCAGGCCACCGTGCACATCGCCGGCGTGGAGTCGTGGTTGCGCACCATGCTCGAGTGAGCGCGCCCCGCCGTCAGTCCGGACGGCGAGCCGGGATGCTCCGTGCCGAGGTGAAGGCGCTCGATCAGTCGGTGTGTCCCGGAGCGCGGTAGAAGTTCCGCTCCCAGCGGTGCGCCTGGATCACGGCACGACGCTCCTCGGTCAACCGTCGCCCATCGCTCGTCGCGGCGTTCCGCTCGACGTTGCGGATGCTGCGCATGCCCGCGATCACCGTCGACACGGCGGGATCGTCCAGGACGTACCGCAGCGCGACGTCAGGCAGCTCGTCGGTCGCGATGCCGAGCTCCGCGGTCAGCGCCGACACGTGCTGCTCGACCTGCGCGCTCCGGTCGCCGCCGAAGTACCCGTTCCGGAAATCACCGTCGGGGAACGTCGAGCCGGCCGTGATCCGCCCGGTGAGCCCGCCCTCGTCGAGGGCCACGCGCACGATGACGCCGACGCCGTTCTCGGTGCACGCCGGCAGGAGCTGCTCGGCCGGCTGCTGGTGGAAGGCGTTGTAGATCACCTGCACCGTGTCGACGGTCCCGCTGCGCACGAGCTGCAGGGCGTTCTCCGGCTGGTAGTCGTTGACCGAGACGCCGAAGAAGCGGATCTTGCCCTCCTGGCGCAGGTCCGCGATGGTCTCGAGCCAGTCGCCGTGGCCGACCCACTCGTCGCTCCACACATGGAACTGCAGCAGGTCGAACGCCTCGAGCCCCGACGCCGCCAGGCTCGTCTCGAGGCTCGCTCGGATGTGGGCGCCGGGGAACGTCTCGTCGGGGTGCACGCCCGCGGACGCCGGCCAGACACCGTTCTTGGGTGGCACCTTCGTCGCGACGTGCACACCTGGGTGGTCCCGCAGCACGCCGCCGACGATCCGCTCGCTGTCGCCGTAGCCGCGGGCGGTGTCGATGAAGTTCACGCCCAGCTCGATGGCGCGGTGCAGCGCGGCCACCGACTCGTCCTCCTGCGCGCCGATCCACATCGAGGCGCCGATCCCCCATGCGCCGTAGCCGATCTCGGAGACGGACATGCCCGTGCGGCCCAGCTGGCGGTACTCCATCAGTGCTCCTGACTCAACCGCGCCGTCCGGCGCGCAGCTTGGTGATCCCGCCGACGAGCAGCACCACTCCGACGATCGCGACCACCGCTCCGATCAGCGTCCACTGGGACTGCCCGTTCATCCCGCCGGTGGCCCCCAGCGCCCCGGACCCCTGCAGGACCCAGAGCACTCCGACGAGGATCAACAGCACCCCGCCGATGACACGTGCCCAGACCATCGTCATCCGTCTCCTCAGTGACGAGCGCCGGACTCTGACTGCAGCGCCGTACTCGAAGGTCTACCGCACATCGACGTCGGCCGGGGCCGTGGCTCGCGGACGTCACGCTCCGATCCCCCTCGACGTGCGCGGCGATCGACGGCGCGTCACGATGCGTCCCATGCTCGCCGCACGGGCCGCTCTCGCCCTGGTCGCCCTCGCGCTGGCCGCCGGTTGTGCGGTCGGCTCGTCGTCGACGGAGTCGGACGACGCGCGCGCGCTGGTCGACCCCGTCCAGCAGGCGTCGTCAGCAGTGGCGACCGCGCAGATCGCCGTGGACCAGCTTGCGGCGGATCGCCTCACTCCCTCCGTGGCGGACACCGCCCTCCTCGACCAGGTCGCGGTCCTCGACGACGCCGCCTTCGCCGTGGTCACGCTGGTGCCGACGGACCGCACGACCGCGGCATGGCAGCAGGACGCGCTCGCGGCCGTCCGCGAGGCGCAGGGCTCGGTCGTGGCCGCTCGAGGGTGGGCGAACGGCGCGGGCACCGGTCCGGACTCCGTCGACAAGGCCCTGGGCGCGAGCGCCGACCGGCTGGACCGGCTGACGGGCCAGCTGGACGGTGCGTCGTGAAGAAGGTCCTCGGCCTGGCTCTGGGCATCCTCACCGCGATCGGCGGCTTCCTGGACATCGGGGACCTGGTCACCAACGCGGTCGTCGGCTCGCGGTTCGGGCTGTCCCTGGCGTGGGTCGTCGTGGTGGGCGTGGTCGGGATCTGCGTCTTCGCGCAGATGTCGGGCAAGGTCGCCGCGGTCAGCGGTCGCGCGACGTTCGAGATCATCCGCGAGCGCCTCGGGCCGCGGGCCGCGGGCGCGAACCTCGGGGCGTCGTTCCTGATCAACCTGCTGACCTTGACGGCGGAGGTGGGCGGTATCGCGCTGGCGCTGCAGCTGGCCAGCAGCGTCGAACCGCGCCTGTGGATCCCCGTCGCCGGGCTCGCGGTCTGGCTGGTGATCTGGCGGACCAGGTTCTCGATCATGGAGAACGTCACGGGCCTCGTCGGGCTGACCCTCATCGTGTTCGCGGTGGCGGTGTTCCTGCTCGGGCCCGACTGGAGCGCGCTCGCCGACCAGGCGTTCCACCCGCGCGTCAGCGCGCAGGAGGGCCCGGCCTCGTACTGGTACTACGCGATCGCCCTGTTCGGCGCCGCGATGACCCCGTACGAGGTGTTCTTCTTCTCCTCGGGGGCCGTCGAGGAGAAGTGGACCGTCAAGGACCTGTCCCAGTCCCGGATGAACGTGCTCGTCGGCTTCCCGCTGGGCGGCGTCCTGTCGGTCGCCATCGCCGCCTGCGCGGCCATCGTCTTCCTGCCCCAGGGCATCCAGGTCTCCTCCCTGTCCCAGATCGTCCTGCCGGTCGCGATCGCGGGGGGCAAGCTGGCGTTGGCGGTGGTGCTGGTCGGCATCGTGGCCGCCACCTTCGGCGCCGCCCTGGAGACGTCGCTGTCCAGCGGGTACACGCTCGCGCAGTTCCTCGGCTGGTCGTGGGGCAAGTTCCGCCGCCCCGTGCACGCGGCCCGGTTCCACCTGACGATGATCATCTGCATCGTCATCGCCGTCGGCGTCCTGATGACCAGCGTGAACCCGGTGGCGGTGACGGAGTTCTCCGTGGTGTTCTCGGCGGTGGCGCTGCCCTTGACGTACCTGCCGATCCTCGTCGTCGCCAACGACCCCGAGTACATGGGCAAGCACGTGAACGGGCGCCTGACCAACGGGCTGGCGCTGGTCTACCTGGTGATCATCGTGGTGGCGTCCGTCGCCGCGATCCCCCTGATGATCGTGACGGGAGCGGGTTCATGACCGAGCTGCCCGAGGCTCCGCGCCCCAGCGGGTTGGTGCTCGATGCACGCCTGCACCTGCTCGACCGGCAGGTCCTCGACGTCGACGGGACCCCGGTGTGCACGGTGGACGATCTCGAGGTGCACGGCCTGGACGGGGCCGACCTGCCCGACGGGACGCAGGCCGCGGTGATCACCTCGCTGCTCAGCGGAGCCGTGCTGGCGACGCGGATGTTCGGCGGCCGGCCCCCGTCGTCGCGCTGGCACCGCATCCGCTGGACCCACGTCACCGACGTCGGCACCACGGTCCGGCTGGGCGTCCGGGGCGCGGAGCTGGACGTCACCTGGACCGAGCGCTGGGTCCGCGACCACATCATCCGACGCATCCCGGGAGGCAGCCATGATCCTGGGTGACCTCCTCGACGCACCCGTGACCGGAACGTCCGGGGACCGCCTCGGCTACGTCGTCGACGTGCGGTTCGCCCTGGACGGACCGCTGGACGGGCTCCTGGCCGCACCGCGCCTGCACGGGCTCCTGGTCAGCCCACGGACCGGCACCTCGTTCCTCGGGTACGAACGCACCCGCGTCCGCGCGCCCGCCGTGCTCGCGCGCTACTACGCCTGGCGCCACCGGGGCACGTTCCTGGTGCCCTGGGAGGACGTCGCCTCCGTCGCCCCGGGCGCGGTGAGGCTCGTCGACGGCTTCCGCCGGTTCTCCCCGGCGCTGCCGGGGTGAGCATCCGGATCGGGACCTCCGGGTGGTCGTACGACCACTGGGCGGGTGTGCTCTACCGACCGGGCCTGCCGCCCGGCGACCGGCTCGCGCGGTACGTCGAGGAGTTCGACACCGTCGAGCTCAACGCCAGCTTCTACCGGTGGCCGCGCGACTCGACGTTCGCGAGCTGGCGCCGTCGGCTCCCGCCGGGCTTCGGGCTCTCCGTGAAGGCACCGCGCGGGCTCACCCACGCCAAGCGGCTGTACGCGCCCGAGACCTGGTCGCAGCGGATCGCCCGGTCCTGGCACGAGCTCGGAGATCGTCGCGAGGTGCTGCTCGTGCAGCTCCGCCCCGACCAGGAGCGTGACGACGCACGCCTCGACTGGTTCCTGGGCACGTTGCCCGACTGGGTCCGGGTCGCCGTGGAGCTGCGCCACCCGTCCTGGCAGGACGACGCGGTGTTCGCACTGCTCGAACGGCACGGCGCGGCCGCCTGCGTGATGAGCGGCGCTCGGCTCCCGTGCGTCCTGCGCGCCACCGCGCCGTTCGTGTACGTGCGGCTGCACGGGCCCGACCACGACCACCTGTACGGCGGCTCGTACTCGGACGCCGACCTGCACTGGTGGGCCGACCGGATGCGCGAGTGGGTGGCCGACGGCCGCGACGTCCTGGCCTACTTCAACAACGACGGCGCCGGCTTCGCCGTGCACAACGCACGCACCCTGCGCGCGATCCTCGACGCCTAGGACCGACCTCCCGACGGTCGTCAGAAGCGGTAGGCCGTCTGGCCGTGCTCGTCGCCGAAGACGAGCACCTTGGCCGGCGCGACCCGGTAGACCAGCGCGCCGCCGCCCGTCGACCCACCCGAGCTGCTGAGCTCGACGAAGCGCTCGCCCCTGACCTCGAACCGCCAGTCGTCGCCGTACTTGGCGAACCACGCGGCGGCCAGCACCTCGAGGTCGTCGCGTTCGGTGACCCGGACCGCGCGACCCTCGACCACGACGTCCTTGCCGTTCGCCCAGCCGCCCGCGCCGCCGCTGCCCGTGGTCACCGCGACCTGTGGGTTGCCGTCGAGGTTGCGCTGCTTCTGCTCGTCGGGCCCGGTGCAGAAGGCGAACGTCCCCGCCTGCCACACGCCCACGAGCGGCACCGCGTGCGGGCGGGCGTCGGCACGCACCGTGACGATCCAGTAGAGCTGCGCGTCGGCGAGGATGCGTTCGACGACCTCCCACGGTGGTGGCACCTGGGTCGCGTCGCCGTAGCGGGGATCGATGACCCCGCTGGTCACCGAGTCGTCGCTCACGCGCGGGCCGCCTCTGCGGGGTACCGCGAGGCGGGGTTCGGGCTCCGGCCCGAGGACGCCCCGGTGATGAGGGCCAGTGGTGGCATGTCCTACCTCCGTGTGCCTACAGCGTCCTCCGGCTCGGGCCGGGCAACAACTCGCGGAGGCGGAGCCGCCTGACCCGCGACGACCGCGTAGGCGGCGCCGACGACGAGCGCGCCCCCGACGAGGTTGCCCGCGCCGACGATTGCGAGGTTGCGCCCGAACGCGGCGAGGGTCGCGCCCGGGACGTGGCCCAGCAGGCCGAGCGTGAACGTCGTCATGTTGGCGACGACGTGCTCGAAGCCCGAGGTGATGAAGGCGAGCAGGCACCAGAAGATCACCACCAGCCGGGCGACCTCGCTGCGCAGTCGCGCCGCCGACCAGATGGCCAGGCACACGAGCATGTTGCAGAGCACGCCGCGCCAGAAGAGCTGACCGCCGGACTCGTGGCTCTTGGCCGCCAGGATGCCGGCGAGCATCGTCCCGGCGGGCGTGCCCGGAGCGAGCACCCCGGAGGCGTGCACGATGGCGCCGAAGACCACGGCTCCGACGAGGTTGCCGACGAACGAGAAGGCGAGCGTCGCGCCGGCGGCTCCCGACCCGATGGTCCGGCGGATCGCCCCTTGCGTGAGGGTCATCATGTTCGAGGTGGCGAGCTCACCGCCGGCGGTGAGCACCAGAGTCAGCGCGACGCCGAACACGAGCCCCTGGACCAGCTTGGTCCACGGCGACCCGGCAAGCGCGAGTCCCCCGGCAGCCGTGAACATGAGCACCACCGCGACGCCGATGTAGGAGCCCGCGAGCGCGGACTGCACGAGGTAGGCGAGCGGACGGCGGGTCATCTCCACCTTGGTCGCGGCGTACTCCGCCTGGTGGTCCATGGTCTGCTCGATCGTCAGCACAGCTGACCGTCCCATCCGGGCGGGGCCGGTCGGCAGGGCTGGAAGTCCCGGGCCTGCGCCCCTCGTCAACGACCGCCCGTGATCCGGCGGAAGCGCTGCGAGACGCCGGGCTCGCCGTAGGGGTAGTCGTCGACGACCGGGACGCTCGCGTCGGTGAGGCGGGCCGTCTCCTGCTCGGACAGGTCCAGGTCCGCGGCGCCGAGGTTGTCGATCAGCTGGTCCACGGTGCGGGCACCGAGGATCACGGACGTCACCGCGGGCCGTGCGCCGAGCCAGGCGAGCGCGACCTGCGACATCGGGACGCCGCGCCCGTCGGCCACCTCGCGCACGGCGTCGACCACCCGCCACGTCCGGTCCTGCGCGTTGCGGGCCTTCCACGCCTCCATGCCGCGCGCTGGGTCCTCACCCAGGCGTGTGGCGCCCACCGGAGCGACGTCGCGCGTGTACTTGCCGGAGAGCCAGCCGCCGCCGAGCGGCGACCAGGGCAGGAGACCGAGCCCAGCGTCGAGCGCGGCCGGCACGACCTCGTGCTCGATGTCGCGGACCAGCAGGTTGTACTGCGGCTGGAGCGTCACGGGAGCCGCCCAGCCGTGCGAGCGCGCGACGTGCACAGCCTTGGTGAGCTGCCAGCCCAGGAAGTTGGAGAAGCCGTACGACGAGATCTTGCCCGCGCCGACGGCGTCGTCGAGGAAGCGCAGCGTCTCCTCGACCGGCGTGAGGGCGTCCCAGGCGTGCAGCTGGTAGAGGTCGACGTGCTCGACGCCGAGCCGGCGCAGGGACGCGTCGAGCGCCTGGCTCAGGTGCCGACGCGAGAGTCCGAGGTCGTTGGGC